>NZ_JAAFYZ010000192.1 GCF_018274385.1 Catenulispora pinistramenti | reverse complement strand
CCGCAGTACCCCCGCCCGGCGCGCCGAACCCCTGGCTCCAGCAGCCACAACCCCAGCCACAACCCCAACCCCAGCCGCAAGGCGCCTGGCAGCAACCGCCGCCCGCACCCGCGCCCGGACCCTGGGGTGGTCCCCCGCCGGGCCAGCCGCCCTTCTTCCCGCAACAGGGGCCGCCGCCGAACAAGGGCAACGGGGGCAAGACCGCGGCGATCATCGTCGGGGCTGTGGTCGCGATGGCCGCCGTGGTGTCGCTGGTGGTGCTCGCCACGCGGAGCAACAACAGCGGGTCGTCCGACGCTGTCGGGAACGCCGCGAAGTCCACGAGTTCGTCGTCCTCCCCGTCGTCGGCGCTGCCGACGTCCGTGCCGGGCACCAACTTCCCGACCGACTCCGCCGCCGCGTCCGGGTCCGACACCGGCGGGCCGTCCGACGGCTCCAGCGACACCGCCGGGGGCGACGTCACCGACACCGACTCGGCCGGGGACACCGACTCCCCGCCCGGAGTGACCACGACGCCGTTCGATCCGAACTCGCTCAACGCGATGCAGACCGACAAGACGCCGCTGGAGGTGAACGCGCTGGTGCCGCAGGACTTCACCGACGACAAGGGCGTGCACTACACGCTGAAGGCCGGCAGCGTGCAGCCGTGCGTGCAGACCGACATGTCCTCGAACATGCAGGACATCCTGACCTCCAACAGCTGCAGCAAGGAGATCGCGGCCGCCTACGTCGACGACAGCGGCCAGTACCTGGTCTCGGTGAAGGTCCTGCCGCTCCCCGACGAGCACACCGCGACCACCGTCTACAACGACCTGGCGCAGCAGTCGACCGCCGACTTCGGCATCTGGTGCCCGGAGAGCGGGCCCGGCTCCACGGCGTGCCAGGGCGACTACCAGTCGGCGACCATCAAGCAGTACCGCGAGCAGCAGCACCGCTACATCGTCCTCTCGGTGGCGCTGGCCGTGAACCATTCGCAGTCCACTGACATCACGCCGTGGCTGGACGCCGCCGCCAAGAAGGCCGTGGACGGCTGCGGGCCGGCCAACTGGTCCGGCAATCAGTAGCCGGATACGAATCGAAGGCCCCTGCGATCTCCTTCGCAGGGGCCTTCGACACGACCACGTCGATCAGCAGACGCCGCAAGCATTGTCCGCCTGAGCTGCCGCCGCCGGCTGACCGATCGACGGCATCCCCAGCGCCACGGCGGGCCCCCGCCGCTCGCCCTCCGGCTGCTCCTGCCGGGCCTGCCACGCGTCGCCGGACCGGGTACGTCGCAGGGCCTTGATGGCGCTCCCGCCGTCCGCACCGTCGGCGTTCAGGTGGTGCGGCGCCGCGTAGGTGACCTGCACCGACACCATGTCGCCGGGCCGCGGCAGCTCATCAGCAGGAGTGCTGCCTACCGCGAAGTGCACCAGCCGGTTGTCCGGAGCCCGCCCCGACATCCGCCGCGTCTCCCCGTCCTTGCGCCCCTCGCCCTCGGCGACCAGCAGCTCGACGGTCCGCCCGACCTGCTTCTTGTTCTCCTCCCAGGAGATCTCCTCCTGCAGCGCGACCAACCGCTCGTACCGCGCCTGCACGACCTCCTTGGGCACCTGCTCCTCCATCGTGGCCGCCGGGGTCCCGGGCCGCTTGGAGTACTGGAACGTGAACGCGGCCGAGAACCGCGCCTCGCGCACCACGTGCATCGTCTGCTCGAAGTCCTCCTCGGTCTCCCCGGGGAAGCCGACGATGATGTCGGTGGTGATCGCCGCGTCCGGCATCGCCGCCCGCACCCGCTCGATGATGCCCAGGTAGCGGTCCTGCCGGTAGGAGCGGCGCATCGCCCGCAGCACGGTGTCCGAGCCGGACTGCAGCGGCATGTGCAGCTGCGGCATCACGTTCGGGGTCTGGGCCATCGCCGCGATCACATCGTCGGTGAAGTCCCGCGGATGCGGCGAGGTGAAGCGCACCCGCTCCAGGCCCTCGATCTGCCCGCAGGCCCGCAGCAGCTTCGCGAACGCCTCCCGGTCGCCGAACTCCGACCCGTACGCGTTGACGTTCTGCCCGAGCAGCGTCACCTCGCACACGCCCTCGGCCACCAGCGCCTCGATCTCGGAAAGGATCTCCCCGGGCCGCCGGTCCTTCTCCTTGCCCCGCAGCGCGGGCACGATACAGAACGTACAGGTGTTGTTACACCCCACCGACACACTGACCCACGCCGCATACGCCGACTCCCGCCGCGTCGGCAACGTGGAGGGGAACACATCCAGCGACTCCAGGATCTCCACCTGGGCCTCGTCCTGCACCCGGGCCCGCTCCAGCAACACCGGCAACGCCCCGATGTTGTGCGTCCCGAACACCACATCCACCCAAGGCGCCCGCCGCGTGATCTCCCCCCGATCCTTCTGCGCCAGACACCCCCCGACCGCGATCCGCATCCCCGGCCGCCCCGCCTTCACCGAGGCCAGATGCCCCAGGTTCCCGTAGAGCCGGTTGTCGGCGTTCTCCCGCACCGCACAGGTGTTGAGCACCACCACATCCGCCTCACTGGCCCCATCCGCCGCCCGCACATAGCCGGCGCCTTCCAGCAGGCCGGACAGGCGCTCGGAGTCGTGGACGTTCATCTGGCAGCCGTAGGTGCGGACGATGTAGGTCTGGTCGGTGGTCGCGGTGTCGGGCATGCCTACCAGGATAGGCCTCGGGCGGTCAGGGAAGGGTGCTCCCTGATCGTGCGGCCTCGGACCTTCCCGCAGTCCAGGCCGAAGGGTCCGCGCCCGGCGGTGCCGGCATTCACCGGACATCATTCTCGTCAGACTGACGATATTGGAGCCCCCCAACGGCCTTCGCCAAGCCGGGGTCCGCCGGCGCAGGTCGAGTGTGGCAGTACCCAGAGAAAGCTCAAGCCTGGGCGCAGTGCACCCAAGGCTGGGATTGGATCAACGGACCCGGCTGCACCTTCGCAATAGCCAACGACACCATGTACGGCCTGGCCCTGGACCGCAGCATGGTCATGCGGTTCACCGGAAGCGGCTAGTTCGAGATCGGCGGGCGGCCGACACTATCAAGGCATGTGAGCGACTTCGGCGGCATGATCTCCGATGGGTCGCCCGCCACGGAGCGCGGGGCCACCGCATCCATGCACCACCACGCCAGGAGGCAAGACAGGTTATGCATGTAGGAGTCTTGAAGCGTCATCGCGGTATGCGTACCGCGCTCGGCGCACTCACAGCGTTAGTCGCCCTGATAGCGGCGGGAACTAATGCCGAGGCCTCGGTGTCACTGAAGACGCCGGCCACACCGCACGCAGCCGCTGCGCTCCAACAAGGCGCCCACTGGGTCACCGCCGGCGCCTTCACCAAGATTTACGATCCCAGCACCGCTTCCCAGCAGTGGTACATCAACGACCACACCTTCGTCCAGGACTCCAGCGGCGAGTGGCACTTGTTCGGCATCACCCACGCCGAACCGTCCGATCCGGGCGACGAAACAGAATTCGCCCACGCTACCGCGCCGGACCTGCACGGGCCGTGGACCAAGCAAGCGCCCGCACTGACGGTTGACACGACGCCTCCTTATGACGAAACGCACCTGTGGGCTCCCCACGTCATCCACGTCGGCGACACGTATTACATGTACTACTGCGGCGGCGGCCCGGACCACACGAACTCGGAGATCAACCTCGCCACCTCGAAGGATCTGGTGACCTGGACCCGTCTGCCGTCCGGCCCGCTGTTCACCGACGGCTACGACGCCCGGGACCCGATGGTCGCGCGTGTCGGCTCGCAGTGGGTCATGTACTACGACGCGACCAGCGCGCCAGCCGGCGGCAACCACGTCGTCGCCTACCGGACCAGCACTGACCTGATCCACTGGAGCGATCGCGCCATCGCGTACACCGACCCGACGACCGGCACCGGTGCCGGGCCCACCGAGTCGCCATTCGTCTACCAACACGATGGCATGTGGTACCTGTTCATCGGACCACGCGGCGACTACGCGGGCACCGACGTGTTCGCCAGCACTGATCCGCTGCACTTCGATATGGCCAACCTGGTCGGGCACCTCGACGCGCACGCAGCCGAAGTGGTGCCGGACAACACGGGCAACCTGTGGGTGAGCTCAGCGGGCTGGGGCGCGGGCGGTGTCTATCTCGCGCCGCTGACCTTCCACAACGGGCCTGCGACCGGATCGAACCTGTACGCGCTGGCACAGGGCGGTACCGCGGTCGACAAGTGGGACGGCACATCGTGGACGGCCATCGGCGGTCGAGCCGGGCATCTCTACGCCGGCGGCTACGGAGTCTTCGCCACCGACCCCGACACTGGGAACATCAACCAGTACAACGGTACCCCGAACAACTGGAGCCAGATCGGCAGACCCGGAGCCGAGTTCGCGGTGAACGCCGTGGGCCTGTACGGCCTCGCGCCCGATCACTCCCAAGTCATGCAGTACACCGGAACCGGCTGGATCCAGATCGGCGGTCCGGCGGCACACCTCTACGCCGGCGGCACCGAACTGTACGCCACCGACCCGAACACCGGGAACATCAACCACTACAACGGCACACCGAACAACTGGAGCCAGGTGGGTGGACCCGGGTCGGAGTTCGTCGTCAACGCGATCGGGTTGTTCGGGCTCGCACCAGACCACTCCGCAGTCCGGCAATTCGTTGGCGGCAACACAGGCTGGACCCAGATAGGCGGTCCGGCGGCACACCTCTACGCCGGCGGCACCGACCTGTATGCGACCGACCCGAACACCGGGAACATCAACCACTACGACAACAGCGCCGAACTGTGGACACCCACCGGCAACCCGGGTACTGCCTTCGCAGTCACCGACACCGATCTGTACGGCACAACGAGTGCCGGAACGTTCGAGCTGAATGGCGGTTCCTGGCCGCAGATCGGCCCGGCGGTCCAGGAGCTGGCCGGCGGGCGGTAGTTCGGCGAATCCACATTAGGCGCACAATGTGCGGCATCCGTCCTTCCAATACTGAAGGACGGGTGCCGCCCAATTCCAGCTGACCTCGGTGAAGGTGTGGCGGCCACGGCCGGGGCACCCGGGAACCGAAGCCGCTACATCACCCGCCTCACGCAGGCCGCAACACCACCGGCAGCACCTGATGCCCGTTGGAGATCAAAGACTCCAGCGGACGCAGTTCCGCGTCCGTGGCGAAGGCGAGCTCCGGGAAGCGGGTGAACAGCGTGCGCAGTGCGATCTCGGCTTCCATGCGGGCCAGTTGCGCGCCGAGGCAGAAGTGCACGCCGTGGCCGAAGGCGAGGTGGTCCTTGATGGATCTGGCTACGTCGAACTCGTCCGCGCTGTCGCCGTGCAGGTCCCGGTGGCGGCCGGCGGCTGCGTAGGACGCCAGGATGGCTTCGCCCTGGCGGATCGTCACGCCGCCGGGCAGTTCCACGTCCTGGACCGCGTAGCGCAGCGGGAGGTTGGCGACCGGCGCCTCGAAGCGGAGGACCTCCTCGACCACGTCGCGCCAGCCGACTTGGCCCGCTTCCAGCTTCGCGCGCTGGTCGGGGCTGGTCAGGAGCAAGGTGATGCCCTGGTCGATCAGGTTGACGGTGGTCTCGTAGCCGGCCGAGACCACCAGGAGCAGGGTGTCGAGTAGTTCCTGTTCGGCCAGTGCCGAGCCGTCGCCCTCGTCGTCGCGGGTGGCTATCAGCAGGGACGTCATGTCGTCGCCCGGGTTTTCGCGCTTCTCGGCGACCAGGTCGGCCAGGACGCCGTAGAGCTTCGTGGCGTTCTCGGTCGCCTCCTCCGCTGACTGCGTGGTGTCGAACACCGCGTCCACGAGGCTGCGGAAGGCTTTCTGCGCGCTGTCCGGCAGTCCCATCAGGGAGCTGATGACCTGGATCGGCAGCGGGACGGCGAAGTTCTCGCGCAGGTCGACGCTCTGGCCGGCCGGGGTGGCCGCGACGGTGTCGAGGAGCGCGTCGGTGATCTCCTCGATCCGCGAGGTCATCGCGGCGACGCGGCGGGTCGAGAACGCCGGGCTGACCAGGCGGCGCAGCCTGCGGTGGTCGGCGCCGTAGGCGGTGAACATGTTGCTGACGCCGACCCACAGTGCCAGCGGCCACTTGCCGATGATCTCGCCCGGGAACTTCGGCCAGTGCTGGGCCGCGTCCTTGGACACCCGCGGATCGACCAGGAGCGCCTTGAGCACGCCCGGATCGGCGACGGCCCACACCTCCTGCCCCAGCAGATCGACGCGCACCGCGGGCCCGTGAGCCCGCAGATACGCGTCCTCGGTGTGGCGGTTCCCGCCGGTCGGGTCGAGGGTGAAGACGTTCTGGTCCATGCGAGGGCCTTCCATGGCAAACGGGCATACGGCAGTCGAGCGGTCGAGCAGACGAGCAGACGAGCGGTCGAGCGGTCGAGCGGTCGAGCAGACGCCAAACGGCAGACAGGTACGGAACGGATAAGAGAGAGATTCAGCGCAGCGGAATAGGCGGCGACCCCGGGACGGTGACAGGCAGCGCGGCCAAAGCCCGCGCAAAAGGCCCGGGCCGCCAGACCAACTGCTCCGCCGGAACCGCGAGCTCCATCTCCGGCAGAGCGTCGAGAATCTGGTCGATGGCGGCCTGAGCGATCAGATACGCGGCCGACTGCGCCGGACAAGCATGCGGCCCGATACTCCACGCCAGATGCGCCCGGTTCCCGGCCCGCTGATCCGAGGCGATCGCCGGATCGTTGTTGCACGCGGACATGCTGATCAGCACCGGTTGGTCGGCAGGCAGCCAGACCCCGTCGATCTGCACGGGGTAAGGGGGATAGGAGATCGCATAGTTGGCCATCGGCGGGTCCTGATACAACACCTCGTCCAGAGCGTCGCGGACAGCCAGGTTCCCGTCAAGCACGTCGCCGGAGAAGCGCTCGTCGGTCAGGATCAGCAGGAGCGTGTTGGCGATCAGGTTCTGCTGCGGCTCGATCCCCGCCCCGTAGATACAAGCAAGCTGATGCACCATCTCGGTGACGTCCAGACCCGACTCGTGCTGGAGCAGCCGGCTGGTGACGTCGTTCGCCGGATGCGCCTTCTTCAGCAACACCAGCTCGGCCAGCGCCGCGGCGAGCATCGCGTTGCCGGCCTCGGCGTCGATCCCCTCGAAGATCGAGGCCATCCCCTTCGCGACCCGCTCCCCGATCTCCGGCGGGCAGCCCAGCAGGGTATTGAGAACCTGGAACGCCAGCGGGAAGGCGTACTGGGTGATCAGGTCCGCCTCGCCGGCCTGACACAGGTCGTTGATCAAGCCGATCGCCACGTCCTGCACCACCGTGCGCAGCCCGTGCAGGTCGACCCCGCCGAGGCTGAACACGTTCGCGCCGCGGTACCGGGCGTGCTCGATCCCCGCGCTGCGCAAGGCGTTCGGCCGCCACTCCATCATCGGCCGGACCGGGTTGTCCGCGGCCACGCGTTCCTCCCAGCGGCGCGGATCGGCGGGGAACCGCTCGGGGTCGTGCAGGATCTGGACCGCCGTGTGGTAGCCGATCACCAGCGTGGCGGGCACGTCCGGATCGAGCAGCACCGGCACCAGGGAGCCGTGCCGCCGCCGCATCTCCTCGTACGTGCCGTGCGGATCGGCGGCGAATTCCGGCGTGTACATCGGGACCCGCGCGCTCGCGGCGGTCGCGGCGGCAGCGGTTGTCTGGGTGGTCACGCGAGCATCTCCGGTCCACTGGTGAGGTGTTCGACGAGCACGATCAGCGCCTTGGCGGACGAGGCCTGGTCACGGGCGTCGCAGACGGTCAGGGGGGTGGAGGGGGCCAGGTCCAGCGCCTGCCGGATCTCCTCCGCGGGATAGCGGCGGGCGCCGTCGAACTCGTTGACCGCGACCGTGTAGGGCAGGCCGCGCTTCTCCACCGCGCTGAGGATCTCGTCGGAGTGGTCCAGCCGCCGGGTGTCGACCAGCACCAGGGCGCCGACCGCGCCGCGCGCGAGTTCGTCCCACATCGGCAGGAACCGCTGCTGCCCGGGGGTACCGAACAAGTACAGCGCCACTCCCCCGAACGTCCGGCGGCCGAAGTCCATCGCCACGGTGGTCGAGGTCTTGCGCGGCAGCCCGGCCAGGTCGTCGACGCCGACGCTGGCCTCGGTGATCGGTTCCTCGGTGCGCAACGGCCGGATCTCCGAGACGCTGCCGACGAAAGTGGTCTTGCCGGCGCCGAAGTGTCCGGCGACCAGCAGCTTCACCGATCGGGTGACGGTGCCCGGCAGATACGCGACCTCAGACAAGTTGGCGGAGCCCACGAAGCACCTCTTTCAGCACATCGATGTCGGGGACGTCGGCGACCGGGGTGGGGACGGCGAGGTGCCCGGAGTCCATCAGGCCCGCGGCCAGGATCGTGACCACCGACGGCGGCAGGTCCAGGTGCGCGGCGATCTCCGCGATGGACAGGGCGCCGTGCCGGCTGCACACCCCGAGGACCCGGCGCTGTTCGGGGGCCAGCCCCTGGGCCGGGACGTCCTGGGCGACCAGCAGGGTCACCAGCCCCACGTCCCGGCTGGGCCGCAGGACGCCGCCGGTCACGACGTACGCGCGCACCAGGTCCGGATCGCGCCGCGGCCGGGTCATGGCCGACGGGTCTGGCTGCTGAGCTCATTGCCGAGGCGCGAGGCCAGATCGTTCATCCGGTGGACGATCAGCCCGGCGTCCGCCGTGGGTTCCGCGCACACCCCCAGCATCGCGTTCTGCCCCGCGGCGGTGACCAGCACCAGCGCCTGGTCGTACTCGATCAGGTTCTGCCGCAGCCGGTTGTCCTCGTCTCCGCACATTCCGGCCAGCGCCTTGCCCAGCGACTGGACCCCGCTGACCGCCGCGGCGAAAGCGTCGGCCGCGTCGCGGGTGATGGTCTCTGAATGCGCCATGCGCAGCCCGTCCCCGGAGATCAGGACCGAGTAGCGGACCCCTTCGAGGTCCAGGCTGCTGAGCATCCAGGTCAGCTTGTTGTTCCCGTCAGCCGGCGGGGCGGTGGTGCTCACGGGCTATCGGGTCCCTTCTGCGGGGTCGGACGGCGCGGCGGCTTCGTCGGCGCTGTGCACGCCGCTCTGCCACGCCGCGGCGACACTGGGCCGCGGGGCCGACGTACTCAAAATCGGGGGGAGGGGCTGGGTGTCCGCGGTGGCGATGTGCCGGCGCCGGCGCGGCAGCCCGGCACCGGTCACCTCGGCGGCCCCGGACGGCTCCGGCGGCTCGGGCTCGGGCGCCGCGCCCGGAGCGGCTTCGACGACGTCCGCGGCCAGCAGGGCTTCGGGGATGAACAACGCCGCGCGCGTCCCGCCGAACGGACTGCTCGATCCGTCGACCGAGGCCTGGAATCCGTAGCGCTTGCTGAGCGCGGCGACCGTCGGGAAGCCGACCTTCGGGTGCGGACCGAACCGGTGGAGGTCCACCGGCTCCTGGCCGGAAAGGACGCGGCGCGCGGCGTCCAGCTGCTCGCTGTTCATGCCGACCCCGGCGTCGTCGACGATGATCGTCACGCCGTGGTGGCCCTCCTGGAACGTGACGTCCACGAAGGATCCGGGCGGCGAGTAGCGGGCGGCGTTGTCCAGCAACGTGGCGATCGCGTGCACGGCCGGCTCGACGGCCTGACCGATCACCTGCCGCTCCAGTTCCCGCGGCCGGATCCGCTGGTAGTCCTGGATCCGGCCCATCGCGCCGCGCACGACGTCGGTCATCGCCTGGCTCGGCCAGCGCCGGCCGGGCAGCCCGCCGCAGACCACGACGTAGGACTGGGCCTGCCGGATCATCTGCTGGACCGTGTGGTCGATCAGCGTGAGGGTCTCGAAGGTCTCCTGGCCGCGGTGCTCCCGCATGGCCTGGGCGACCACCTTGCTCAGGTTCGCCCCGAGGCTGACGACGGTCTCGGCGAAGGACCGCACCGAGGACTCAGTGGTCTGCCGGGCCTCGTCCTGCGCCTTGTGCCGCACCGATTCCGCGACTGCGACCTGGAGTTCGCCCAAACCGACGGTGTACCGCTGAGCGAGTACCGCCGCGCTGTCGGCGAACGGCGTTCCGGCCAGGATCGGCGCCAGGGCGGGAGTGGAACGAGCCGGACGGGCGCCGTCCGCCAAGTCGGCGGCGGTCGGCAGACCGATCGCGGCCAGCTGCGCCACCGCGGCGTCCCGGGCCGCGCAGGCCTCCTCCAGCCGGGCTATTCGCGCCCGCAGCCGCCCGGCGCTCCGCGCCTTGTAAACGGCGAACGCGATCGCGACCACGAGGGCGCCGCCCACGCACCAAAGCGCTGTCTCAGAATTCATTCGGCCTTCTCAATCAGGTCTACTCGTGAGATCGGCGAAGGTCACAGCCCGGACGGACACACTGTCGCCTGCACGGACGCGCCGCAGCATACCGGGGCATCTACGCTCCCTGACAATAGCGCAGCGGTCCGGATTCCACAGAGGATCCAGCCTTCGACAACTTGTTCCCACCGGCGGCCTCGCCGGACCTCACCCCGGCGCCGCGACCCCCGGTCCCGGGCCGTTACCGTGGGAACGGCGGCCGGGGTACAAGCCGGTACAACGATCCGCACCGCCTCAGCAAGGAGTTGAGCTTGAGCAGCGAGGCCCTCACCGAGTCCGACGTCGAAGCCGCCGCCGACCGCGTCCGCTCCCGGGTACGCCGCGTGGCCGTCGCCCCCGCCGACGCCGGGACCGTCCCGAACGCCCCGGTCTGGCTGGCGTACGAGTTCATGCAGCACGGCGGCTCGTTCAAGGCCCGCGGCGCGCTCAACCTCACGCGGTACCACCAGGAGAACGGCACGATGCCGGCCAAGGGCATCGCGATCGCCTCCGGCGGCAACGCGGCGATCGCCGCGGCCTGGGCCGGACGCGCCGCGGGGGCCAAGGTCACCGTCTTCGTGCCGGAGACCGCACCGGCCGTGAAGGTCGACAAGCTGCGGGCGCTCGGTGCGGACGTGCGGCTGCGAGGCACCGTCTACGCGCACGCGCTGGAGGCCTCCATCGAATACGCCGAGGCCACCGGGGCGCTGCTCTCCCACGCCTACGACCATCCGCTGATCGCCGCCGGTGCCGGGACCTGCGCCGCCGAGATCCGCGAACAGGTCCCGGACATCGACACCGTCATGGTCGCCGTCGGCGGCGGCGGTCTGTTCGCCGGCACCGCGGCCGCGATGTTCCCGCACGGGGTCCGCGTCGTCGCCGTCGAGCCCGAGAACTGCCGGGCCCTCAACGCGGCGCTGGCGGCCGGCGGCCCGACCGACGTCGACGTGGACTCGATCGCGTCCGACTCGCTCGGCGCGCGCCGGGTCTCGCGGACGGCCTACCGGTTGGCCACCGACCCGCTGGCGACCTCCGTTCTGGTCTCCGACAAGGAGATCGTCGCGGCCCGTTCCGCGCTGTGGGAACACCGGCGGGTCGCGGTGGAACACGGTGCCGCGGCGGCGATGGCGGCTCTTCTGTCCGGCCGGTACACCCCGCGCGAGGGCGAGCGGATCGCCGTCGTGTTGTGCGGCGCGAACACCGATCCATCAGATCTCTGAGAACCGATCTGAGGAACGATCCGCGAAACAGACAGTCGCCGTGCCGGTCGAGGCCCCAAGCCCGACCGGCACGGCGATTTCTGCTACCGCACTTCTGTCACAGCACTTCTGCTACAGCACTTCTGTCACCGCACCATCGAGCTCACTGCACGACCGACCACACGAACGTGGCCGTGCCGGACACCCCGGCCGTATCCGTGGCCGTCACAGTCACGGTGTAGGTGCCGGTCGTGGTCCCGGCGCCGGAGAAGGTGCCGTTACCGCCGATGTTGACGCCGGGCGGCAACCCGGTCGCCGTGTAGGTGAGCGTCTGCGCCTGGTTGGAGTCCACGGCCTGCATCGCGAACGACACCGCCGCACCCTTCGGGCTGCTGTAGCCGAAGGGGTTGGCGACGCCGACCGTCTCCGCACCCGGGGCGCCGGAGTTCGGCGTGACGTTCGAGCTGACCGCGGTGTTCGCCAGGGACACCCCCGCACTGGCGGCGCCCGCGGCGACCTGGCCGGTCAGCGTGTGCGCCAGCGAGGTGGAACCGGTCAGCGGCAGGTTGTCCGAGGCGTCGCCGACCCGGATCGCGTAGCCGCCCGCCTGGGCCTCCCACTGGTTGTCGGCGCTCGACCACGACGCCAGGTTGTGGATCGTCAGCGGGAAGCTGACCGTCGCGCTCTGCCCCGGGTTGAGCATCACGCGTTGGAAGCCGGCCAGTTGGTTCGGCGGGTCCTGGCTGGCGGCCGGGTCACCGACGTACATCTGGGCCACCTCCGCGCCGGCCACCGATCCGGTGTTGGTCACCGTCGCGGTCACCGTGGCTTGTCCGTCGGAGTTGAACGAGCCGACGGACAGGTTGGAGAAGGAGAACTTGGTGTAGGACAAGCCGAATCCGAACGGGAACGCCGGCGTGATGTTCTGGGACTGGTACCAGCGATAGCCGATGTTGACGCCCTCGCTGTAGATCGGGCCGGTCGGGGTGCCGGGCCACTGCGCGGTGGTCTGCGCAGGGACCTGACTCAGGCTGCTGGGAAAGGTCATCGGCAGCTTGCCGGACGGGTTGACCGTGCCGAACAGCAGCGCGGCGACCGCGGCGCCGGTCTCCTGGCCGCCGTACCAGTTCTCCAGGACCCCGGCCACGGAGTTCAGCCACGGCATGACCACCGGCGAACCGCTGTTGAGCACCACGATGGTGTTCGGGTTCACCGCGGCCACGTCGGCGATCATCGTCTCGTCGGCGGCCGACACGTCGAGCGTCTTCAGGTCGCTCTCCTCGCCCTCCGGCGCGCTGGCGAAGACGATCGCGTAGGTCGCGGCCTTCGCCGCGGCCACGGCCTGCGGGATGTTCGTCGTCCCGTTGTCGTCGCCGGCGGTGTAGGTCACCGTGACGTTCGGCCCGACCGCGTTCTGGATGCCGGTCACCGGCCACACGGTGTTGGAACTGTCCACCCCGCCGCTGCCGCCGCCGGCGAGTTCGACCGCGGCACCGCCGTCGGTGCCGAGGACCGCGATGCTCTGCGCCGTGGCCGGCTTCGGGTTCAGCGGCAACAGTCCGTTGTTCTTCAGCAGGACCGTGCCCTCCTCACCCAGTTGCAGTGCCGTCTGCTGGTGCGCCGCGTTGGTCACCGTGGCGGACAGCGAGCCGGTCTGCGGGTTGTCGAACAGGCCGAAGGCGAACATCTGGGTCAGGATCCGGGCCACGATGGAGTTCAGCGTGGTCTGGTCGAACTGGCCGGCGGCCAGCGCGTTGCCCAGGTTGGTGGCGTAGGAGTTGAACGGCATGGCGATGTCCAGACCGCCGTTGGCGTCCGCGACGGCCGGGCCGGCGGCGCCCCAGTCGGAGGCGATGAAGCCGCCGTAGTTCGCCTGCGTGTCCAGGCCGTTGCGGAGCATCGGGGCGCTCGCGCAGGACGAGGCACCGTTGACCACGGCGTAGGAGCACATCATCGAGGCCGGTGCGGACTGTTCGGCCGCTGCTTGGAACGGAGCCAGATACAGCTCCTGCATCGCTTGCTGGCCAACGGTTTCGTTGTTGCCGCCGTTCGGATACTGCTCCTGGTCATAAGCGGCGACGTGCTTGACCATCGCCATCACGCCCTGGCCCTGCAGGCCCTGCACTTCGGCCGAGGTGATCTGGCCGGCCAGGAACGGGTCCTCGCCGTAGGTCTCGTAGGTCCGGCCCCAGCGCGGGTCGCGCACCACGTTGGTCGTCGGGCCGAGCGCGATGTTGACGCCCTTGCCGGCGAACTCGGCGCCCTTGGCCGTGCCCTCCTGCTGGATCAAACCGGGATCAAAGGTGGATGCGGCGGATTCGCCGTCGGGGAACGCGGTCACGCCGCCGTTGCCGTCACCGACGCCGGACGGCCCGTCCTCCAGGTTCATCTGCGTGATGCACAGGTTGGGGATGCCCGCGACGTGGCCGATGTAGTTCGTGGTGCCGTCCCCGGCGACCAACGTCAGTTCCTCGGCCTGGTCCATCGTGTTCAGCACCTGCTGGACCCGCTGCGCGACCGGCGCGGTGGAACCGACCCACGGGCAGACCCCGTTGCCGCCGTTGCCGTTGCCGCCGGTGACCGGCGGGGTGTCGGTCAGGCCGTATACGTCGAACTCCAGGACCGAGTAGCCCCACTGGGTGGCGCGGGTCGTGCCGTACAGGCGGACGTACCGGTCGGTCGTGGAGACCGGGACGGTCTGGTGTCCGCCCGTGCCGGTGGTCGTGGAGTAGACCGTCGTCCAGTTGGTGGCGTCATTGGAGACCTGGATCTGGAACGCCGAGGCGTACGCGTTCTCCCACAGGACGCCGATGTTGCAGATCTGCTGCTGGCTCCCGAGGTCGACCTGGAGCCACTGCGGGTCGCTGTAGGCGCTCTCCCAACGGGTGCCCGGGTCGCCGTCGGTGGCGGCGGACGGCGGGTTGGCGGTCGCCGAATAGACCGAGGACGCGGTGGTCGGCTGGTCCATCGCCAGGTCCTGGGTGCCGCAGTACTGGTTCGGGCCGGGACCGCCGCCGCCCGAGCCCAAGGTGAAGGCCAGGAAGTGCAGGTTGAAGCCGTTCGAGTCCTGCTTCACGGTCAGCGTCTGGGCCCCGGCCGCCAGCGTGATGCTCGCGGTGACGTTGGTCCAGGTCGCGTAGCTGGTGGTGTCGGGGACGGCGACCGGACCGGTCAAATCCGCCCCGGAGGCGTTCGCTATTTGCAGCGCGTCCGAGACCCCGTATGGCGAGGACACCCGGAAGCTGACTGTGTAGACACCGCTGGTGGCCACCTGGACCGTGTAGTTGAACCACTGTCCGGCGTTCGTCCAGCCCATGTCATAGGCGCCGCCGGCCGGGCTGGTGTCCTGGGTGTCACTGGTGTTCTCCAGGTCGACCGAGTCCGTCCGGTAGCCGGTGGCCGTGCCGTTGGCCGCGGTCACGCTGTAGGCGACGTTCGGCCCGCCGGTGTCGTAGTTGGCGACCTGGACCGTGCCCGGCACGGCCGCGGGCGTCCCGCCGAACGGCTTGTCGCCACCGCCGCCACCGCTGGTGGTCAGGGTGAACGCCATGTTGTGGAAGTTCCAGCCGTTCGAGTCCTGCTTCACCGTCAGCGTCTGGATGCCGGCCGGCAGGGTGAGGCTGGCCGTGACGGTGGCCCAGGTCTCGTAGCCGCCGGTGTTGGGGACGGCGACCGAGCCGGTCAGGTTGGTGCCCGAGGCGTCGGCGATGTGCAGCGCGTCGGTGAGGCCGTAGGGCGAGGACAGCCGGAGGGCGACGCTGTAGGTGCCCGCGGTGGAAACGTTTACGGTGTAGTTGAACCACTGACCTGGCGTTGTCCAGCCCATGTCATACGCGCCACCGGCCGGGCTGGTGCCCAGGGTGTCGGCGGTGGTCTCCAGGTCGATACCGTCGGCGCGGTAGCTGTTGGCCGAGCCGTTGCCGGGGGCCGTGTTGTAGGCGACGCCCTGGCCGCCGGTGTCGTAGTTCGCGGCCTGGATCAGGCCGGGCACGGCGGCGGCCGTCCCGCCGAACGGGGAACCGGTGGCCGCGTGCGCCGCGGTCGGCAGGGCGGCCAGCGGCGCGACGAACAACGCCGCCACCGCCAGCACCGTACGGAACACCGGCCGTCTTTCCGACGAGCGCGGTCTGCCGCGCGCCGGCCTGGGCCGCCGAGCGGGTGTCAGGAGCCTCATTGCTGTCCCTTCGTTCCGGTGGATCGCACGGCTGATCCGCCCGGTGGGGCCGGGACGGTGTCAGGGTTCGTACGACTTCGACAGGGAGGGCGCCCTTACTCGGCTTGAATATTGCGCGCGGGTTACCGGGTGTCAATGAAGAACCGGTTCCGGAACCGATCCCGGAACCGGATCCGTTACCGGTTCCGGGGCGTGCGGGTGCCGCGCGGCACCTCAGCAGCACTCTGATATGGGATCACACCGCGGAGCCGGATGGCGCGGCAACCTCAGAAGGCTGAGCCAACACCTGTCGGTCCGCCTTGGCCCGCAACAGCAGCCACGCGGCGATCGCGGCCAGGGCGAGCAGTCCGGCGCCGCTGCGCAGCGCGAGGTGCAGGGCTTGGACGAAAGAGGAGTCCACGGTGTCGCGCAGCGGCGGCGGCAGCGCGCGGCTGGCCGTGATCCCGCCCGCGCCGCCGTTGGTGACCGCGCCGACCACCTGGTGCGAGTGACCGGCGTCGACGCCGAGGGCGTGCAGCTTGTGGCCGAGCAGCCCGGTCATCCGGCTGGTGAGGATCGCGCCGAGGGCGGCGATGCCGACCACCCCGCCGACCTCGCGCATGGTGTTCGTCACCGCCGAGGCGATGCCGGCCTTCGGCGCCGGAACGCGTTCGAGCACCGCGACGGACACCGGCGCGAAGGACAGGCCCATGCCCAGGCCCATCACCGGCAGCGTCCACACGTAGCTTCCGTAGTGCGCGCCGAGGCCGTAGAGCGACAGACCGCCCAGGGACGCCGCGCACAACAGCAGACCGGTCACGAGAGCCGGGCGCGGACCGAGCCGGCCGGTGACGATGCCCGCGACCGGGGCCGCCACCATGATCGAGGCGGTGGCCGGCAGCGAACCGATGCCGGCCATCGTCGGAGACCAGCCATAGACGTCCTGCATCAGCAGCGGCAGGAAGAACAGCGCGCCGAACATCCCGAAGCTCACCATGAACCCGCTCAGCAGCGCGCCGGAGATGACCCGGTCCCGGAAGAACGACAGGTCGAGCATCGGCGTCGCGCGGGTCGCCTCGATGACGACGAAGGACACCAGGGCGAGCAGCGCGATCGCCGCGGCCGTCAGCACCTTGACACTCCCCCACCCCGAACTCGGCCCCTCGATCAGCGCGAACACCAGCGCACCGAAACCGAGGGCGCCGGTGATCTGGCCGGGGATGTCGAAGCGGTCGCGGCCGTCGTGGAACTCCGGCAGCACCCGCCAGCCCACCAGCAGGGCCACCGCGCCGATCGGCACGTTGATCCAGAAGACGCTGGACCAGCCGAAGGCGTCGACCAGCGGGCCGCCGACGGCCGGGCCGAGGGCGAGTCCGAGCCCTGAGATCCCGGACCACAGGCCGATGGCCCGGGCCCGTTCGCGCGAGTCCGGGAAGGTGTTGCGGATGATCGACAGGCTGCCCGGGGTCAGCATCGCCGCGCCGACACCCTGCACCATGCGGGCCGTGACGAGTTCGCCGATCGAGCCGGACAGCGCGCAGAGCATCGAGCCGAGCGTGAAGCCGACCACCCCGGCCAGGAACACCCGCTTGCGGCCGAAGCGGTCGCCGAGCGTGCCGCCGGTCAGCAGCAGCGCCGCGTAGACCAGGCTGTAGCCCTCGACCACCCACTGCAGGCCGGTGACGCCGGCGTGCAACTGCGAGCCGATCTTCGGCAGCGCGGTGTTGACCACCACGTTGTCCAGCATGGCCATGAACAGCGTGATGCACAGCGTGCCGAGGATCAGGGCTTTGCGACGGGAGGTCGGCTCCCCCGGAGCCGCCTCGGATTCGGGACCGCTCCCGGTCCCGCCGTTTCTCTGTTCCGGAATGGCCATGGTGCCCCCTCCTGGGGCGCGGCGGAGCCCGCGCCGGGCCGGAGCCACCGCGCGACGGCTGCCTAACGCCGTTAGGTTCCCACTAACAGCGTTAGACTGCAAGTCTGTGAGCCGAGGACGGCATATGACGACCGCATATGACGGCACACGAAGACAAGGAGACCCCGGTGGTTTCGGCGGACAACGGCTCGGCGGACTCGGCGGGGTCAGCGGACTCAGGTGGCGTCAGAGCGGCGGCCAAGGCGCCGGCCATCACCCGCGAAGCGCTGGCCGCGGCCGGTCTGGCCGTCCTGCGCCGCGAGGGGCTGGACGCCTTGTCGATGCGCAAAGTGGCCGCCGAGCTGGGCGTGCGCGCCGCCTCGCTCTACTACCACGTGCAGGACAAGGAACAGCTCCTGGACCTGATCGCCGACAGCGTGGTCTGGGACGCCCGCAAGCTGGCCACCGCCGGCGACTGGGAGCAGTGCCTGCGCGAAGCGGCCCACGCCTACTACCGCCACCTGCACGCCAACCGCGACGCCGCGCGCCTGATGGCCGGCCGCCGCACCCCCGGCCCGAACCTGCTCTACGTCCTGGACGTCATGATCGGCCGACTCCACGCGGCGGGCTTCTCCGACGAGGTCGCCGCCCGCGCCACCCTCACCATCTCCACTTACGTCCAGGGCTACGTCCTCCAGGAACAAGTACCGAAGGCCCCGCGCCGGGAGCCCGATGCCGCATCGGAGCTGTCCGAGTCCTGCCGAACGGCGAGCGCCAAGCAGCACCGGAACATCATGTCCCTGCTCACGGTGGTCAAGGCCGGCGACACCGGAGCCCAGTTCTCCTTCGGCGTCGAACGGCTCATCGACGGCCTGCGCGCCCAACTCCCCGGCGACCCCGAAAGCTGAGACACCCACAGGAATTTCTACGCCACCGCCCCGCCGACACACCCGAACGGCCCACCCGCACCGACAGCACCGGCCGTCGGCGCGACGCTAACAGGCATGACCGACAACAAGCGCTGGACCGTGACCGATTTCGACGAACACACGATTCATCTGAAGGCGCCGTTCCGCGTGCTTTTCAACGACAACATCTCGCTGTCGCGCGCCTCCATCACCACGGTCGAGGAGCGCCAGGGCCACGACGTCATCGTGGTGTCGACCATGGACGGCCGCAGCTACGAGGTGCTGCGCGGGGTGGCGCACGCCCAGCGGAGCAAGACGAAAGAGGCGTTCGGGCTGTAGCGAAGCGGTCGGCCGGCAACGTCCCACTCAGTAAGGTCCCCGCACAGAGTGGACTTGCTGGTCCATTTTTCTCCTCGCATGCTGGCTCCATGCCTGAGCAGAGCAAGGAGACGGCCATGACGCGGCGGCTTGCCGGAAAGACAGCCTTGGTGACCGGCTCGACCAGCAACATCGGACGGGCGATCGCCGAGGCTTTCGCGGCTGAGGGGGCACACGTCGTGGTGTCCGGCCGCAGCGAACGGCGCGGAGCCGAGGTCGTCGACGGTATCCGCGCGCGAGGTGGCCGTGCCGACTTCGTCCGCGCCGAGCTGGACGGGAGCGCCCGGGCCTCGCGCACGCTGGCCACCCGGGCGACCGAAGTCCTCGGGGGACGCATCGACATCCTGGTCAACAACGCCGGGATCTTCCCGGGCGACACCACGGCGGCCACCGACGAGAAGACCTTCGACGAGGTCTACGCGGTGAACGTGAAGGCGCCGTTCTTCCTCACCGGCGAGATCGCGCCGGCGATGGCGGCGGCCGGCGGCGGATCCGTCATCAACCTCGGATCGTGGGTCGCGCGGCTGGCAGTCCCGGTCGGAGCCCTCTACAGCTCCACCAAGGGCGCCATGGAAACCCTCACCCGAAGCTGGGCCGCGGAGTTCGGCCCGCAAGGGGTGCGGGTGAACGCGATCTCCCCGGGCGTGGTGCTGGAACCGTCGCCGGACCAGTCCCATCCCGGCGAGGCCATGATGAACGGGACGCCGGCCGGGCGGATGGGCCGGCCCGAGGAGATCGCGCACGCCGCGGTCTACCTGGCTGCCGACGAGTCAGCGTTCGTCCATGGCATCGTGCTGGACGTGGACGGCGGGCGGACCGCGGCCGCTGTGATCGCCGCCTAGAGGTGGGAACGATGGCGAAAGAGCTGACGGCGAAAGGGAAAGCCACCCGCGGACGCATCATCGACGCCGCGGCCGAGGTCCTGCGCGAGTCCGGGATCGAGGGCACGACGCTCGAAGGCGTCATGGCCCGCAGCCGCACCAGCAAGAGCCAGCTGTTCCACTACTTCCCCGACGGGAAGGACCAGCTGCTGCTCGCGGTCGCGCAGTACGAGGCCGATCAGGTGCTGGATGTGCAACAGCCGTATCTGGGACGCCTGGACAGCTGGGAAGCCTGGCAGCAGTGGCGCGACGTGACGGTCCGCCACTACGAGGAGCAGGGCGACCACTGCCCGATCGGGACCCTGTCGCTCTACCTCGGCCGCAGCACCCCCGGCGCCCGGGCCGTCGTCATCGAGCTGCTGCACCGTTGGCAGGAGTACCTGGCGGTCGGCATCAGGGCCTTGCGAACCGCCGGACACCTGCCCGCCGGCCTGGACGTCGACGAGCGGGCGGCGGCACTGCTGGCGGCGATCCAGGGCGGCGTGACGATCCTGCAGGCCACCGGCCGGGCCGACCATCTGCGTGCCGCCCTGGATCTGGCCATCGGCGACTTGCGCCGGCTCGGCGAACCCGCGTCCGCACCCGCACCCGCACCCGGCGAGGACCGGGCCCGGGCGCGGGGCTGAGCGGGTCAGCCGTGACGCGGCGCGGTCAGCCGTGGTGCACGGTCAGCGCGTAGAAGCCGATGCGGGCCCCGTTCGTGGTGCTGTTCGACGAGGACTGGTTGTAGGAACCGGCCTTGAAGTACATGTGATACGCGTCGAACGAGGACGGGATCGAGTACTTCGTCGTCTTGCCGTTCACCGTCAGCACGACGGTGTTCCCGCCGGTGACCGCGATCGTGTAGCTCCACTGCTTGCCGACCGGCACGTTGGCGATGTTGTGCGTCGTCTGCCCACCGGAGGGCGAGTTCTCGGTGCCCAGGACGATGTTCCCGTTGTTGTAGTAATACAGCTCGACCAGCGGCTTGGTCGACGAACCACCGCTGCCGAGGTGGATCTGGCCGACGCAGACGTGGTTGGTCACCGAGTCCACGCGCAGGGTGGCCTGGAGCTGGTGGCTGCCCGGCAGTGCCCAGTCCGCGGTGCTGCCGTCACTGTTCATCTCCCGCAGCTCCGAGCGCGCGTAGTTGGAGTTGGGCGTAGTCACGCCCTTCTCCGGTGCCCAGAACGTCATGGCGCCGTCGGACTTGTCGGTGTAGAAGTACGTGTCCTGATACCCCTTGGCCCCCACCAGCTTCGAGGACGGGATCGTCCGCGGGGAACCGGGCGAGCCGACGGGCTCCTGGAGCTCCCAGACGGACAGGTTGAAGTTGCCGCCCGGTGCGACCGTCGTGCTGAGGTGGGGCCGGGCGACGGAGCCGGCCGCCGGGGCGGCCTGGGCCGCCGTCGACGTCACGACGACCGCGGCGCCGGTGCAGATCACGGTCGCGGCCGCGGTCAGGGCCAGGAGCTTGGGTGATGCGCCTGAGAACATCAGGGCTTTCCCTTCGGAGTGGGGCGGTGGCACTGTCCGGTCCGTACGAAGCGCGAGTTCATCGTCAGCGGCCCGGACATGGCGGGCAAGGGCCGAAGGGTCAAGCGTCGGTAAAATTGTTCGCGATGCTGATTCCATTTCATATTCGTGAACTGACATAACGCCGCAAATAGTGAACTCTACCGCGAAAAAAACGAGTTAAGGCTGTTGACTGCTGGGCCTCAGAGCGCTTCGATAGCCAGCGTCAGATCCGCGCCATCCTCCGTGCGCGAGCCCTGGACCGGTCCTGCGAAGCGCCCGTCAGACCGCTCAGGCTCGCGAAAGCATTCGGCGGCGGGCCTTTTTCGTCGTTCACAGACGTGAACGATATCCATAAACATGATCGGGTGGCGCGGCCGAAG
>NZ_JAAFYZ010000191.1 GCF_018274385.1 Catenulispora pinistramenti | reverse complement strand
CCCCCAATCACCGCCCCCCAATCACCTCCTCCACCGCCACCGAAGCAGCCACCGCAGCCGCGCCGGTCAGCACCGCACTGTCGCCGAGTGCTGACACCTCCAGGCGTGGCGGATAGGGCAGCCGCTTCTGTAACCGCAGTGCGACGCGCTCCAGCAGTAGGTCGCCGTTCAGGCCGATGCCGCCGCCGAGGATGACCAGTTCCACGTCGGCGACTGCGGCCAGTACGCCGATGTAGGCGGTGATGCGGCGTGCCACCTCCTCGACGATGTCGATGGCTCGGGGGTGGCCGGCTCGGGCGCGGTCGAAGATCAGCTCGGTGGTCAGTGTGGTGGCGGCGCCTGGTGTTCTGCGGCTGGGGGAGTCGCCGAGCAGTTGCGGGGCGAATGGTTCGGCGAACTCCACGATCGAGGCGGCGCACGGGTCGTTGGCGGCGAAGCCTTCGGCGTCGAAGGCGCTGTCCAGTTCGCCTGCGGCGCCGGAGTGGCCGCGGTGCAGGTGTCCGTGCAGTACCAATCCCGCGCCGACCCCTGTGCCCACCGACAAGAAGGCGAAGCTTTCCGCTGCGGCGCCGGTGCCGTGCGTGTTCTCGCCGAGCGCCGCTAGGTCGATGTCGTTCTCCACGGTGAACGGCACGCCGACTGCTGCCTCGAGCTCCGTGGCGATCGCGAAGCCGTTCAGCGCCGGGATGTTCAATGCCTGCCAGACGCGGCCGGTGTGCCGGTCCACGACCCCCGGGACGCCTGCCACCGCGTGCCGTACCGTCGCCGCGTTGATTCCGGCCGCGGCGACCAGTTCCCGCGCTAGTTCGGCGGCGGCCGCGACCATGAGTGGGGCGTCCATGCCCTGCACGTCCACATCCCGGCGGGCCGCGATCGCCGCGCCCGGCCCGGCCAGCACGCCGCGCAGCCGGTGCGCGCCCAGGTCCAGGGCCAGGGCGTGCACGCCGTCCGGTTTGGGGCCGAAGAACACCGCGCCGTGCGAGGGGTCGCGGGCTGAGTCGGGGGACTGTGTCACCAGGCCGGTGGCCAGGAGTTCCTCCAGCAGTACCGACACCGTCGGCTTGGAGATCCCGGTCAGCCGCGCGATCTCGGCGCGGGAGATCGGGTGCCCGCCCTCGATCACCGACCACACGGTGCGGATGTTCATCTCCCGGAGCGTGGCGGCTGTGACACCGGTGGTCGGGCGCGCTGCGGGGATGTTCATGCACGCAGAGTACGGCGTATGCGCGGTCTGGTCGTTCGCGGGGCATCGCCGGGTATCGGCGGGTATTGACGCGGCCGGTGCCGGGTTCTACTGTCGCGGAGCGTGCGTTAGTAAGGTTTCCTAACGTTTCTCCGCGAGGATCCACACAAGGAGATCTCATCCCCATGAGCCAAGCCTCCGCACCACGCCCCGCCGAAGCCCGCCCCAGTCGCGCGGACCGCCGCAAGCGCCTCGTAGCCGTGGCAACCGCGGCCGCCGGCACCACTGCGCTCGGCGTGGGCCTCGCCATGGTCGCCCCCGCCGCGCAGGCCGCGCCCGCGAGCGCCCCGCACGCTGCCCTCCCAACCCACATCTTCGCGCCCTACTTCGAGGCCTATTCCTCGGACAACCCGGCGACAGTGGCGCAGAACTCGGGCGCGAAGTACCTCTCCATGGCGTTCATCCAGACCAACAAGTCCGGCTCGTGCAGCGTGTACTGGAACGGCTCGACGAGCCAGGCGATCGGCTCCACCTTCGCCTCGCCGATCGCCACGATCCGCGCGGCCGGCGGCGACGTCATCCCCTCCTTCGGCGGCTACACCGCGGACACCACCAACACCGAGATCGCCGACAGTTGTACCAACGTCACCTCGATCGCCTCGGCCATCGAGAACGTCATCACCAAGTACGACCTGCACCGCGTCGACTTCGACATCGAGCAGAACTCGCTGACCAACACGGCCGGCATCGACCGCCGCAACAAGGCGCTCAAGCAGGTCGAGGCCTGGGCCTCGGCGGCCGGCCGGTCGCTCCAGGTCTCCTACACCCTTCCGACCAACACCGACGGCCTGGACTCCGGCGGCAAGAGCGTGATCAGCAACGCCAAGTCCAACGGCACCCGGGTCGATGTGGTCAACATCATGACCTTCGACTACTACACCGGCGGCTCGCACGAGATGGCGCAGGCCACCGAGACCGCCGGCGCCGGTCTGGAGGGCTACCTGAAGTCGCTCTACCCGACCAAGACCAGCGCGCAGCTGTGGGCGATGGTCGGGGTCACCGAGATGCCCGGCATCGACGACTACGGCAAGGCCGAGACCTTCACCGAGGCCGACGCCGCGACCGTGCTGAGCTGGGCCAAGGCCAAGGGCGTCAACGAGATCTCGATGTGGGCCTCGGAGCGGGACAACGGCGGCTGCCCCGGGACCGGCGGCAGCGACACCTGCTCGGGCATCTCGCAGTCCGCGTGGTACTTCAGCAAGAAGTGGGATTCGTTCACCGGCTGAGCGCCGAGAGCGCCGAGAGCGGCAAGTACCGGATATCCCAGTCTCAGCGGCTGGGATATCCGCTTTCCGGACGCCAGTCCTCGATCGCCTCCGACCGGAGCACATGATCGCGCCAATCTTAGGCGCGCAATATGCTGCACTACCAGAACCCGGCGATTTTCAGCCCCGGGAAGACGTGCGGCGAGCTGGGAGTGTGGGAGAACCGATGCCGGAGTTCGGACGGCGGTGGCGCGGGCTGGCCGCCGCGCTCATCGTCCCGCCGCTGCTCACGGTCTTCCTGACGGCCTACACCGAGCAGCTGGGGCTGAGCAACCAGGTGCTCATCTACCTGGTGGCGCTGGTGGCCGTCTCGCTGCTGTGCGGGATGGTGCCGGCGCTGGTGGCCGCGGTGTGGACCACGGTGCTGCTGGACTACTACTTCATCTCCCCGGTGCACGCCTTCCGGATCGCGGTGGCCAGCGACGTGATCACGTTGTCCGCGTTCGTGATCGTCGCGGTCACGGTGGCCTCGGTGGTCGAGTACTCCGGCAAGCAGTTTCTGCGGGCCACGCAGGCCGCCGCGGAGGCCCAGCAGTTGGAGGCCGTGGACCGCATGCGCACCGCGCTGCTCACCGCGGTGTCCCACGATCTGCGGGCTCCGCTGGCCGCGGCCCGGGCCTCCGTCGACACCCTGCGTGATCCCCGCTTCGAGTTGTCCGAGACCGACCGCGGCGATCTGCTCGGCGCCGCGGACTCCTCGCTCGGCCGCCTCTCGCGGCTCGTGGAGGACCTGCTGGACATGTCGCGGCTGCAGACCGGCGCGCTCCAGCCGCGGCTGGAGCCGGTCGCGGCGGGCGAGGTGATCCCGCGGGCGGTGGACGACGTCCCGGCGGCCGAGGGCCGCATCACCGTGGCCCCGATCCCCGCCGCCGTGCCGCCGGCCCTGGCCGACGGCGCGCTGCTGGAGCGGGTGCTGGCCAACCTGGTCGGCAACGCCGCCAAGCACACGACCTCGGGGATCGAGGTGACCGCGGTCCTGAGCACGGGCTTGACTGGGGGCTTGAGTACTGGCCTGAGCGCGGACCCGACCGAATCGGCCGGCGGGAACACTGCCGGTGAAAGAGGCGCAAGAGTGGAGATCCGTGTGATCGACCACGGCCCCGGCATCCCGGCTGCCGACCGGGACCGGGTGTTCCGGCCCTTCCAGCGCCTCGGGGACCGCGACAACACCGCCGGCGTCGGCCTGGGCCTGGCGCTGGCCCGCGGCCTCACCGAGGCGATGGGCGGCGAGCTGTGGCCGGAGGACACCCCCGGCGGCGGGCTGACGATGGTGGTGGCGATCCCGGCCCGGTCCAGGGCCGGGACGGTGAAGGGGGCGGCCCGGTGAAGAGCCTGCTGATCGTCGACGACGAGGCCCAGCTGCTGCTGGCGTTGCGCATCAACCTGTCGGCCCGCGGCTATGACGTGACGGTCGCCGCCGACGGGGCCGAGGCCCTGGCCGCCGCCAGCCGCAGACTCCCGGACCTGGTGGTGCTGGACCTCGGGCTGCCGGACGTGGACGGCGTCCAGATCATCAACGGCCTGCGCGCCTGGTCCACGGTGCCGATCCTGGTGTTGTCCGGCCGTACCGAGCCCTGGGACAAGGTGGAGGCGCTGGACGCCGGCGCCGACGACTTCGTCACCAAGCCGTTCTCCACCGACGAGCTCGCCGCCCGAGTCAGATCCCTGATCCGGCGCTCGGAGCCGGAGAACGCGACCGGGCCACAGATCGCGGTCGGCAACTACGTCGTCGATCTCGCGGCCCGCACTGTGAAGCGTGCGCCCGGGGCACCGCAGGACGTGTCGGAAGCCGTGCGGTTGACCCGTACCGAGTGGGCGGTCCTGGAGATCCTGCTGCGCCATCCCGGCCGCCTGGTCTCCAGCAAGCAGCTGTTGGCCCACGTGTGGGGGACGGAGCACGAGCCGGAGGGCAGCTACCTCCGCTTCTACCTCGCCCGGCTGCGCCAGAAGCTGGAGCCGGAGCCCTCGAATCCGCGCCAGCTGCTCACCGAACCGGGGATGGGGTACCGCTTCCAGCCGCGCCAGGCCTGACGTGCGGGGCATGAGTGGTTCGTGAGTGTTTCCAGGTGACCATCACGGGATCCGTGAGCAATCCATGAGTAATATTCCACTGAGATCTAGTGCGCTCGGGGCGGCCCGCCTCTAGCATCGCGGTCGTGCCTAGTGCTCTGGGGATTGCCAAACGGGTCGTGGTCGGCCGGCCGATGCACAGCGAATTGCTCGGCGAGACCTTGCTCCCGAAGAAGATCGCGCTGCCGGTCTTCGCGTCCGACGCCCTGTCCTCGGTGGCCTACGCCACCGAGGAGATCCTGCTGGTGCTGTCGGCCGGCGGCTTGGCGCTGCTGCACTTCACGTGGTGGATCGCGTTGGCGGTCGGGCTGCTGATGCTGGTGGTCGTCGCCTCGTATCGGCAGAACGTCCACGCCTATCCGTCCGGCGGCGGCGACTACGAGGTCGCGACCACCAATCTCGGCCCGAAGGTCGGGCTGACGGTCGCCAGCGCCTTGATGGTCGACTACATCCTCACCGTCGCGGTGTCGGTCTCCTCCGGCGTGGCCAACCTGGCCTCGGCCATCCCGGCGCTGAACTCGCACGTCGTGCTGATCGCGGTGGTCGTCATCGTGGTCATCACCCTGCTGAACCTGCGCGGGGTCCGCGAGTCCGGCACGGCGTTCGCGGTGCCGACCTACTGCTTCGTCGGCGCGGTCGGCGTGATGATCGTGACCGGGCTGGTCCGGATCGCGTTCGGCCACGGCCTGCACGCCGAGAGCGAGCACTACAAGATCATCAACACCACCCACTACAACGGGGTGCTGCTGATCTTCCTGTTGCTGCGGGCGTTCGCCTCCGGCTGCACCGCGCTCACCGGCGTCGAGGCGATCAGCAACGGGGTCCCGGCCTTCAAGCCGCCCAAGAGCAAGAACGCCGCCACCACGCTGGCGCTGCTCGGCGGGATCGCGGTGGCGATGTTCGCCGGGGTCACCGCGCTGGCCCTGGCCGGCCACGTGCACGCCGCCGACGCCGCGAACCTGTCCGGGCTGCCGGCCGGGCAGCAGCCGCGCACGGTCATCGCCCAGGTGGCGCGCTCGGTGTTCGGCGGGTCCTCGCCGTTCTTCTTCATCCTGCAGTTCGTCACGGCCCTGATCCTGGTGCTGGCCGCGAACACCGCCTTCAACGGCTTCCCGGTGCTCGGCTCGATCCTGGCCAAGGACGGCTACCTGCCCCGGCAGCTGCACACCCGCGGCGACCGGCTGGCCTTCTCCAACGGCATCATCGTGCTGGCCGGGTTCGCCACCTTGCTGGTGGTGGCGTTCAACGCCTCGCCGACCCGGCTGATCCAGCTGTACATCGTCGGGGTGTTCGTGTCCTTCGTCTGTTCGCAGACCGGCATGATCCGGCACTGGAACCGATTGCTGCGGGACACCGCCGACGCCGCCGAACGCCGCCGCATGATGCGCTCGCGGGTGATCAACGCCGTCGGCGCCGGCGTGACGGCCGCGGTGCTGGTGATCGTGCTGGTCACCAAGTTCGCCAAGGGCGCGTGGATCGTCGTGCTGGCGATGCCGTGCATCTGGCTGGTGATGCGGGCCATCAACCGGCACTACGCGGCCGTGGCGCGGGAACTGGAGCCGCCGGAGGACGGCGCGTTCAGCCTGCCGGCCAACAACCACGCGGTGGTGCTGGTGTCCAAGCTGCACATGCCGACCCTGCGGGCGCTCGGCTACGCCAGCGCCACCCGGCCCAGCAGCCTGGAAGCCGTGACGGTGAACCTGGACGACGCCGAAGTGGCGGTCCTGAAAGCCGAATGGGAGCGGCGCGCGATCCCGGTACCGCTCACGGTCATCGCCTCGCCCTATCGCGAGATCACCCGGCCGATCATCGAGTACGTCAAACGGGTACGCACCGAGAACCCGGACGACGTGGTGACCGTCTACATCCCGCAGTACGTGCTCGGCCACTGGTGGGAGCAGGTGCTGCACAACCAGTCCGCGCTGCGGCTGAAGAGCCGGCTGCTGTTCCAGCGGCGGGTCGTGGTCGCGGCGGTGCCCTATCAGCTGGAGTCGGCCTCCGCGCGGATCGCGGCGGCGAAGGCCCAGGCCGCGTACCACGGCGCCGCGATGGTGAAGCCGGCGCCGAAGCCGAAGGTGCCCAAGCAGCGCACCACCCGGCTGCAGACGCTGACATTGGAGAACACTGAGTTGGAAGCCAGGGAGTTGACTGAAGAGGTTTCGCCTTGTGGCGCCACGCCGATCGCGGATTGTCCGGACCGGGAGCGGGTCGTGGTGTCCGGGACGCTGCGGACCGTGCGGCTGCGGCCGCGGGCCGGGGTGCCGGTGCTGGAGGCGGACTTGTGGGACGGCACCGGGTCGGTGACCGTGAGCTGGCTCGGGCGGCGGGAGATCCCGGGGATCGCCCCGGGGCGGCGGATCGTGGTGCGCGGGCGGATCACGACGGTCGGCGGACAGCGGGCTGTGTACAACCCGATCTACGAGCTGCGGCCCGGGGCGGCTGACTGAGCGGGGCCTGTTGGTTGAGCGGCGCTGTGGGGCTGTGAGTTGAGCGGCGCTGTTGGTTGAGCGGCGCTGTGAGTTGAGCGGCGCTGTTGGTTGAGCCTGGGGCTGTTGGTTCAGCGGATCCGCGACCCGCTGACCCGGCCCGCGTTTGAGTCCGTGGTCAGCGGTTAACCGGCAGCGCGTGGCGAGTGATACAGCACACTGCGAATGTCCCGCGTCTGCCGGACCAGCACCCTTGGCCAACTCAGCCGGAGTCGGCCCGCCGCCTCGCCGTGCCTCGCCCGGTCCGCCCCGGCGGCCGGGGTCCGGGCGCGGGTCCAGCCGATAAACCTCAACCGGCCCGCGCCACGACCAGGGTGTCGATCGCCGGCTGCGGCGCGCGGTCGGTCTGGCGGTGGACGCGTTCGGCACGGGCTACTGTCAGGCTCTTGACTTGCTTCAAGGTCTCGGTGACGAGGCCCGGGGTGTAGAGGATGTCAGGGTTCTGCGGCCCGCCCACGCCGTCGGCGATGTTGGTGACGTCATGCCCGACGACGACCAGGGTGCCGCCGGGCGCCAGGGCCTTCGCGGCGTTGCGCAGGACCGTGTCCAGGTCTTCGGCGGGCAGGTGGAGGTAGGCGATGACGACCGCGTCGTAGGCGCGTTCCTCGGGCTGGTGGTCGAGGACGTCGGCGTGGATCCAGCGCACGTCCAGGCCGTGCTCCTCGGCCTGCTCGCGGCCCCGGGCCAGCGCGTTCTCGGCGAAATCAACGGCTGTGGCCCGCCAACCGAGGTCGGCGAGCCACAGAGCGTTGCGTCCCTCGCCGGCGGCCAGGTCCAACGCCCGGCCGGCCGGCAGCGGACCGAGGACCTCGGCCACGAAGCGGTTCGGCGCCCATCCCCACACGGACTGGGCCTCGCCGTAGCGCTTCTCCCACAGCTCGCGGTCCTCGGCCCGGGCCATCAGACGGCGGCGTTCGCGGCGGTCTGGGCCGGCGACTCGGCGACGCCCTCAGCCTCGGCGCGCTCGGCCAGCGCCTTGCGCACCTCGTCCATGTCCAGCGCACGGGCCTGCGAGATCAGGTCCTGCAGCGCCGACTCCGGCAGCGCACCCGGGTGCTGGTACAGCGTGACGCCGTCCCGCACGATCATCAGCGTGGGAATCGACCGGATGTCGAAAGCCGCCGCCAGCTCCTGCTCGGCCTCGGTGTCGACCTTCCCGAACACGATGTCCTCGTGCTCGCCGGCGGCCTTCTGGTACACCGGCGCGAACGCCCGACAGGGGCCACACCACTCGGCCCAGAAGTCGACAAGCGTGATGCCCTCGCCCGCGACGGTCTCGGCGAAGGTGTCCTTGGTAAGTTCCACGACGGCCACAGCCGTTGCCTCCTCGCTGCTCCACGGGGGTCTCGTTCGGATACCCCACAGGGTACAAACGGCCGAGGCCGGGGCGGTATTCCGCTGGGCCGCCGGAGGGACGGGCGCGACCAGCTCGTGACAAGGAAGGTGAGGGCACCGTGGACGAGGAGCGGCGGCATAGTAGGCCCGCCCGAAAACCCCGAGCCGCGGGCCCCGGCTGCCAACCGGGACCCGCGGCTCACTCAGCGGCCTTCTTTAATACCGCGACTCAGTGCTGGTGATCCAGCTCCAACAACAGCGAAGCGGACCAGCTGAACCCGCGCGAGTTCATCGCGCCGCCGGTCGCCGAGTCGTAGTTCTCCGCCAGCGGGCCGTTGCCCGTCAGGCCTTCGGCATTGGCGCGCAGCTTGTTCGTCAGGGCCGTCGCGTCGGCGGTGTAGCCGTAGCGGCGCAGGCCTTCGAGAGCGAAGTAGGCCTGGTCCATCCAGACCGCGCCGCGCCAGTAGCCCTTCGGGTCGTAGTACGGCGAGCTGGCCGCGACCGTGGGGAAGGGGAGCTGCGTGTCGAACTCGGTGGGCGACATCAGCTTCTGCTGGACCGCTGCCGCCTGCGACGGGGTGGCGATGCCGGCCCACAGCGGGATGGCGCCCTCGATGCCCCGGCCGCGTGCGGTCAGCGGTTGGCCGGTGGTGAGGGAGGCGTCGTAGAACCAGCCGGTGGCCGGGTCGTACATCTTCTGCTGCACGGCCTTGGCCACTGAGGCCTGCTCCGAGCGGTAGTGCGCCGCGTCGGTGTGGTGCCCGAGCAGCGACGCCATCTGGGCCAGGACGCCGTCCTCGGCCGCCAGGTAGGAGTTCAGGTCCACCGACTCCTGCGTCAGCGAGTAGCCGACCACCTTCCCGGCGCTGTCCGTGTTGTCCACCACGCCGGCGCCGAGGGTGGCGTCGAAGCGGGGCGCGTCGTCCATGCCGCTCTCCCACGCCGCGGCCTGACGCTTGTCCTCGGCCGTGACGTTCTGCGGGTCCACCGTCGCGCCGTACTCGGCCAGCCCGTCGTTGTTGTGGTCGCGGTTGCGGTACCACCAGTCGTGGTACGCCACCAGCTTCGGATACATCTCCCGCAGGAAGTCGACGTCCCCGTTGCGCTGGAACACCGACCACACCGCCCAGGCGGCCAGCGGCGGCTTGGAGTTGCGCTCGTTCCAGTTGCCGCCGCCTTGTGCCGGATCGTTGTAGAAGATGCAGTCCGGGATCATGCCCGCGTCCTGCGGCCGTCCCTGGGGGTTGGCCGCGGTCACCTGGTAGTCGAACATCGATTGGATCTGTGATTCGGCCAGCGACGGGTCGAACACCGCCGTCCCGACCGCCTGCTTCCACGTGTCCCAGGCCCAGAACCCGCTGAACCACTTGTTGGAGATGGACGGCGTCACCCCGTCGTGCAGCACCGACCCGGCCGCGCTGCGCCAGTTCGTCGTCAGCGTCTCCACCGACTTCACCGCCGAGGCCTGCTGCGAGGCCGGAACGCCGCGCACCGCCGCCGCCACGTACCCGCGCCAGCGCCGCTCGTCAGCCGCGACGACCGAGGAGGGCGCGTGCAGCGTCTTCGCGATCACCGGCTGCTCGGCCGCGTAGTCGGCACCGGTGAAGGTGTAGGACTCGGTCCAGGTCAGCGCCTGCTGCCCGTGCGGGCTCAGGCGCAGCGGCGCCTTCAGCGAGGTGGTGTACGCATCGCCGCTCACCGACGTCGTCACCGGCTCGGCGTGCGTGACCTGGAACTTCTCGGTCCCGTCGGTCAGGTAGTCCCAGGTCTGCCGCACCTTCGCGAAGCCCACCGAGATCCCGGTCGACGTCGCGTGCAGCGACGGTGCGCTCTTCTCCGGCTCGGTGTCGGGACGCAGCAGCGAACCGGTCCAGCCGGCCGAGACGCTCCGGTGCCGCCCGGTGGTGTTGGAGACGAACGCCTGCACCAACGAGGTCCGGTTGCTCGCGTACCGCAGCTGCATCACCACATGCAGCCCGTCCACATCAAAGCTCTGCTGCAACATCCCCGGCAGCGAAGTGAACACCGGGGACGTCGCCGAAGCCAGGTCGATCGGCTTGCCGTTCTCCGACAAGGTCAGATGGCTGATTCCCTTGCTCAGCCACCACGGATACTCCTGCGCGATGTACAAGGGCCCGGTGAAGGCGCCGTACGAAGCGGTGTCCCCGACCTTCGGAAGCGCATAGGCGTGCCAGGCCCCCTGGTCGGCGAACACGCCGATCGGGTTGACGTCGGTCGCCGGATCGCCGGGCAGCGCCACACTCGGCACGCCTTGCAGATCCAGCACATCGGCGAAGGACGCGGACGGATGGTGCGCCGGCGACTGCGGCGCGGCCTGCGCCGCCGCCCCCGGCAACACCAGACCCACGCCGAGCGCCAGCGCGGCGAGGGCCCGCAACGGATGGGACATGATCACCTTTCGACCTTCAGGACCACGACAGTCTTCGCGGCCACATGGGTGGGACGACTCCCGGTCAGCAGGTTCACCGCGCCGAACGGCACGGAGGAGCCCAGATCGACCGAGGTGTCGCCGTGATTGAGCAGGAAGTAGTACAGGTGGGACTCCGAACCCCGGCAGACGACCTCCACCCCGGACCACGCGAGCGTCGAGGCCAGCGACGGCCAGACCACCGCCGGGCGCACAGCCTCCCCGAGGACCTTCTCCACGTCCGAGCCCAGATCGCAGCTCACGTACCAGGCCCGGCCGGCCCCGAACTCGTTGCAGGTGACCGCCGGACGCCCCTTGAGCGGCCCCTCGGCGTACTGCGCGACGGTCCGGGCCGTGGTCGTGCCCAGCCACTCGCTCCACCGCCGGGCCGCCGGCTTGGGCGGTAGCTCGTTGTCCGGCTTGCGCGCGGCCTTCGCCGTCTCCTCGTCGGCCGTGAACGAGACCCCGACCGTCTCCCCGTCCGGGATCGGCCACCATTCGTCCACGGCGACCCCCAGCACCTCCTTCAGCGGTCCCGGGTAGCCGCCCCCCGCGGCGTCAGTACCCTGATGGATGTGGTCGAGCTCGTCGACGATCCCGCTGAAGAACCCGACTGCCAGGTACCCTCCGCCGTACACGTAGTCGGTCAGCCGGGCAGCGTCCTGCGTGCTCACCGCGTACAGGTTCGGGACCAGCACCACCTTGTAGCCGGCCAGGTCGGCGTCCGGCGGGACGAAGTCCACGGCGTGGTTCCACCGGTGCAGCACCGAGTACCAGCTCAGGATCTGCTCCTTGAGCCGCACCCGCGCCGAGGGGTGGTCCTCCGCCTCCAGCGCCCACCACGAGTTCCAGTCCAGGACGATGGCGACCGCGCTCTCGATCCGGCTCCCGGCGACCTCGGCCAGCTTGCCCAGGTCCTCGCCGAGCCGGACCGTGTCCCGCCATCCCCGTGAACCGGTCCCGCCGTGGGGGAGCAGTGCGCTGTGGAACTTCTCAGCGCCGGCCCGCGAGGCCCGCCACTGGAAGTGCATGACTCCGTCCGCGCCGCGCGCCACCGTCTGCAACGACCACAGCCGCTTCTGGTCCGGGGTCTTGGGCACGTTGACCGCGCGCCAGCTCACCGCCGACGGCGCCTGCTCCATCAGCAGCCACGGCCGGCCCCCGCCGAGCGAGCGCATCAGGTCGTAGTTCATCGCCGCGAGCACGTGGGCCGACGGATCCGCGGGGTCCGGATACGCGTCGTCGGAGACCAGGTCCTCGTGCGCGGCCCACTTCCAGTAGTCGAGGTCCTTCATCATCGACATGAAGTTGGTCGTGACCGGGACCTGCGGCGTCACCTCCTTCAAGACGGCCCGCTCGGTCAGGAAGCAGGCGAGCAGGGCGTCGGAGCTGAACCGGCGCCAGTCCAACAGCTGCCCCGGGTTCACCGGGCCGGGGGCCCTGCGCGGCGGCTCGATCTGCGAGAAGTCCGAGTACCGCTGCGACCAGAACTCCGTGCCCCAAGCGAAGTTCAGCTGCTCGATGTCCTGGCCGTAGCGCTCCCGGAGCCAGCGCCGGAAGTCCTCGGCGGAGACGTCGCAGAAGCACTCGGTGACGTGGTCGCCGTACTCGTTGTGGATGTGCCACAGCGCCAGCGCCGGGTGCTCGCCGTACCGCTCGGCGATCGCGCGGGCGAGCCGGGTCGCGGCCGCCCTATAGATAGGAGACGAGGGGCAGTAGTGCTGCCGGGAGCCGAACTCCAGGCGCACGCCGTCGGCGGTGACCGGCAGCGTCTCCGGGTACTGACGCACGAACCACGCCGGCGGCGAGGCCGTGGCCGTGGCGAGGTCCACAGCGATCCCGGCGCTGTGGAACAGGTCCATCAGCCGGTCCAGCCACGCGAAGTCCCACTCGTCCTCGGCGGGCTGCAACCGCGCCCAGGAGAACACGCCGACCGTCACCATATTGACGCCGGCGTCCCGCATCAGGTTGGCGTCCTGCTTCCACACCGACTCCGGCCACTGCTCCGGGTTGTAGTCGGCTCCATACAAAAGTCCTTCGACACGTGTGATCATCCCTTTACCGCTCCTCCCAACAGGCCGGACACGAACTGCTTTTGGAAGATAAAGAAGATGAGCATCAGAGGGAGGGTCGCCAGGAAACTTCCAAGGATCAAGCCCGAATAATCCACATGTGTTCCGCCGACCAGTGTGTAGAGCGCGACCGGTGCGGTGTATTTGTCCTGCGAGTCGAGCATCAGCAGCGGCCACAGGAAGGAGTTCCACTGGCTCATGAAGGTGAAGATGGCCAGGGCCCCGAGTTGTGGCTTCACCACAGGAAGCACGATCCGGTAGAAGGTCCGGATGTCACCGGAGCCGTCGATGCGCGCGGACTCGATCAGCTCGTCCGGGAAGTCCAGGAACGCCTGGCGCATCAGGAAGATCCCGAACGAGTTGGCCAGGAACGGCACGATCACCGCCTGGTAGCTGTTCACCCAGCCCAGGTTAGACATCATCTGGAACAGCGGGACCAGCAGCACCTGGAACGGCACCATCATGGTGGTGAGCACCAGGGCCAGCAGCAGCCCGCGGCCCCGGAACCGGTACTTGGCCAGGCCGTAGCCGGCCATCGCCGAGATCAGGCCGCTGATGAGGGTGTAGACCACGGCGATGCCCAGGCTGTTCAGCATCACCCGGCTGAACCCGACCGAGCTCTCCAGGGACTTGATGTTGCTCAGGAAGTGCCCGCCGGGGATGAACGGCGGCGGGGAGTGGAAGAGCTCGTCGTTGCTGTGGGTGGCCGCGACCACCATCCAGTAGAACGGCAGGACACTGATGAACGCGCCGACCGCCAGTGCGAGCAGGACGAGTCCGCGCCGCAGGTGTTGCGGGTTCAGCGTCATCGCCGTCTCCTTTCCGACCTCGCCGTACTCGCCGCCTTGTCGGACTGGCCGAAGAACCGGAATTGGATCACCGACAGCACGCCGATGATAAGCACCACGGCCCAGGCGATCGCGGAGGCGTAGCTGAAGTCCATCTGGTCGAAGCCGACCTTGTAGAGGTAGAGGACCGGGGTCATGGTGGCGTTGTCCGGCCCGCCCTTGGTGAGGACGAAGTTCTCGTCGAACAGTTGGAGCGTGCCGATGGTGGAGGTGATCGAGCAGAACAGGATCACCGGCCGCAGCTGCGGTACCACGATCTTGCGGAAGGTGGTGACGGCGCCGGCGCCGTCGATCGCCGCCGCCTCGTACTGTTCGCGGTGGATGCTCTGCAGCCCGGCCAGCAGGATCACCGCGTTGTAGCCGGTCCAGCGCCAGGTGATGGTGCCGATCAGGGACACCCGGGCCCACACCGGATTGTTCAGCCAGTCCACCGGACTCACCCCGAACCAGCCGAGGGCCTGGTTGACCATGCCGCCGTCGGTCTTGAGCAGCACCCGGAACACCACCGCGTAGGCGACCAGCATCGTCACCGAGGGCAGGAAGAACGCGATGCGCCAGGTGCCCTTGAAGCGCAGCCAGGACTGGTTCAGCACGCAGGCCAGGACCAGCGCGATCCCGATCATCAGCGGGACCTGGAAGATCAGCAGCAGCCCGGTGTTGTACAGCGACTTCCAGAACACCGGGTCGTGCAGCATGCGCCGGTACTGCGCCAGGCCCGCCCAGGTCTGGGTGCCGCCGTCGTCGGTGGTGAAGCTCTGGTACAGGCTGGCGCCGAGGGGATAGGCGAAGAAGACGATGAACAGGGCCGCGGCGGGTCCGGCGAACGCCCAGTGGACGACCCGGAGCCGGGGCCGGGTCCGTCCTTTGACGAACCTGGCCGATCCTCGGTGCGGAGCGGTAGTGGCGGTGGCCATGGCGCTACTGGGCGATCTGCCGGTTGGTCGCGGAGGCGATCTGCTGTGCGGTGGAGTCCAGCGTCGACTTCGGATCCTTGCCGCCCTGCATCACCGCGCTGGTGGCGGTGGTGACCAGGTCGCTGGCCTTGGAGTAGTCGCCGGTGTACTCCACCGGCGCGATGTCCTTGGCCAGGTCGGCGAAGGTCTTGAAGGTGGTCTGGCCGCCGTAGTAGTCCTGCGGGCCGGTGATGTAGGGGTCGGAGAGAGCCGGGACGAAGGCCGGGAAGATGCCCTCGTTCTTCAGCATCGACACCTGGTTGTCCGAGTTCGCCAGCACGAACTGGATGAAGGCCCAGGCCGTCGCCGAGTTCTTGCTCTGCGAGGAGATGTTCAAGAGCGAGCCGCCGTTGTTAGAGGTACGAACACCGCCGGGAGTGAAGGCGGGCAAAGGGATCACGCTGAACTTGCCCTTCAGCTCGGGCATCTCGTCGGTCAGCGTCCCGGACCACCAGACGGCGGTCGGCGCGGTGGCGACGTTGCCGTCCTTGTTCGAGGAGACCAGGGCGTCCCAGCCCTTCTCGTAGTCGACCAGGCCCTTGTCGTTCAGCTCCTTCATGACGGTCATCGCCTTGACGGCGGCCGGGGTGTTGACCGCGATCTTGCCGCCGACGAAGTAGCCCTGGCCCTCCTGCTGGAGCAGCATCGGGAAGGTGCTGTCCCCGGTGGGGTCGACCACCAGCAGCTTCTTACCGGTCCTGGCCTTGATCTGGACGCCGGCCGCGATGTAGTCGTCCCAGGTCTGGATCGAGCCCGGATCGACGCCGGCCTGCTGGAAGATGTCGGTCCGGCAGAAGACGCCGCAGGGGCCGATGTCCCAGGGCAGCGCGTAGACCTTGCCGTTCTCATCGGTCCCGGTGGCCCAGGCGGCGGCGTTGAACTGGCTCTTCAACGGGCCGGCCAGGGTGCTGAGGTCGTAGAAGCCGCTGGGGAAGGTGCCGATGTAGCTCTGCATCTTCTGGCCCTCGACCTGGAGCACGTCCGGCAGCCCGGCGCCGGACTTCAGGCCGATGGTGATCTTGTCGTAGGCGTTGTCGTAGCCGATGTCCACGACGTTCACCTTGACCCCGGGGTGCTGCTGCTCGAAGGCCGGCGCCAGCCGCTTGAGCGCCTTGGCCGCCACGTCCCACGACCAGATCGTGATGGACCCGGTCACCTGGGCCTGGGCGTTGAGGTTCTTCGCCGGCTTCTTCGCACCGCCACCGGTGGCGCAGCCGCCGGTGACCGCGACCGCGAGTGCTCCGATGCCCGCTCGCAGCACCGAACGCCGACTTGTCCGCATTGACATTGACACCGTGCCCTCCCTTGCCGCAATACTGAATGCTGTATACAGCACACTGTATGACGGGCCTTCGTCAAGACCCTTGGCCGATCCCGTCACAACCCCCGAGCGATGAGGCAGGTTCACCTGTGGGCCATCCGTACATCCCGAACAGCGATCCCGAGATCCGAAAGCGCATGCTGGCGGCGGTCGGCGCGGCGAGCGTCGAGGAGTTCTACGCCGACATCCCCGACGCGATCCGGCTGCACCGGCCGCTGGATCTGCCGGCCCCGCTGCGCTCGGAAGCCGAACTGGTCCGGCATATGGACCGGCTCCTGTCCCGCAACAAACCGGCCGAACTGAGCTTCCTGGGCGCCGGCTGCTACCAGCACCACCTGCCGGCGGTGGTCGAGGAGATCGCGAACCGGAGCGAGTTCCTGACCGCTTACGCCGGCGAGCCCTACGAGGACCACGGCCGGTTCCAGGCGTTGTGGGAGTACCAGTCGCTGATGGGCGAACTGCTGGAACTGGACGTGGTCAACGTCCCGACCTACGACGGCTTCCAGGCGGCGGGCACGGCGCTGCGGATGGCCGGCCGGGTCACCGGCCGGCGCCGGCTGCTGGTGGTCGGGCCGGTCGATCCGGACAAGGTGTCGAAGATCGTCGACTTCGTGCGGCCGGACCACGACGTCGAGGTGCTGGACGGGACGCACGACGGCTGGCAGGTCGCCGATCTGGTCGTCGGTGCCGACGTGGCCGCGGTCTACATCGAGGCGCCGAACTACCACGGCGTGCTGGACGCCGCGCTGCCGACGCTGGCCGAGCGGGCGCACGCGGTCGGCGCGCTGTTCGTGGTCGGCTGCAACCCGATCTCGCTGGGGGCGGTCGCCTCACCGGCTTCCTACGGCGCCGACATCGTCTGCGGCGACATCCAGCCGCTGGGGATCCCGATGAGCTTCGGCGGCGGCAACGCCGGATTCATCGCCACCCGGGACGAGGAGCGGCTGGTGCGGGAGTTCCCGTCGCGGCTGTTCGGCGTGGTGCCGACGGTGGTCGAGGGCGAATACGGGTTCGGCGACGTGTTCTACGACCGCACCTCCTTCGCGCTGCGGGAGGAGGGGAAGGAGTGGGTCGGGACCGCCTCCGCCCTCAACGGGATCATGGCCGGTGTCTACCTGGCGTTGATGGGACCGCGCGGGATGCGGGAGATCGGGGAGACGATCCTCGCGCTCACCGCCTACGCGCGGGAGCGGTTGGCGGCGGTGCCTTCGGTCACCGTGCCGAACGCCTCGTCGGTGTCGTTCGCCGACTTCGTGGTGCGGTTCACCGGGTCGCGGACGGCCGCGGAGATCAACACCCTGCTTCTGGAGCGCGGGATCCAGGGCGGCAAGGTGCTGTCCGACACCGACGCGCTGTTCTGCGTGACCGAGGTCCATGCGCGCGAGGACGTCGATCGCCTCGCCGCCGTTCTTGAGGAGATTGCCAAGTGAGCGCGTCGTCGCCGCGTACCCCTGTTCCGGTCGAGGACGCGCGGATCGCGCCGAAGCCCGGGCTGCGTCGCTTTCATCAGGCCCGGTGGGACGAGCCGCTGATCTTCGAGCTGACGAGCCCGGGGGAACGCGGGGTCGGGGTTCCCGTCACCGACCTGCCGGTGCCCGCGTTGCCCGCCGGGCTGGCGCGCGCCGAGGCTCCGCGGCTGCCGGAGATGTCGCAGCCGCACGTGTTGCGGCACTACATGCGGCTGTCGCAGGAGACGCTGGGCGTCGATCTGAACGTCGACGTGGGTCAGGGCACGTGCACGATGAAGTACAGCCCGAAGGTGAACGACTCCTTCGTGCGGGATCCGCGGATCGCTTCGCTGCACCCTTTGCAGGACGAGGGGACGGTGCAGGGGGTGCTGGAGATCCTGTACCGGCTGGAGGGGCTGCTGAAGGAGATATCCGGCATGGACCGGGTGTCTTTGCAGCCGGCGTCGGGATCGTCGGCGATCTATGCGAACGTGTCGATGATCCGCGCCTACCACGCCTCGCGCGGCGAGGGCGAGCTGCGCGATGAGATCATCACGACGCAGTTCTCGCACCCCACGAACGCCGCCGCGCCGAAGACCGCCGGATACCGTGTCATCACCCTGATGCCGGACGCGGACGGGTATCCGGACATCGAGGCACTGCGGGCGGCGGTCGGGCCCCGGACGGCCGCGCTGCTGATCACGAACCCCGAGGACACGGGCATCTTCAACCCGCGCATCGAGGAGTTCGTGCGGCTGGTGCACGAGGTCGGCGGGCTGTGCTGCTACGACCAGGCCAACGCGAACGGGATCCTGGGGATCACGCGGGCCCGCGACGCCGGGTTCGACCTGTGCCACTTCAACCTGCACAAGACGTTCTCGACGCCGCACATGTGCGGCGGGCCGGCCGCCGGGGCCTCGGCGGTGACGTCGGCGCTGGAGCCGTTCCTGCCCCGGCCGACGATCGAGTTCGACGGCTCGCGGTACTACGTGGACGACGACCGGCCGGAGTCGATCGGCAAGATCCGGCCGTTCTACGGCGTGGTGTCGAACCTCGTGCGCGCCTATGCCTGGATTATGGCGCTCGGCGCGCAGGGGCTGCGGGACGTGGCCGAGACCTCGGTGCTGAACAACAACTACCTGATCTCGAAGGTGCTGGAGATCAAGGGCGTGTCGCTGCCCTACGCGCGCGGCCGGCGGCGCGTGGAGCAGGCGCGCTACAGCTGGGAGAAGCTGAACGCGGACACCGGGATCCACTCCGAGCAGATCGGCTACCGCGTGGCCGACTTCGGGACACACTACTGGACCAGCCACCACCCGTACCTGGTGCCGGAGCCGATGACGCTGGAGCCGACGGAGTCGTATTCGCAGGCGGACCTGGACGAGTACGCGAGGATCCTGGCCGAGGTCGCGCGCGAGGCTTATGAGGAGCCTGAGACGGTGCGGACGGCGCCGCACAACGGGCCGATCCACTCGATGCGGGATGCCTCGCTGGAGGATCCGGGGACTTGGGCGGTTACCTGGCGGGCCTATCGGCGGAAGCTCGCGTGAGTTTCACCGTCGGGCTTGTGGTGAACCCGGTCGCCGGTGTCGGCGGCCGGGTCGGTCTCAAGGGCAGCGATGGCGCGGAGGTCCAGGAGCGGGCCTTCGCTCTCGGCGCCGTGCCTCAGGCCGCGGAGCGTGCGTCAGTCGCGCTGGCCGAGCTGCGTGCGCGGCGTCCCGATGTCTCGGTGCTGACCGTGGCCGGGGCGATGGGCGAGGCGGCGGCGCGCGCGGCGGGGATCGTGCCCGAGGTGGTCTTCGCCGCCGCCGATCCGACCTCCGCCGCCGACACCATCGCGGCCGCCCGCTCCTTGGCTCCGCAGGTCGACCTCCTCCTCTTCGCCGGCGGTGACGGCACGGCGCGCGACGTCCTCGAAGCCGTCGGCGACGCGCTCCCGGTCCTCGGCATCCCGACCGGCGTGAAGATGCACTCGGCCGTCTTCGCGGTGAACCCGCGCGCGGCCGGTGAGGTCGCCGCCGACTACTCGCGCCTGCGCGATGCGGAAGTCGTCGATCGCGTGGACGGTTCGCCGCGGCTGTTCGGCCACCTCCGGGTGCCCGACGTTCCGGCGCGCGTCCAGCAGCGCAAGACGGGCAGCTCGGGCGTCACGCCTGATGCGGTCTCGGGCATCGCCGCCGAGCTCGGCTCGCTCGTCGCGCCGGGCGAACTGCTCATCCTCGGTCCCGGCACGACCACGCGCGCCGTCGCCGCGGTCTGGGGCGCCGACGTCCCGGTCCTCGGCGTGAACGTGCTCCAGGACACGAAGCTGCTGGCCGCCGACGTCACCGCCGACCAGCTCCTCAAACTCGTCGCCGAGACCCCGGCGCACATCGCCCTCACCCCCATCGGCGGCCAGGGCTTCCTGCTCGGCCGGGGCAACCAGCAGCTCTCGCCCGAGGTGCTGCGCGCGGTGGGGTTGGAGCGGCTGCACGTGGTGGCGACCGAGGCGAAGGTGGTGGCGCTCGGCGGGCGTCCGCTGCTGGTCGACACCGGTGACGACGCGCTGGACCGGGCGTTTCCGCGGTATGTGCGGGTCGGCACCGGGTGGCGACGTACGATCCTTTATCCCCTGAACCACTCCCCGAGCCATCCTCTGAACCATCCGAACCATCCCTTGAACGAAAGGCAGTCCTGATGATCGACCTGAGCGGAAAGAGCGCGATCGTGACCGGCGGCGCGTCCGGGATCGGGCGGGCGACCGCCGCGGTGCTGGCCGAGCTCGGCGCCGGTGTGGTGATCGCGGACCTCGACGCCGAGCGTGGGGAGGAGGTCGCGAAGGAGGTCGGCGGCGTGTTCGTGCGCTGCGACGTGTCGCGGGCGGCGGACTGTGACGCGGTGGTGGCGGCCGCCGTCGCCGCGCACGGGGGTGTCGACGTGCTGTTCAACAACGCCGGGATCATCCGGCGCTCGACCGTGCTGGACATCGCCGAGGACGACTGGGACCTGGTGATGGCGGTCAACGTGAAGTCGATCCTGCTGATGAGCCGGCGCGTGGTGCCGTTGATGGCGGCGGCCGGTGGCGGGAGCATCGTCAACACCGGGTCGGGGTGGGGGATCAAGGGCGGGGCGAGCGCGATCTCGTACTGCGCGTCGAAGGGGGCCGTGGTGAACATGACGCGGGCCATGGCGATCGACCACGGGCCGCAGAACATCCGGGTGAACTGCGTGTGCCCGGGCGACACGGCGACCGGCATGCTCGCCGACGAGGCGCGGCAACTGGGCGAGACGGTCGACTCCTTCTACGCGGACGCCGCCGACCGGCCGCTGGGCCGGATCGGACAGCCACGGGACATCGCCCAGACCGTCGCCTTCTTGGCCTCGGACGCGGCGGCATTCTTGAGCGGCGCGGTGATTCCCGTAGACGGAGCCGGGACGGCGTGAGTTTTCGCAGCCGGGGTGCGGAACAATGTGCGTGACGAGCAGTGTGAGAAGGGTGACATCGGGATGGCGATCGAGCGGCGACCGCTCCGCGAGCAGATCAAGGACGTGCTCCTCGAACGCCTGGGCCGGGGCGAGTTCAACCCGGACCAGCCGATCAACGAGGTGCACCTGGCCGCCGACCTCGGCGTCAGCCGCACCCCGCTCCGCGAGGCACTGATCGGCCTGGAGCGCGAGGGCATCATCATCAGCGAACGGGGCAAAGGCTTCCGCTTCGCCCCGATGAGCCCCCAGGAGTTCCGCGACCTGACGACCATCGTCGCCACCCTGGAATCCCTGGCCCTGGAGCTGTCACCACCGGAGCACCTCAAACGCATCGCACCGGAGCTGCTGGAGGAGGCGCACGCCTTCTCCGCCCCACAGGCCGAGCTGAGCGTCATCGAACGCTACGACGACGAGTGGCACGACCGACTCCTGTCCGGCTGCCGCAACGACCGGCTGATGGACCTGATCACCACGCTGAAGCTGACGATGCACCGCTACGAACGGGTGGTCGTCGGCGACCGGCAGGTACTGGAGCGCTCGGCGGCGGAGCACGAGAAGATCGCGGAGTGCTTGGTGGGCGCGGATCTGCCGGGGGCGGTGGCGGCGCTGAAGGCTAATTGGGAGAGCGGGATGCATCGGATTTTGGAGAAGTTGGGGGCGCCGGAGGGGGCTTAGGGGGCTTGGCGGCTAGGGCTAGGG
>NZ_JAAFYZ010000190.1 GCF_018274385.1 Catenulispora pinistramenti | reverse complement strand
GGACTGGGGGACTGGGGGACTGGGGGACTGTCTAGCGATGGTATTGGCCGTACGGGTCCTCCGGATCGGCGGACCGGTAGTCGGGCGTCAACGGCGGCGGCGTCGGCGGGGTCTCGGCGGCCGGTGCCCGCGCCGGTCCGCTGGGCCCTCGCCCGATGACCAGCGCCGCGTACAGAAGTCCTAATACGAATCCCGACACATGTGCGAAGTATGCGACGTCCGTGGACCCGGCCACCCCGATCGTCTGCTGGAACTCCGGCAGCTGCAGGACGAACCAGCCGCCGAGCACCAGCCAGGCCGGGACCCGCATCGGGATGAACCACAGGAACGGCACCAGCATCGTCACCTTGGCGTACGGGAACAGGTACACGTACGCGCCCAGCACCGTCGCGATCGCCCCGGAGGCCCCGACCAGCGGGCCGGTGGCGGTCGGGTCGGACCAGGCGAAGGCGTAGGTGCTGGCCGCGCCGCCGATGATGTAGAACGCCAGGTAGTGCGCCCGCCCGAGCACGTCCTCGACGTTGTCGCCGAAGATGTACAGGAACAGCATGTTCCCCAGCAGGTGGATCCACCCGGCGTGGACGAACATCGCGGTGAAGACCGGCCACACCGGGTTCCCGTGCCCGTTCCCCAGCAGCTGCGCCGGGATGGCTCCGTAGTGGTACAGGTACGCGTTCTCCTTGGCCTTGCGCGCGGCGTCGGGGTCCATCCCGGCGAAGGCGATCGGCCCGGAAAGGAACACCACGACGTTCGCGATGATCAGACCGTAGGTGACGAAGGATCTCCGGGTGGCCGGGTTCTTGTCGTGAATGGGGATCACCACAGTTGCATCATGGCGTATCACCGTGCGCGCGGGAGATCCGAAACGCGGCGCGGAGGGCCTACCTTTAGATGAGAGCTTGGTGCGGGCATAAGCGCGGCCGATAAGGTCGGCGGATCAGCGCCGCTAAAGTCGGCGGATCAGCAACGATGCCCGGAGGATTCCGGCGAGGCGAGGGAGTGGGGCGAGGTGAGCTCAGCGGAGGGTGAACGTCTCACCATCACGCTGCCGGACTCCGTGCGTCAGCGGGTCGTGGAGATCGCCTCCGACGCCCTGGGCAAGCTCCCGGCGGCCGAGGTCCCGGCCCCGCTGCGGCCGTTCGCCAAGTTCGCCCCCGGCAAACGCGCCAAAGCCGCGGCGATCCCCATGGCGGCCGCTCTGGAGAGCGACGGTGCGTTCCGCACACGGGTCGCCGAACGCGTGCGCGAAAGCGCTCCGGATCTGTCCGACTCCCTGTACGCGGGAGTGGTACCGGCCGCCGCGGACCCGCACGAGGTCGCGGCGGTCGCTTATGTGCTGCGTCCGCAGGGCTGGACCGGGATCGTCAAGGACGCCCTGGAGGCGGTGTCGCAGGGGGCTCGGGCGGCGGCCGGGGAGGCCGCGGAGAACGAGGTCGCGCGGCTCGCCGCCGAAGTCGGGGAACTGCGGGAGACGGCGCGGCAGGCCACGGACGAGCTGCGGAGCGTGCAGGAGGAGGCACGCCGCGAGGGCGACCAGTTACGTCGCAAGGTGCGGCAGCTGGAGGCCGATATGCGGCGGGCCCTGGCGTCCGCGCGCACGACCGAGACGGCTCTGGAGGCCGAGCGCGCCTCGGCAGCCGCCGCCGCGTCAGCGTCAGAAGCCGAACTACGGCGCCTGCGCACGCGCCTGACGGCCGCGGAGTCGGCGTTGGACACGGCGCGGCGTTCGGCCCGCTCCGGGCGCTCTGAAGGGGATATGCGGCTGCGCTTGTTACTGGACACGGTGACCGGCGCTGTGAAGGGCATCGAGCGTGAGTTGGCGCTGCCACCGACGGAGACGCGGCCGGCGGACACGGTCGGGGCGGCGTCTCCAGACTCTGTCGCTCCCTCTGACATGTCTGTGCAGGGGCGCGCTAAAGACGATCCCGCGCTATTGGATCAGTACTTAGCGCTCCCCATGGTCCACCTGGTAGTGGACGGCTACAACGTCACCAAGACCGGCTACCCGACCCTGTCCCTGGCCGAGCAGCGGGTACGGCTGGTCGGCGGGCTGGCGGCGCTGGCCGCGCGGACCGGGGCCGAGGTGACGTGTGTCTTCGACGGGGCCGCGTTGGACGGCCCGGTGCGGCTGACCCAGCCCAGGGGAGTGCGGGTGCTGTTCTCCGCGCCGGGGGAGATCGCCGACGAGCTGATCCGGCGCCTGGTGGCCGCCGAGCCGGCCGGGCGGCCGGTGGTCGTGGTGTCCTCGGACCGCGAGGTGGCCGAGGGGGTGCGCCGGTCGGGGGCGCGTCCGGTTCCGGCGTCGATGCTGCTCAACCGGCTGGCCCGGTCCTGATTCCGATTTGTCGGAGATGTCTGATCTCCGAGCCGATCACCTATTTGAGTGGATGATCCTTGCCTGTCGGTGTTCGCTGGGTCTAGGTTCGTGCGCTGTTCTGCCGGTATCAGCCGGCGTGCCCTGATGCGGAGGTCATCACAGAATGGCGCCTCACAGTACTAAGCGATTATCGCGGCACCGCGCGTCGGATCGCGCGGGTAGCGCGCCGGATCGGGCGTCGGCGCTGCCAGCCCGGGGCCGCACTGTGGCCGCCGCGGCGCTGACCGCCATGGCCGCCGCCGCGGGCGTGGTCACCACCGCCGCCGCGGCCCCGGCCGCCGGCCCGGGGTCCGGGGACGGCGACCAGGCCTCGGTGAAGACCCAGATCGCCGCGCTGTACCGCCAGGCCGACCAGCTGACGCAGACCTATGACGCGGCCCAGGAGCAGGCCGGCAAGCTGGGCCTGGCGGTACAGCGCTCGCAGTCCGCCCTGCAGGTCATGCAGACCGACTACCAGCACCAGCGCGTCACCCTCGGCGCCATCGCGGCCGACCAGTACCGTGCCGGGGGCGTGGACGACCGCCTGGCCCTGATGCTCGCCGACCACCCCGACACCTTCCTGGGCAACGAGGCCATGGCCGCCCGCCTCTCCGACGAGCAGCGCCGCAAGATCGCCGAGGTGGTCGAGGAGCGCCGGCAGATCGACCAACTCCAGCACGCCGCCGCCGACCAGCTCTCGGCCCTGGACCAGACCCGCGACTCCGCGGCCCAGTCCCGCACGCAGGTATCGGAGCAGCTCCGCAAGGCGCAGGCCCTCCTGGCCACCCTGTCGGCCCCGCAACGCGCCGCCGCCGTCCAGGCCGGCCTCGGCACCGACCCCGGCTCGGACTTCACCGGCCAGCAAGTGGACCCGACCCTGCTCGACCAGCCCGCCCTCGCCCCCTCCGACCGCGCCCGCGCCGCGATCGCCGCGGCCCTGGCCGACCTCGGCAAGCCCTACGTCTTCGGCGCCGAAGGGCCCGACGCCTTCGACTGCAGCGGCCTGATCCAGCAGGCCTGGCGCCAGGCCGGCGTCGAACTCCCCCGCACCTCCTCCGAGCAGGCCCAGGCCGGCCAGCAGGTGCCGCTGTCGCAGATCCAACCCGGCGACCTGGTGATCTACTACGCGGGGCGCAGCCACATCGGCATGTACCTGGGGGACGGCAAGATCGTCCACGCTCCGCACCCCGGGACGGATGTGAAGATCGCGCCGTTGATGTCGATGCCGGTGAACATGGTGGTGCGGGTCTGAGGCGGGGGGCGACCGGGTGTAGGTACCCGTTGAGACGTCGATTCCCTCGAAGACTTCGTCGCCTATCTGCGTCGGCTCTCTGCCGAGGCCGAACTTGCCGAACTTGCCGAACAAAGCACGGGGTCCTGGCGCAACACCACGATCCCCGACTTCCTCGCCGCGATCGACACCCGGCTGGGCCTTGCCCAAGAGCCAGACGTCCGCGAGAACAACGCGGTCGCCGAGCCGACGATGACCACCTGGCGAGAGCTCGCCGAGCTGCTCCGCGAGGCGATCATCACGCCAGCTGCCGCGTCGACCGACACCGGCTACGAGAACGGTGATGCCGAGTCCGTCAACAGCCTCGCAGACCTCCGCTCCTACCTGCACCGGCTGATCGAGGACTTCCGCCTCGACGTGGCCGAAGTAGCCTCACGGGATCCTGTCCAGCTGAGGAAAATGAAAAGCCAGTGGAACGAACCGGGCGAAGGAGCGATGGGAACCTACGCCGGGTTCAGCACCCTTCGCTGTGGCGGCCGATGAAGGAGCTGACGACCTCGAAGTAGCGCTGGTCCTGCTCGATCTCGATCAACTCGCCGGCATCCTGGAAGACGACCAGTTCCGCGCCCGGAATGCCGCGGGTGAGTTTCTCGGACAGCGGCATCGGGGTGCAGTGACGGCATCAGGCACCGCTGAGGAAAATAAGACCGGCCGATCCTTCGGCGACGTGATCGGGCCACCGCTTACCGATTGGCCGTGTGATCTCCGTTCCCCGGCGTCTGATACTGGTCGGACGTTCGTCGTTCTGGAGGAGATCACTGTGCCGTTCGTTCGCATCGATGTGCCCAAGGGGCCGGCGGGGTTCGCCGAGCAGGCCGGCGAGGCGGTTCACCGGGCTCTGGTCGACTCGCTCGGTATTCCGGAGGGCGATCGGTTCCAGGTGCTGACCGAGCACGAGCCCGGCCGGCTGGTCGCGGACCGGTCGTTCCTCGGCGTCGAGCGTTCCGAGCGCGTGGTTCTGGTCGAGGTCACGCTGGTGGCGGGGCGGAGCGTGGCGCTGAAGAGGACGTTGTACGCGGCGGTCGCCGACCGGCTCGCCGAGGTCGGGGTGCGGCGGGAGGACGTGCTGATCAGTCTGAACGAGGTTCGGGTCGAGGACTTCTCGTTCGGAGAAGGGAAGGCACAGTACGCCGACAGCCTGCCGCCTCACTTGGCGGCCAAGCCGGCCCAGGCGCAGTCCTCCGCCTCCGCGCCCGCCCCGGACGCGACGCCGGTCGCCTCCCTGCCCTTCACGGCAGCGGTCCCCCACGGCGACTTCACCTTCATCAGCGGCCAGGTCGGCGTGGACCCGGCCACCGGCGCGCTGCCGCCCGGGGGCGTCGCGGCCCAGTTCGAGCAGGCGGTGGCGAACCTCGAAGCGGTACTCGGGGCCCGCGGCCGGACCCTCGCCGACGTCGTGCGCGTCGGCGTCTACCTGACCGACATGGCCGACTACGCCGCGATGAACGACGCCTACCGCGAGGCCTTCGCCGAGCCCTACCCGGCCCGCACCGCGATCGGCGTCGCGGGGCTGCCGCTCGGCGCGGTGGTCGAGATCGACGCGATCGTCGGCGACCGGGGCGCTCGGTGACGCTGATCAAGGAACTGTGATCAGTGAACTGTGATTAGGGGGCTGTGATAAGAGGGCTGTGATAAGAGGGCTGTGATCAGTGGACTGTGATGCGCCGGTGGGGTGGGGCGTCAGGCCTGCCCCTCAAGCGCGATGAGCACCGTCCGCAGATCATCGTTGATCCGCCGCTGGGCGGTCAGCGGGATCGAGGACAGGAGCGAGAACTCGGCGTCGGTCTTGATCGCGAAGACCGCGAATGCCCGCTCCATCCCGGCCGGGGTCAGGGTGACCAGGACGGAGCGCCGGTCGTTCGGGTCGATCTCGCGGGTCAGCCAGCCGTTGCCCTCCAGGCGGGCGACGCGGTTGGTGATCGCGCCGGAGGTCAGTTGCAGTTGGGCCATGAGTTGGCCGGCGGACAGTTGGTGGTCGGGGCGGGAGCGGATCAGGCAGGCGAGGAGTTCCAGCTCCCACAACTCGATGCCGTGCGGCGACAGCTCCCGCTTGATGTCCGTCTCCAGCCGGTGCGCGAGCCGGCGGAGCCGGTAGGCCATGGCCTTGGCCTCGGCTACTTCGGGCTCGTATGTGCCAGTCATGGCCTCGATGAGCCGATCTACGTAGTCCTGCTGGTCCGCTGCGCGCCGCGCCATCTCTTCGCCCTTTCCTGCCCCGGTTCATGGATCCGGATCCCCGCATTCCGGATCCCCACATTATGGAGAAGGTTGAGGTTCTTGACGTTCATGTACCTGGGGAGCCGCCGCCCGCGTTCGCGATGTTGAAGCTCGACTGCACGGAAGCGAGGCATCATGACCGTCATGCCCGGATCGGCTGTTCGCCGCGGACCGTGGGCCGGGTCCACGCGGCGACGGCGTCGGCCATCTCGGCAGCGGTTGCTGCCCCGGCCACCTCGGCGGCCGCATCCGCTCCGGCTGCCCCGGCTGCCCCGGCCGAGTCGACGGCATACGCCACGTGCCCATCCGGCCGGATCAACGCGGCGCGCACCGTGGCCCACGCTCCCGTGTGCCGTTGCCCGGCACGCACCTCGACCCGCGTGCCACCCAGTTCCGCGTAAGCGTCGCCGCTCCCGAAATCGAGCAGCAGGAACCGATCCGGCCGCAGCGAGCGCAGCAGACCGTCCCCGCCGAGCACCGCATCCGGTGCCTTCGTACCGACCAGCGGATGGCTCCCATCCGGCTGCGGATAGCTGACCGCGAGGCCGGAGAGCCAGCCGGACAGCTCCTCGAACACCTCACCGCCCCGGCGGATGAAGCCGGTGAACTTCTCACGCAGCGCCCTACCGGCCGGGCTGAAGGTGTGCATCAACGCGTCCTGAGTCAGCGTGTCGTCCAGCAGGCGCCGCGCGACCAACTGGCGCTCGGTTTCGTACGCCGCCGGCCCGCTGACCACGTGATCGGGCGCCCAGCCCGCCACCTCGGCGGCGAGCTTCCAAGCCATGTTGGTCGCGTCCTGCAGGCCGACGTTCAGCCCCTGACCGCCGGCCGGCAGGTGCACGTGCGCCGCGTCACCGACGAGCAGTACCCGGCCGAGGCGGTAGTGCTCCGCGAACCGGCTGCTGTTGCTCGTCCGGGCCAGAGAGGTCGCGTTGCGCAGACCGAAATCCGTACCGCAGATCCGTTCCATCGCGGCGCGCAACTCCTTGACCGTGAGCGGCTCGTTCTGCCGGCGCCGCACCTCCTGCGCGGGCAGGGCCACGTCGCCGGCCTCGATGCCGAAGACCCGGTAGGCGCCGCCGGGCAACGGCATCACGCCGAGCAGGCCCGCGTCGTGGCGCCAGAAGTATTCTGCTTCAGACAGAGTCTCGGCCAGCTCGACGTCGGCGACGAAGTTGATGAGCGTCGGCGGGTTTCCGGGGAAGCCGATCCCCGCGGCGTGCCGGACCATGCTGTGCGCGCCGTCGGCCCCCACGATGTAGCGGGCTGAGACGGTCCGTTCGGGGCCGTCGGGGCCGGCGGCCAACGTGACCACGACCGGGCTGTCGGCTGGGCTGTCGGCTGGGGAATCGGCCGGGGAATCGGGCTGGACGATGCCCGTCACCTCGGTCCCGTAGTGCACGGGCACCGACCGGCCCCGCAGGTAGTCCGCGAGCGCGTGCTCGGTGCGCCACTGCGGGTTCATCAGCACGAACGGGAACGGCGTGTCCAGGCCGCGGTAGTCCACCCGGCTCGGCAGCGCCGCGAAGTGCGCGTGCGGCACCTTGCGCCCCTGGCCGATCAGCACGTCGCTCACCCGGCGCCCGTCCCCGTGGTCCAGCATGCTGAGCACTTCGAGCGTGCGCGGGTGCATGGTCGTGGCCTTGGAGACCGAGCTGGGTCCGGGGTTGCGCTCGTACACCTCCACCCGCACCCCGGCGGCGTCCAACAGCGCCGCACTCATCAGTCCCACCGGGCCGCCGCCGATCACCAGCACATCGAGGTCCACAGTCGTCTCCCAAGCATCTCGGAACCCTGATTCAGTCGATGAACATGAAGATAATGAAGGTTGATGTAACTGGCAAGCGGGCACCATGAGGGCATGGTCATCCCGTCGCTGCTCTACTACGCCCGGTCCATCGCCCTGATGCGTGAAGTGGCCGAGCGCCTGGGCTGCCTCCCATCCGGTGCCGGACTGGGCGAGCAGGTGTGGTCGAAGCGCTCGGATATCCGGCGGCGCCTTGATCTGCTCGCCGAGGACGAGAAGTTCGAGGCGATGGGCGAACGCTCGCTCCAGCAGGTGCTGTGGCAGGACGACGAATGCTGGTCAAGGGAGTTCACCGCCGTCAGCGGACACAGCGTGACGTGGCTGTTCACTCAGGGGCCCGTGCCGCCGTTCCTGAGTGCCTGGCGTGACGGCCAGACCGCCTGGCCGTTCGGCGGGCAGCCGTTCCCCCGGGAATTCCTGTACACGACCGATCCGCTGCTGCGACTCAGAGCTCTGCTACCGGACTGGCCGGCCCCGGACTACGATCGCGAACGCGTCCACCTCGACGCCCTGGAACAGCTCGAGTCCGGTCTGATCCTGGCCCGCGCCGACCGGTACGACCTGCTCGCGCAGGTCCTGCGAGCCCAGGGCGATCCACTGCTGGACCGCGTGCGCCCCGCGTTCGAGGAATCCGTGCGCGACCAGAGCGTGTCCGCCCTTCGCAGTGCCTTGATCCCGGAACGCCGCGAGCGCAACTTCCTGTTCCAGGCGTACGCGGCACCCGTCGATCCGGAGCCCGACGATCCGGCTTTCGCAGTGGACTGGGACGCCGTCAGGGCGGCCGCGCAGCGCGATGATGACGAGCTGCGTCGGCACGGTCCCACGGTGGTCGGCCACCCCCTGTGCCCGCCGGACGTCCGCCGGTACGCCGCCGAGAACTGGCGGGACGGGTTCGTGTGGGCCCGCCTGCTGTCCGACCGCGACACCGGTCTGGCCCTGCTGCGCGAGCTCCCGATGAAGTCGGATCTGTCGCTGGCCGTGCCCTTCGGCTACGTCGGTGCCGGCGGGGTCACCGTGCAGGACGTCCTCGAACTGGCCCACCCGGCGGACTTCATCCTGCGCGATGCCGCGGAGCTCCCAGGCATCAGGCGCTACGACCCGCGGCAATGTGTGATCACCAAGCACGACACCCGGGGCGCGGGGCTGCTGTGTAAGGGGATCACCGAGCTGGCCGATCGCTACCTGGGAGAGGACGCCGACGCCTGGACGAACGGCTGCCGCCTGCTCCGCGACCCGGACTTCTCCGGGTCCGTGGTCGACCTGTTCCAGGCGGCGCTGTCGCAAGGGCCACAAGCGTCATATGCGACAAGTTCCAGACCTACACGCTGCGCCGCGTCGCGGGAGGCTGGGAATGCGTCGCGTTCCAGAACACCGAGATGAGTCGCCGGGACAAGCGCGCCTACGCGAGCTGATCCGCGGGCTCCGCTCCTGCGGGCTCCGCTTCCGCGGACTCCCGTCCGGCTGACTCCGGCCCCGCGGCTCCCGGCCCTGCCAGCGCATCGACGTCTCCGGCGTGCATCGGCTCCCCGCAGTGTGCGCACCGCAGGTCCACGTGGCTGATCTCGCCGCAGGCGTGGTGCCGGTACAGCACCGGGGGGCCGGCCTCGCCGGCCAGCCAGCGGTCGCCCCAGGCCGTCATCACCATCAGCAGGTCGACCAGTTCGGTCCCCTTCTGGGTCAGGTGGTACTCGTAGCGCGGACGCTGGTCGTAGGGCAGCCGCTCCATGATGCCCTCCTCGACCAGGTAGGTGAGGCGCTCGGTCAGCACCTTGCGGGAGATGCCGAGGTCGGCCTGGATCTGGTCGAAGCGCCGCAGCCCCACCCAGACGTCCCGCAGGATCAGCGGGGACCAGGGTTCGCCGATCACGTCGAGGGTGCGGGCGATCGAGCAGGCGGCCAGTTGGCTGCTGAAGTTCGTGCGCTGCATGGGGTCCAGTTTAGCGCCTGGGGTTCCTTCGGGGAACCTTGCCGTGCTACGGTTCACACCAGCGACAGAGTTTCTTGAAGGAACTCCGGAAGGGAGAACCAGGGACATGAGCGAGAACAGGGACAGGGGCAAGGTCTTCACCGCCCTCGCCGTCTCGGTCGACGGGTACATCACCGGCCGCGATCCCCGGGTCGGGCACGGCCTCGGCGACGGCGGGATGCTTTTCGACTGGTACTTCGACGGCGACACGCAGAGCCGGGTGCTGCCCGGCTTCCACCTCAGTGTCCCCAGCGCGCGGGTCTTCGACCAGGTCGCCGGGCGGCTCGGCGCGGTCGTGGTCGGCCGCAAGACGTTCGAGGACTCCGACCGCTTCGGCGGCGGCAGCCCGCACGCGGACGTGCCGCTGGTCCTGCTCAGCCACCACGCGGACGGCGTGTCCGAGCGCCAGACGCTGGTCACGACCGGTATCGCCGACGCGATCGGGGCCGCCAGAGAGCTGGCCGGCGGCAAGGACGTCGGCCTGATGGGCGGCGGCATGACCACCGAGGCGCTGAAGGCCGGCCTGGTCGACGAGCTGATCCTGCACCAGGTGCCGATCCTGCTCGGGGGTGGACGCCCCTTCTTCCAGGAGCTGCCAGCGCACATCCGGCTTACCCTCGTCGAGGCCGTCCCGGCTCCCGGCGTCACCCACTTGCGTTATGAGGTCGCCAAATGAATCTCGATCCGGAAATCCGCACCGTCCTGGACAGCGCCCCGCTCGTGCACCTGGCGACGCTCATGCCCGACGGCGCTCCGCACTCGGTCACCATCTGGGCCGCCCCGCACGGGGACCGCATCGCGATCCTCACCGGCCCGAACAGCCTCAAGGCCCGCAACATGCGGCGCGACCCGCGCGTCGCCCTGTCCCTGACCCCGGCCGACAACCCCTTCATGCCGATCGCCATCCGCGGCCGGGCCGTGGAGTGGATCGAGGGCGACGCGGCCTGGGAGATCATCGACCCGATCGCGATGAAGTACCTCGGGCAGCCCTATGACCGGGGCATGGACCGGGTCGTGATCCTCATCGAGCCCGACAAGCAGGTCAAGGGAGTGAGCGGCTGAGCCGGTGGTGAGTGGCTGCTACCAACCGATGTCACCCTCGCGATCCACGAACCGCCCCGAGCCGGCCCCCGGGCCCTCGGTGGCGAGCGCGACGATCGCGTCGGTGCCCTCGGTGACGGTCTGGAAACCGTTGTGGCCGTCACCCGCAGCGTGTCGGCGCCGGTGATGGACCCGGGATCGGCGTTGCGGTGGTTGATCCCGGCGTTGTTGACCAGCACGTCGATCCGGCCCCGGTACGTCGGCCCCGGTGCGCCGACCTGGCCGGGCGCGTCAGCCCGCGGCTTCCTTCGCCACGAAGTTGAACGCCTCCCGCACGTGCAATGCCGCCAGATCCCGGAACCAAGCCGCCTGCGGATGGTCGCCCGAACCGATCCGCAGCGGCCCGGCGATCAGACTGACGTGCATGGCCAGCTGGAACAGCCGCATCCGGTCGGGGTCCAGGTCCTCGCGGCGCAGCGGCGCGTAGTGCTCGCCGAAGCGCATGCGGACGAAGACGTGCTCCCACTCGATGTCGAAATACGCCAGTCCCTCAACGTCGATGAGCACCGGGGCGCCGTCGTCGGCGAGCATGACGTGGTCCGCGCCGAGCTCGCCGTGGATCAGGCCGACCCGGGCCGGCGCGGTGACGCGGGAGGCCAGGTCCCGGAGCGCGTCCGTCAGGGTACTGCGACCGGCCCGGACCCGGCCGTCGCGCTCCGCGGCCTCCTCGACGTCCGCGAGCGCCCGGTCGAGGATGACCCGCGCTCCCGATTCGCCGTTCACCGCAAGGCCGCGGTCGACGGCGAAGACCTGCCCGAACCGCGGCGCCGGATAGCCGTGCATCCGCCGCAGCATCCCCGCCAAGTCGGCCAGCGGCTCACGCCCGGCGTCCGGATCCTTTTCCAGCAACGCTTGCAGCGTTCCGCCGCGAAGGTCTTCGATCACGGCGATGTCCGCCGGATACCAGGCCCGGCTCCGGTCGGCGAACAGCAACCGCGGTCCCCGGGCGCCGACCGATTCCAACCGGTTCACCGCGGCCTCGAACATGTCCAGTCCCGAGGCGTGCGAGAACGTGTCTGCCCGATCGGCGCGGTCGGTGTCCTGGACGTCGCTCCAGTAGTCCTCGGCGGGGTCCCAGATATAGACGATCGTGGTGGTGGCGTCGTCCAGACCCAGTCGGTAGACACCCTTCTTGGAGCCGTTGGGCAGCCGCTCGATCGTGACGATGCGCCGATCGGTCCCGAAGACCTCGGCGACGACACCGGCCAACTGGTCCGCGGTCGCGAAAGCTCGCATGACTCACCGTTCCCGCTCGATCACGCTCGATGACTGGCTGCCGGTGTCGGATATCTCAACAACTCGGCCGAATCCGCCCCTCACGTTTCCTTGGCGCGACATCCCCTTTAGGGTTGGCGTCTATGAAGCCACTGGGGTTGCCGGATCCGAGGCGGATCGGACCCTACCGGATATTCGCCCACCTCGGCCGGGGCGGTATGGGGCGGGTCTTCCTGGCCGGGGCGCCGGACGGGCGGCTTGTCGCGCTCAAACTCGTGCACGCCCAGCACGTCGAGGAGCCCGGGTTCCGCGAGCGCTTCCGTCGTGAGGTGGCGGCCTCCCGCCGGGTCTCCGGCGCCTACACGGCCCCGGTGGTCGACGCCGATGTCGAGACCGAGATCCCGTGGCTGGTCACGGTGTTCGTGCCGGGCCCGTCGCTGCGCCAGGCGATCGACGCCGCAGGCCCCCTGCCCGCCGACACCTCCGCGCGGCTCGCGGCCGGGCTGGCCACCGCGCTCGCCGGGATCCACGCCGCCGGGCTAGTGCACCGCGATCTGAAGCCCTCCAACGTGCTGCTGGCCGCCGACGGCCCGCGGGTCATCGACTTCGGCGTGGCCCGGGTCACCGACGGCCACACCAGCGAGCTCACACACACCGGCTGGCTGGTCGGCTCGCCGGGCTACATGTCGCCGGAGCAGGCCGAGAGCAAGCCGCTGACGCCGGCCAGCGACATCTTCTCGCTGGGCGCCGTGGTCTACATGGCGTGCACCGGCACCGAGCCGTTCATGGGCGCCTCGACCCCGGCCACGCTCTACAACGTGGTGCACGCCGAGCCGGACCTGGAGGCGGTGCCGGAGCAGCTGCGCGAGGTCATCGCCGCCTGCCTGGCCAAGGACCCCGCGGCGCGGCCGACGCCGGAGCAGGTGCTGGCCCTGATCGGGGACGTGCCGGCGGTGACCCGGACCTGGCCGGACGCCGTGCACGCGCTGATCGCCGAGCAGGACGAGGCGGTCGTGGCCGCGTTGCGGGACGGCGGCGCCCCGGAGGACGTCGCCGTGGTGCCGTTGCTGCCGGGCGATGCGATGGCCGATGCGATGACCGGTCCGGCAGCGGACCCGATCACGGACCCGACGTTGGATCCGGCGACAGGCGCGATGGCCGACACCGGAGCCGGGCCCGCCGAACCTCCGACCACCTTCGGCAACCGCGCCCCGGAGGACCTGACGGTCGTCGGCGACCGCGGCCCGCGCCGTCCGAGGCGGGCCCTGACCGCGGTCCTGGGCGTCGCGGCACTCGTCGTCGGGGGCACGGCGGCGGCCCTGGTGACGACCGACTCCGGCGCCTCGCCGAGCGCCGCGAGCGTGCAGGTGTCCGAATCGGCGGCCCCGGAGCCGGGGCCGGGGGCGCCGTCGGTCGCCTCCAGTGCCCCGGAGGCGGACACGTCCGCGGGCCAGTCGGACTCGCCATCCGCTCCTCCCGTCCTGACGAATTCCGGCTCGAAGGGCACGGCCGCGCCGTCGACCGATGTCCCGACCAAGGCGGCGTCGTCGAACGACACGTCGCCGAGCCCGGCGTGCCTCGGCGACAAGCAGGCCTACAGCCTCGCCGAGCAGAAGAACGGCGGCACCCTGCCGTCCGACGCGAAAGTCAGTGTCCTGAAATGCGACAACGGCTGGGCCGCCGGGCAACTCACGTCGGTCGGCTTCGGGAACGCCTCGATCGTCTACGAGAACGACGGCGCCGACTGGTACGCGGTCGACCTCGGGACAGCCGTCTGCGGCGGCGTGGTCAGAGGAGCGCCCTCCGACGTTCGCAAGGCCCTGAGCTGCTGAGCAGCCCGGCGCCGCTACAGCTGCTTCAGCACCGCCTGCTTCGCCGTCGCGAACTCCTCGTCGGTGAGGACGCCGTCGCGGTGCAGATCGCCTAGTTCGCGCAGGCGGCGCAGCAGAGCGTCGTGATCGGAACCGGCGGCGGCCGGGGTCGCGACAGCGGCAACGGCAGCGGCAGCGGCGTCGGTGTCGACGTCGTCGGCCGGCGAAGGCTTCTCAGGGGCCGCATTCGGATGCGGCATCCGCCCCACGATCGCAGCCGCCAACACCGCGCTGTTCCCGCTCTCCTTCTTCGTGCCCCACAGCGTCAGACAGTTCGGGTCCAACCGCGGGTTCTGGGAGACGATCCCGGCGTCGCCTCGGATCCGGAAGCGGATCCAGCCCCAGTCCATCCCCACCGCCGGTCGCCATTCGACGGCCTCCAACGCGGACAGCGGCCACTCGCGGTTCCCGGCCGACCGCTTCTTCAGGTCGGCCAGCCAGCCCCATTCCAGGCGCACGACGTCGCCGTCGAACGAGCCGGTCCCGTCCTGGCCGTTCGCCGAGATCGGGACCGGGGGCGCCGCGACCAGGTACCGGTCGGCCGGGTCGGAGGGGATCCGGGCCGCGGTCAGCGCGTCCCGGACCTCGCCGGCGAAGTACTCTGCGACGCCGCCGCGTTCGGCGGGCACGTCGAGTTGGTAGGGATCCGCTTCGTCGGCGATCCGGCCGCCGCAGGCCTGCGTCAGGGGATCCGATCCGGCGCGCAGGCGGACTCGGACGCGTCCGGCTCCGCTCTTCGCCTTCTTACCGGCCTCCGGCGTCGCTTCGAAGGCGATGCCGGCCAGGGCGGTCAGCGGCAGCTCGATCTCGCCGAGCGCCACGCGCAGTCGGGGAACGTCCTTGTCGTGGCCGGGGACGATGCGCAACAGATCGCCGTCGAAGGTCCAGGTCCCGTTCTTCCCGATCAGCTCCGCCATGTTCTTGATCGTAGCCAGCGCGGGCGGTTCAAGGCGTTCAGGCCGGTCCGGCCAGACCAGTCGGACCAGTCGGACCAGTCGGACCGGCCGGTTCGACCGGACCGGCACCGAGCATGTAGCCCAGGACTTGCAGGTACTCGTCCTTGACCCGGATCTTGTCCGGGTCCGGAGTCATCGCCAGCTCGATCCCGGCCCCGCCGAGTAGCTGGAACACGGCGCGGGCCATGGTGGTGGCCGGGAGCGCGGGCATCGCTCCGGCATCCATCAGGGCATTGATCGTCTGCTCGATCATGCCGAACGCGTACTTCTCCTCGCTGGCCTTCCACTCCGGCCAGCCGAGCGCGAGCGGGGCCTCCTGCCAGACCAGCCGGCCGTAATCCGGTTCGCAGCAGCAGTCCAGGAACTCCTCCAACGCGGCACCGGCGGCGGCGTAGACGTCGTCGGCATGCACCGCGGCGGCGGCTTCGACGCGCTTGAGCATCGCGGTCTCGGCCTGTTCGTGGACCGCGCGGAACAGGGCGGTCTTGTTCGCGAAGTGGTGGTAGACCGCGCCGCGGGTGGCCTGGATGTCGGCGGCCACGTCCTCCAGCGCCGTGCCGGCGAAGCCGTGCTCGGCGAACCGGCGCGCGGCGGCCGCCAGCAGGGCCGCGCGGGTCGCTTCCGAGTACTGCTCGCGCCTGCTCTTGACACCGGACATGCCCAGAGCATACGACATACACAGCGTATGTTTCCGACTCTGGGTATCCGAGGTGAGTCCGCATGACCGATCTCGAACCGCTCGAACCGCTTGATCCTTTCGAACCGCTCTTCAATCCCTTCGCGCCGGGATACACCGATAATCCGTATCCGTCCTACAGTCGGCTGCGCGCCGAAGAGCCGGTGCATGAGCACCCGTTCGGCTTCTGGGTCCTGTCCCGGCATGACGACGTCTCGGCGCTGCTGCGGTCGGGCAACTCCGTCGACTACCGCAACGCCGATGAGGGAAGCGCGGCCCGGCTCCAGGCCGACGCGATGATCGAGGCGGCGGGACCGGCCACCGGGGACACGATCGACGCGTACGGGATGTCGATGCTCGACCGCGATCCGCCGGACCACACGCGGCTGCGGGGGTTGGTGGCGAAGGTGTTCACGCCGCGCTCGGTGGCCGCGCTGGAGCCGTTCATCACCGAGCTCGTGGACGCCTCGCTGGACCGTCTGGCCGACGCCGGCACGACGGACCTGATCGAGGCGGTCGCGTTCCCGATCCCGTTCGCGGTGATCTCCCGGATGCTCGGCATCCCCGAGACCGACCACGCCCGTATCAGGGAGCTGAGCGGGCTGCTGGTGCGCACGCTGGAGCCGATAGGCGACCCGGATCTGTTGCAGGAGATCAACCGGGCGCGGCTGGAGATGCAGGACGTCGTCCGGGAGCTGATCGGCTTCAAGCGGGCGAACCCCGGCGAGGACCTGCTGACCGCGTTGATCGCCGCCGAGGAGGACGGCGACCGGCTCTCGGACGAGGAACTGGTCGCGCAGGTCGTGCTGCTCTATGTCGCGGGGCACGAGACGACCGTCAACCTGATCGGGAACGGGACGCTGGCGCTGCTGCGGGCTCCGGCGGAGTTGGCGAAGCTGCGTCAGAGCCCGGAGCTGGCGGCCAACGCGGTGGAGGAGATGCTGCGCTACGACAGCCCGGTGCAGCAGTCGCGGCGGATCATCCTGGACTCGTATGAGGTGCGCGGGCGGGCGATTCCGAAGGGCGCGTTCGTCATCGCGGGGCTGGCTTCGGCGAACCGGGACGAGGCGTACTGGGGGCCGGACGCGGGGGAGTTCCGCGTGGAGCGGAGCGGCGCCCGCAACCACGTCGCCTTCGGCGGCGGGCCGCACCACTGCCTCGGCGCCGCGCTGGCCCGGCTGGAGGCGCGGGTCGCGGTGGAGCGGATGGCGGCACGGTTCCCGGGGTTGGAGTTGGCGGGGGAGCCGGTGTGGAACGGCCGGATCAACCTGCGGGGATTGAGTGAGCTGCCGGTGAAGGTGGGGTAGTCGGCGCCGCCGCCCAGAAGTGCTGGCGTGCTGGAGGCGCCACCGGCAAGCCGAGTAGCGCCACCCGCGGCGACTACGCCGGCTGTTCGGCGCCAAGGCTTAGCATGGTCCGTCATGGCGGGCATACCACGGCTGCGGTGGCCAGACGGGACCACGTCCCGGCTGGCCAAGGGGCCGTTCCGGGTCGGCGTGGCGGCGCTCGCCGCCGTGCTCGCCGTCGTCGTCGCCCGCTGCGCCGTGTCCGGTTCGGCGCAGGCCGCGCCGCCGGACCCGAAGGTCCGGTCCGCAGCCGCCGCCACGCTCGCGGCGCGCAGTGCCGCGGTCGCCTCCCACGACAAGGCCGCGTATCTGGCCACCGACGCCGACGGCGCCTTCAAGACCGCCGACGCGCAGGTCTTCGACAACCTCACCGCGCTGCCGCTGGCCTCGTGGAGCATGACGCTGGCCGCCGACCAGAGCACGGCGAAGAAGGCCGGCGTGCCGCACCTGTACCAGGTCACGGAGTCGTACGAGCTCTCCGGCGTCGACTACAAGCCGGTGACCGACACCCGCTATCTCACCTTCGTGGAGCGCGGCGGGAAGTGGCTGCTGGATTCCGGGAGCGATGGCTCGGCCGCCGGGTTGCATCCGGACACCCAAATCTGGGACCAGGGCGCGGTGTCGGTGGTGCAGGGCTCGCGGTCGCTGGTGATCGGGTTGGGCGGTCAGGCGCGGCTGAAGCCGTTCGCGGACTTGGCCGACCACGCCGCGAACAAGGCGGCGACGGTGTGGGGCGCGGCCGGGTGGAAGGGGGACGTGGTGGTCATCGTCCCTAATACGCAGGCACAGGTCGAGACGTTGCTGGACAGCGCGCCCGGGAGCCTGACCGGGGTCGTCGCCATCACCGCGGGGGAGGGCGGGCAGGCGTTGACCGCCGCACCGGCCAGCCGGGTGCTGGTGAACCCCGATGCCTTCGACGGCGAGGCGCCGGATGCCTGGCAGTTCTTCTTCGACCACGAGCTCACCCACGTCGCCACGCGGGCCTGGACCACCTCGGCGGTGCCGCTGTGGCTCTCCGAAGGCGCGGCCGACTACAGCGGCTACTTGGGCTCGTCGATCACGATCGACAGGCGCTTCCTGGAGCTGGCGAACGCGGTGTCGCAGGGCGGATGGACACCGCAGGAGCTGCCGACGACCAGCGACTTCGCCGGGTCCGGGGACTCGGTGTCGCGGACGTACCAGATCAGCAATCTGGCGTGCGCGCTGATCGCCCAGAAGTACGGACAGGCGAAACTAGTCGCGTTCTACAAGGCGGTCGGCACCGCCCCGGCGGGGACCGCGGACCCCGTCGACTACGGCTTCCGGACCGTCCTCGGCACCACCACCGCCGAGTTCACCGTCAAGTGGCGTGCCTACGTCCTGGACGAGGCGCACACCGTCACGGCCATCCTGGCCAAGAAGCACTCCTGAGGGCAGCAGTACCGAGTCCGGGCCCGTCGCACGCCACAGTGCGCGCACTGCCAGCACCATGGCGATGACCAGGGTGCCGTTGCGGCTGATCAGGATCAGGCCGGGGTATACCTGGCCGAAGCGCAGCGAGTGGTAGAAGAGCGGGAAAATCAGCTGCGTCACCGAGGTCGCGCCGAGGACCAGCCAGGCCGGCGTCCGCATCAGGGTCTCGCGCCTGGTCAGACACACTGCCGCCACGCCGAGCAGCCACACCAGGTACTGCGGGGACAGGACCCGGCTGGTCGCCACCGAGACCAGCACGGCGGTGAAGCCCACGTCGGCCAGCATGGCCGGGAACGGGAAGCCGCCGCGCACGGCCGCGCGCCGCCGGATCAGCAGCAGGATCGCGAAGCCGATCACGGTTCCGAGCAGAGCCGCCTTCCCTGCCAGCGAGGTGCCGCTGCCGGTGAATTCGTAGGCGCCGTATTCGGTGTTCGCGATGGGCCGGTGAAAGCCGAACCACTTCCCGGCCACGAACGGCGTGGCGAACACCGATTCGATCTGGATGCCGCGGCTCTTCTGATTGGTGACGAAGGACAGCACGCCCGGAAAGAACAGCTCCAGGAGCAGTGTGGGGACGGCCGCGGTGGCCGCCGCGACGCCGAACAGCAGGCGTCCGTTGCGCCGCTTCGGCGCCCCGAACAGGAAGAACCCCGGCCAGAGCTTGAGGAACGCGCCGACGCCGATCAGGACGCCGCGCGCCACGGCCGTGGAGCGCTTGGAGCGCAGCGTCAGGGTCAGCGCGGCGACGGCGCTCGCGGTGACGACCAGGTCGTAGCGGCCATAGGCCATCGGTCCGATGGCGGCGATGCCGAGGGTCCAGAGCCAGGGGCCGGCCTTCGACGGGTTCACCGCGTCGTTGCGCTTGGCGGTGCGCAGCAGCATCCAGAACACCGCGATGTCGGCGACCAGGCACATCAGGAAGAACAGGACGTAGTAGCTGCCGGGGAAGATGTGCGGGAGCAGCAGGGGGGCGGCGGCGCCGGGCGGGTACTGCCACTTCTGGCTGTCGAGGGGGAACCGGCCGTGATCGAACGACTGGGTGATCCACTGGTGGTAGAGGGTGACGTCGCCGGTCACCGCGCCGCGGTTGAAGTACGGCAGGACGTTCAGGGCCAGCAGGAGGAGCAGAACGCGGGTGCCGGCGTACCAGGGGACGACGGGCTGGCGGCGCACAATGCTTGCCCACGCCCTGCCGCGCCCAGTCCTCATGATGGCGCCATCCTAAACCGCGCTCGCGCCGTGCCCATGCCATGCCCGCGCTGCACCGGGCTCGGCCCGGCGCGTCAAACACCGGCTCCGGCACCGGATAAACTCCGTTGAGTCATCGCGCTGTCGCGCTCTGGCCAGGGTTTCATACATGAAGGGCCGACTTTGACGATTCTCGTGGTCACCAACGACTACCCGCCCCGGCCCGGCGGGATCCAGCAGTTCGTGCAGAACATGGTCGAGCGGCTGCCCGCCGAGCAGACCGTGGTCTACGCGTCCTCCTGGCACGGCGATCCGGCGCGCTGCCGTGAGTTCGACGCCCAGCAGAAGCACCGCGTGATCCGGGAGAAGACCGGCATGCTGCTGCCGACGCCGGACCGGACCAAGCGGGCGGTGGCGATCGCCAGGGAGATCGGCGCCGAGTCGGTGTGGTTCGGGGCCGCGGCGCCGCTCGGGCTGATGGCCCCGGCGCTGCGCAAGGCCGGGGTGCAACGGCTGGTGGCCACCACGCACGGGCACGAGTCCGGCTGGGCCAAGCTGCCCGGGGCCCGGGACCTGCTGCGCAAGATCGCCGACGAGGTGGACTGCGTCACCTACCTGAACGAGTACCACCGGGCCCGCATCGCCTCGGCGCTGAAGCCCGCGGCGGCGGCCCGGATGGTGCAGCTGACGCCGGGGGTGGACGTCGACATGTTCCGTCCCCAGCCGGCCGGCGCCGCCGAACTGCGCGCCTCACTGGGCCTGGCCGACCGGCCGGTGATCGCCTGCGTGTCCCGCCTGGTGCCGCGCAAGGGGCAGGACACCCTGATCAGGGCCCTGCCGCTGATCCGCCAGTCGGTGCCGAACGCCGCGCTCCTGATCGGCAGCGGCGGGCCGTACAAAGAGGCGCTGCAGAAGCTGGCGGTCGCCGAGGGCGTGGCCGGGCACGTGGTGTTCACCGGCTCGGTCCCGTGGGAGAAGCTGCCGACCCTGTTCGCGGTCGGCGACGTCTTCGCGATGCCCTGCCGCACCCGCCGCTTCGGCCTGGACGTCGAAGGCCTCGGCATCGTCTACCTGGAGGCCTCAGCCGCCGGCCTCCCCGTGATCGCCGGCGACAGCGGCGGCGCCCCCGAAGCAGTCCTCGAAGGCGAAACCGGCTACGTCGTCCCCGGCGACTCGATCGAGCAATGCGCGGCCCGCTGCGTGGAACTCCTCAAAGACCCGGCCAAGGCCAAGGCCATGGGCGAGCGCGGCCGAGCCTGGGTCGAGGAGAAGTGGCAGTGGGACTCCATCGCCGACACCCTCCGCCGCCTGTTGGACCCCACAGCTAGGGTCGCCGCATGAAGTACATGGTCCTGATGTACGCCGACTTCGCAGCCACCGCGGCAATGACCCCCGAAGAACGCACCGACGTCTTCACCCGCCACGAGGCACTCCACCGCGACCTGGCCGGCACCGGCGAAATACTGAACGGCGCCGGCCTGCAAGCCCCCGAGGACACCACCACCCTGCGCTGGCACCGCGACGCGGAGCTGAGTCAGGACAGCGGGCCGTTCGTGGAGTCGGTGGAGCATCTGACGGCTTATTACGTGCTCGAGTGCGAGAGCGCGGAGCGGGCGCGGGAGATTGCTTCGCGGGTGGTGGACTTTCATGTGGTGGCTGTTGAGGTGCGGCCGATTCATGATTGGTTTGGGATGGGCGAGGAGGCGGGCTGAGGTTGTTGCGGGGGCGCTGGGGCTGTTGAGCTGCGTGCTGGGCTGCTGGGGCTGCGGGCTGCGGCTCGGGCTGCGGGCTGGGGGCTGGAGGCTGTGGGGCGGGTTGCGGTTTGGTTGTGGGTTGAAAGGCGACTTTTACGGCCTTCGGTCATAGTTGTGCCGGTTCGGGGTTCGGGTCGGTGGGTGTGTTTGTCGGCTGCCGGTTCGCGCGTTCACAACCCCGCCCCACCTCAGGCCTCTTCAACTCCAGCAAGTCAGAACAAGGGCACAGGCAAGATCAAGAGCAAGATCAACAACACAGGCAAGATCAACAGCAAGATCAAGGTCAAACCCATGGTGAAGAGCCGGGCCTCCGGCGGGCCTCGACAACCTCAGGGAAACTAGCGCGGTTCCCTAGGGTGGCTGGGCCAGGGCTCAGCGGCGGCGGCCTGTGAGGTGGTGCGGTCCGTTCCCCACGGTCGCGTCGTCAGCCCGATGGGTACAGCACCGGTGT
>NZ_JAAFYZ010000019.1 GCF_018274385.1 Catenulispora pinistramenti | reverse complement strand
CGGTTCGGGTCGGAGACCCGGCGAACCGGGTCGGGGGTGGGGCGGCCGGGGAGGAAGCTCAGGCGCGGATGATCGCGAGCACTTCGTCGCGCAGCGCGGCCACCGCGTCGGCGTCGGCGGCCTCGACGTTCAGCCGCAGCAGCGGCTCGGTGTTCGACGGCCGCACGTTGAACCACCAGCCCTCGCCGGTGACGGTCAGGCCGTCGAGTTCGTCCACGGTGACACCGGGCCGGGCCTCGAAGGCGGCGCGGACCGCGGCCGAGCGGCCGGCCTGGTCGGCGACCTCGCTGTTGATCTCCCCGGAGGCGGCGTAGCGGGAGTAGTCCGCGGCCAGTTCCGACAGCGGGGCGTCCTGTCCGCCGAGCGCGGCCAGCACGTGCATCGCGGCCAGCATGCCGGTGTCGGCCTTCCAGAAGTCCTGGAAGTAGTAGTGCGCCGAGTGCTCGCCGCCGAAGACCGCGCCGGTGCGGGCCATCTCCTGCTTGATGAACGAGTGCCCGACCCGGGTGCGGACCGGGACACCGCCGTGCTCGCGGACGATCTCCGGCACCGCCGCCGAGGTGATCAGGTTGTGGATCACCGTGGCGCCCGGGTGCTTGGCGAGTTCGCGGACCGCGACCAGCGCGGTGATCGTGGACGGCGAGACCGGCTCGCCGCGCTCGTCCACCACGAAGCAGCGGTCGGCGTCGCCGTCGAAGGCCAGGCCGAGGTCGGCGTGGTGCTCGAGCACCGCGCGCTGCAGGTCGACCAGGTTCTTCGGGTCCAGCGGGTTCGCCTCGTGGTTCGGGAAGGTGCCGTCGAGCTCGAAGTAGAGGTCCACGACGTCCAGCGGCAATCCGGCGAACACTGTCGGGACCGTGTAGCCGCCCATGCCGTTGGCCGCGTCCACGACCACCTTCAGCGGGCGGATCTTCGACAGGTCGACCAGGTTGTTGAGATACGCGGCGTAGTCGTTCAGCATCTCGCGCTTGGTGACCGTGCCGGTCTTGTCCGAAGCCGGCAGCGGAGTGCCGTCCAAAATCGCCTGCGCGGCCTTCCGGACCTCCACCAGACCGGACTCCTGGCCGATCGGCGCGGCGCCGGCCTTGCACATCTTGATCCCGTTGTACTTCGCGGGATTGTGGCTCGCGGTGAACATCGCGCCGGGCATGTCCAGCGCACCGGAGGCGAAGTAGAGCAGGTCGGTGGAGGCCAGGCCGATCTCCACGACGTCCACGCCCCGGGAGGCGGCGCCGCGGGCGAAGGCGGCGGCCAGGTCGGGGGAACTGGGGCGCATGTCGTGGCCGACCACGACGGACGGAGCGCCGACGAACTCGGCGAAGGCCGCGCCGAGGGCTTCGGTGTCGGCCTCGTCGAGCTGGTCCGGGACCACCCCGCGGACGTCGTATGCCTTCACGATGAGTGACAAGTCGTGCCCGGCCACTGGCTCCCGCTTTCAGGTCTGGTCGTACGTGCGACTGCTTGCGCGACGAGCCTATCTTGGGCGGAGCGTGGCGGTGGTGTGGTGGTCGCGGCGCGACCACCCGGACGACCCGAATGAGGACGTAGGGCGTGCCAGTGTTCCATCCGCCCCGGCAAGCGCTAATCTCCACCAAGTGAGCCCAGCCCGCAGATGTTCGCGAACCGCGTGTAGCCGTCCGGCCGTCGCGACGCTCACCTACGTGTACGCGGACTCCACCGCCGTCCTAGGCCCTCTGGCCGCCTATATCGAGCCGCACAGTTACGACCTGTGCGCGGAGCATTCCACCCGGCTGACCGCGCCCCGAGGGTGGGCCGTGCTGCGGCTGGCCGCACCCGACCCGGGCCCGGCGCAGCCCTCGTCGGACGACCTTGAGGCGCTGGCCAACGCGGTGCGGGAGGCCGCTCGCGCGCCCCGTGGAGAACGCGGGGGCCGTGGGGAGCACGACAAGCGTGGGGACGACGGGGACGGTGCGGTGTTGTCGCGCGCCCGGGGCCACCTGCGGGCTCTGCCCGATCCCGACCACTGAGCCGTATCTGACCCGGTTCTGACCCAGTTCTGACCCAGTTCTGACCCGGTTCTGACCCGGTTCCGCCGGTTCCCGGCCGGATCGGCCCCGATTCCGAGCCCGATCTGAGCCACCGCTGAGCTGCCGTTGAGCCGGATCCGAGCCGGGCCGGCCCCGGATCGGCGCCGAATCCAGCCCGTCACCAAGGCCGACGCTGAGCCGTCGCCGAGGCGAAGGCCGAGGTCACGCCGTAGTCGGCACGACACGTGGCGAATGACTGTCGCCGAGCGGCGGATCGGCGGTTACGCTCGACGCGTGCCCATCACTGCCTCGATCAGGTCGGGGGCCGGTCAGGAGCCGCGCCGCCGGAAGCATACGCGTGACCGGCGCGGGCGGGGTCTGCGTGGCCCGCTCGCCCCGCCGCAGGTCCCGCTGGCCTTGACGCGCGCCGAGCAGTTCGACGAGCTGGTGCTGGACGCCGTGGAGCGTCTGGAGCGGCGCTGGCCGCGGCTGGCCGAGGTGGAGCTGGCGGTCGAGGAGGTCCCGCCGGCCGACGCCGACCGCTGGAGCGAGGAGGCCGTGCCGCTGGGCCGGGTGATCACGGACCGCCCCGACGAACCGGTGCGGATCGTGCTGTACCGGCGGCCGGTGGAAGCCCGGGCCGCGGGCCGGCCGGAGCTGGCGGACCTGGTCTACGAGGTCGTCGTGGAGCAGGTCGCGGAATTGCTGGGCATGGAGCCCGACGAAGTCGACGAGGGGCGGGATGTGGACGGCTGAGAGCCGGACGCCCGCCCTTCTCAACGAACTTGTCCCCATATATAAGGTGTTGCACCTTATATATGGGGACTCGTCATATGCCGGGAGCTCTGGGAGCCCTAGAGCCTCAGCGCGTGACCGCACCCGACAGATCGGGCGCCACCGGCGGCACCGAAGCCGACACCCGCGCGTCCTCCAGGTCCTCCGCGGTGAACTGCATCCCGCCCTTGGGCGGCAGGTCCGCCAGGGTGCGGGCACCGTAGACCGGGTCGGAGCCGGGTTGCGGCTGGACGATCGTGGTGAACCAGCCGGTGGCCTTCGGGGTGTAGGCGACCGTGCTGCCGGCCCCGATGGTCACCGAGTCGGTGGCCGGCTTGCCGTCCGCGCCGATCGTGGTGACCTGGACCGTCGAGCCCTTGCCGCCCTCCGAGGTGAGGATCAGCGTGCTCTTGGCGTTGCCGCCGATGTTGTTGTCGGCGACGATCGCCTGGCTGCTGACCGGCGGGGTCGGGGCCAGGTAGGCGCTGTCCTGGGTGTTGCTCTTCTGGTCGCTCTCGACCAGCCGGACGCCGCTGACGAAGGAACCGCCGCTGCCGACGATCTGCACCGCCGCCGATTCGGTGGGGTCCTGGTCGTCGCCGAGCATGTTCAGTATGACCGTCTTGTCGGCGTCGATGGTCATCGGGCTGTCCCGCTTGGTGTAGCCGTTGCCCGGGTCCTTCGTCTGCCCCGCCAGCTCGATCCGGCCGTTCTTCCCGTACCAGTAGACGTGGTCGATGTTGACCGGCTCGTCGCTGGTGGCGGTGATGACGAGGTCGAACTTGGTCAAAGTGGTGCCGGGGGCCGGGATCCCGGGGATGGTCTGCGTCATCTGGGCGGCGACGGCCGGCGTCTGCGCCGGGATGAAGTCCATGCCGCGGCCGGTGTTGACGTCGCTCTTCAGCGGCTTGTCGATGTCCAGCACCTGGGCCGCGACCCGGCCCTCGGTGGTGGTGACGTGGACGCTGGCCACGGCGCTCTGCTGGGCCGCCGGGCCCAGGGAACTGCTGAGCAGGTACTCCATGGAGGTCTTGGGCAGGATGGTGATGTCGTGCCCCAGGGAGCCGGTGTCGATCTTGCCGCTCTGGCCGTAGTACGTCAGGTTGACGGTGGCCGGGGCGTTGTCGGTGTTCGCCATGTACAGGTAGGAATCGCGGTCGCCGGTGCCGACCGAGACCCCGGCGAACCAGAAGTCGGTGCTCGGGGTGGTGCAGGGGGTACCGGCCATGCCGCGCTGCACACCGCTGTCGCTGCGCAGGACCTCACTGGAGGTGAAGCCTGGGGCGGAGGCGCCGTTGGCCTGCAGGACCAGGGGCACCGAGCGCATCAGGCCGGCGTCGTCGGTGACGGAGATGAACTGGTTGACGCCCTGCACGGTGGAACGGGTGCCGGGCGGGCCGAACTTCAGCTGCGGGAAGGGCTTGCCGCCGTCGACGTACTGGATGCCCGTGCCGTCGTTGCCGGTCGTGGCGTTACCGGCCGGGGTGAAGGCCGTCAGGCTGGTCGAGGTGTCGCTGCCGGCGCCGATCTCGCCCTGGCAGACCTGGGTGGCGCTGCCGATCGGGAGGGTGCGCGAGCTCTGTTCGCTGACCCCGGCCTTGTCCTGGCTGCGGGTCGAGTAGCCGTAGCCGAGGCCGGCCAGCAGGACCACCGCGACCACGCCGAGGGCGCTGAAGGTGGAGATCGGGGAGTTGCGGGTCTTGGCCAGCCCGCGGCCGCGGGTGGCGCCGGGCTGACCGGGCTGACCGGTCGGGCCAGTCGGGCCGGCTCCAGCGGGGCGCGCGGAGCGCTGCGGGCGGTTCCCGGCGCCGGAGCGCTCGGAACGGGTCGGCCGGGTCATCGGTAGCCTCCCTGCCGGTAGTCGTCGGTCTCGAAGTCGGGGCGCTCGTATTCACCGGTGCCGGGGCGCAGGTAGCCGCCGTACGCTTCGGGGTTCTCGTGCTCGCCGCTGTACTCGGCGGCGGCGTATTCGTGGCCGCCGTACTGTTGCGCGTACGGGTCCTGTTGCTGCGCATAGGGATCCGGCTGCTGCGCGTAGGGGTCCTGTTGCTGCGCGTAGGGGTCCGCCGGCTGCTGAGCATAGGGATCCGGCTGTTGGCCGTACTGATCCGGCTGTGCGTAGGCGTCGGGTTGCTGCGCATACGGATCCGGTTGTTGCGCATAGGCCTCCTGGGGGGGCTGCTGCGCGTAGTGATCCGGCTGTGCATACGCGTCCTGCTGGTACTGGTACTGCTGGTCGTACTCCGCGGGCTGCTCATACGACGCGTACTCAGGCTGCGGCTCGGGCTGTGGTTCCGGCTCCGGCTCCGGTTCGGGTTCCGGCTCGGGCCGGTACTGGCCGGGCAGGCTCGGCGGGACGTAGTCGTCGGCGTCCTGGCCGGGACCGCGGTCCTCGGCCCTGCCGCCGGTCGGCAGCGCCATGATCAGCGCGAACAGGAAGATCAGACCCTCGGCCAGCAGCCACGCGGTGCGCGATACGTCCGAGTACGACACCGTGACGGTGCCGCCGCCGGCCGGCAGTTGGAAGCCCTGGGCCCAGCCGTCGACCGTGACCCGCGGCAAGGCGGTCCCGTTCAGCTTCGCCGACCAGTTGCTGTCCGCGTCATCGGCGAGCACCAGCTGGCGGCCGTCCTGGCCGGCGGCCACGGTGGCCGTGACCGAGCGCTCGGTGGCGATGGTCTGCTGAAGTGCCTTGGGATCGTTCGTTCCCGGGCCGCGCAGCGAGAGCCGGGCCGCCGGGTTGGAGATCTTCCAGAGGTTGACGCCGCCGATCTGCGACTGCCGGTCCAGGCCGGGGGTGGCGTCGAGGATGTGCACGTAGTCCGGGGTCAGGGTCTTCATGCCGACCACGTAACGGACGCCGAGGGACGCCAGCCCCTGCAACTCGCTGCCGCCGGAATCCGAGAGCAGCCCGCCGACCAGGGTGTTGATCCGGTCGGCGTCGGCCTTCGGGACCTGGTAGTCGGCGTCGCCCAGGCTGGCGCCGTTGTCCCGGACGATGCCGTAGCCGATCACGGTCTGCGCGCCGGAGCCCAGGATCAGGGCCCTGGGCTGGTCGGGCATCTGGGACTGCACCGACACCACGGCCGGGCGGAAGTCCGCGGCGGAACGCTGGATCGGGCCGGGCACGCCGTTGGTGACCCACCAGGCCGCCGCGAGCACCGGGGTCGACATCGCGGCCAGCGCCACCACCAGGGCGGCCGGCTGGCGCCAGCTCAGCTGCGAGGCCTGGAAGTAGTCGCGCGCGCCCTCGGCCCCGATCACCGCGGCGGTGATCAGGCCGAAGCCGATCGCCGCGGTCGGCACGCCGCTCCAGGGCTGCTGCGGCAGCCCGCCGGCCAGGCCGGTCGGGCGCACCTGGAGGGCCAGCAGGCCCGCGGCGAAGCCGGCCAGGGCCAGGATCCAGCCGGCGAAGGCGATGCGGCGGCGCGGGCCGCGGCGCAACAGGCCGGCCAGACCGGCCAGGAGCAGGCCGCCGGTGATCCAGTAGGCATAGGTGCCGGGGCCGCCGGGGTTGGCCAGCAGCAGGTGCGTGGGGTCCGGCTGCTTGCCGGGCACCGGCGGCAGGCCGGGCTCCAGCAGCAGGGCCCCCGGGTGCTTCACCAGTTGCAGCGACCACGGCATCAGCACCGCGATCGGCGTCACCAGCAGGATCGCCAGCCGGATCAGCACGGTGGCGAAGTCCGCGGTGGAGCGCCAGAAGACGGTCAGCGTGGCACCGATCGCCAGCACCGCGGCCAGCAGCCAGACGATCGGCGCGAAGGCCGTGGCGATGGCGATCGCGAAGGCGGCGGGCCAGGCGGCCCGCACAGAGCCCTTACGGCCCGGTCCCCCTATAGCGAGCAGCACCCCGGAGGCCGCGAGCGGCAGCAGCATGATGCCGACCGCCGACCCCAGCCGGCCGCCGGAGATCGCGCCGGTGGCCGCGGGCAGCAGCGCGTAGGCAGCCGATCCCCAGACCCGCATGGCGCTGGAGGAGACGGTCCGCTTGAGCACCATGTAGGCGGTCAGTCCGGACAGCGGCACCGAGCCGAGCAGCAGGACGGTCAGCGCGAGGCTGGCGTGCCCGAAGAAGACGGTGCCGAGCAGGGCCACGACCGCCAGGTACGGCGGGGCCGGGGACGTCGAGCCGGTGGCGACGCCGTGCCAGGGGGCGAAGAAGTCGTGCCACAAGTCGGAGGCGCCGTTGGGCGCGGGCAACAGCGCGCCGCCCATCAGACGGCCGCCGGTGAGCAGGTTCCGCGCCGCGACCATCATCACTATCAGCAGCGCGAGCCACACGAAGTTGCCGGGCATCCGGACCGCGCGGATCAGCCACGGCGTCCCGGAGTCGAAGGACTCGGCCTCCTCGGAGACCGGGCCGCTCTCGATGGAGCCCTGGGTCGCCTCGTCATCGCTCTGGTTCCGGGAGCGGAAACCCTCGAACGTGTTCTCGAAGGTAAGGCGGAAGACCTGGATCCGGGCGGGGAACAGCGTGGACAGGTCCACGGGTCTCTGTGCGCGGGTCCGGGCTCTGGCCCGCCGGGCCCGGATGATGCGGTCCATGCGGCCGGCGTACGCCAGCGCCGCCAGCACCTCGTCCGCGGCCTTCAGCGGCGTCTTGTTCAGCAGCAGGCCGATGGCCCGCAACAGCGACCAGAAGAACAGTCGCAGGAAAGTCAGTATCGGGAAGCGTCCGGCGTGGTTGACGGTGACCGCGTACAGCGCGTGCTGCCGGTCCTCGAAGTGCGGCCGGGAGACGCCGGCGCTGATCCGCCGCTCGCCGCGGGCCGCCGCCTCGGCGTGCCAGAACACCGCCTTGGGCGCGGTGAGCACGTCGTAGCCGGAGTTGTTGACCCGCCAGCAGAAGTCCAGGTCGTCCCGGAACATCGGGATGGCGCGGTCGAAGCCGCGCAGCCGGTCCCAGACCTCGCGCCGGATGAGCATCCCGGCGCTGGACACCGAGAGCACCCGGGTCGGTTCGAGGTGCTGGCCCTGGTCGTGCTCGCCGTCCTCCAGACCGGTCCAGCGCCGGCCGTCGGCGGTGACGGTGACGCCGATCTCCAACAGCTGCTCGCGGTCCACCCAGCCGCGGATCTTGGGGCCGATGACACCGGCCTCGGGGTGGTACTCCCCCACCTCCAGCAGCCGCAGCAGGGCGTCGGGGGCGGGCTCGGAGTCGTCGTGCAGCAGCCACAGCCACTCCACGGCCTGGCCGTCGCCGCGGCCGTAGAGGTCGAAGTCGACGACCGGGGCGGCCTTGAGCGCGTGGTTCACGGCGGTGCCGAAGCCGGTGTTGCGCTTGGTCTGCAGCACCGCGTCCTGGCCCAGGTTCTCGTCCAGGATGGCCAGCGAGTCGTCCTTGGAACCGGTGTCCACGGCGAGGATCCGCTGCGGGGCGCGCAGCTGCCCGCGCAGCCCGCGCAGTGAGTCCTCCAGCCAGCGCGCGCCGTCGTGGGAGACGATCACCGCGGTGACGACGTGGTTCGGGAAGGCGTTGACGGCCGCCTCGGCGGCGGCCCGGCGGCGGGCCTCGACGTCGGCCACGGCGAACTGCCCGGTCCCGCCGGGCTGGGCGCCGTAGCCACCGGCGGCGAACTGGCCGGTGGCGGCCAGGCCGCCGGTCCGGTATCCGGATTCTGGGTACTGGGACATGTGGCGCTGGCACCGGCTCCGGTCTCGGGAATCCCCGCTCGGGGGCGGACTGAGGGTCCACCATACGCGAGGGTTCGAGGATGCTGACCGGCTATGCCGTTATGCCCGAATTGCGTTCCCGGGCAAGGGGAACGCGCCCGCGGGGCCCTGCGGGAAGAGTCCTCCACAAGTCCTCTTCCCGGGGCCCGGCAAACGTCACACGACGGCTATACCGGTCATACCGCCGCGCGTTTGAGTCGGCGCCGCTCGCGCTCGGACAGCCCGCCCCAGATCCCGAAGCGCTCGTCGTTGGCCAGCGCATAAGTCAGGCACTCGGCCTTCACCTCACAGTTGAGGCAGATCTTCTTCGCCTCCCGGGTCGATCCGCCCTTCTCTGGGAAGAACGACTCGGGATCGGTCTGCGCACACAACGCGCGGGACTGCCAGCCGCGGTCCTCGTCGACTCCGTTGTGCAGCGGGTAGATGCGGTACACCTCGGCGTGGCAAGCCTCTTCCGCGCCCTCTGTGTACTCCGCGGCCTCGGCCACCGTACGCCTCCCGGCCCTACCTGGTCCGCACAGAAGAAGATCACTCCCCGTGCGGAGATCATCACGACACGTTTGAAATTACACGCGCGTCATTACCGGGCCGTCAAGCCGGGATCTGGTAGCGACCATGCGATTCACCTGTTGGAGCTAATACGCGCCCCCCACCATGCGGACCTCGCTTGACAGCGGACCCGGGTGCCGGATGGGGTGGGGTCATCATGAACGCGCGAATCGTGACCGTTGAGGGCCGCCGGGGCCGCATCCCCGCCGCGGCGCTGGTCGAAGTCGCGCCCATGCCGTCTTACTCCGCGATGGAGCCGTGTCGCGGTCTGTGTTGTCGCTGTCGCTGTCACAGCTGACCGAGCAGACCCACCGAGTACACAGCCCTGACCGTTGCCCGGCCCGTCAGGCCGGACGCCTTTGCGGAGTTTCCCCCATGCTGAATCAGGCTTCCTCTGCGCCGACCGCCGCGCTCACGCTCCCGCACGACGCCCTGGCGCCCGACCTCGTCGCGCTCTTCCTCGGCGCCAGGCCGCACCCGGACATCGTGATACCGGAACCGGTGGTGACGATCGCCGAGCTGGCCGCCGCGGCCCGGGCCTCGGGGGTGGCGGCCGGGGAGGCGAGCGCCGGGCTGCGGTGGGACGCGGCCCGGCAGCGGTTCGCCTCCTGAAATACTGTCTTCATGCGCATAACAGCCCTTGCCGGAGGCGTCGGCGGAGCCCGATTCCTCCGCGGCCTGCTCGCGGCCGCCCCGAACGCCACCGTGACCGTGATCGGGAACATCGGCGATGACATGACCATGCACGGTCTGCGGATCTGTCCGGACCTGGACACGGTCATGTACACCCTCGGCGGCGGGATCCACGAGGAGCAGGGCTGGGGCCGGACCGAGGAGACCTTCGGGGTGGCCGACGAGCTGAAGGCGTACGGCGTGGGCCCGGACTGGTTCACACTCGGCGACAAGGACATCGCCACCCACCTGGTGCGCACGCAGATGCTCGGCGCCGGGTACCCGCTGTCGGAGGTCACCGAGGCGCTGTGCACGCGCTGGGAGCTCCCGGTGCGGCTGCTGCCGTCCACCGACGACCGGGTCGAGACCCACGTCGTGGTGGACGACGCCGAGGCCCCCGGCGGGCGCCGGGCGGTGCACTTCCAGGAGTACTGGGTCCGGATGCACGCCCCCGACGCGCGCGCGATCGTGTCCGTGGGCGTGGAGAGCGCCAAGCCGGCGCCCGGGGTGCTGGAGGCGATCGCCGAGGCCGACGTCATCGTGCTGCCGCCGTCGAACCCGGTGGTGTCGATCGGCACCATCCTGGACATCCCCGGGATCCGCCGGGCCGTGGCCGACGCCGCGGCGCCGGTGGTGGGCCTGTCGCCGATCGTCGGCGGCGGCCCGGTCCGCGGCATGGCCGACAAGGTCCTGGCCGCTGTCGGCGTCGAGGTCTCGGCGGCGGCCGTGGCCGAGCACTACGGCGCGGACCTGCTGGACGGCTGGCTGGTGGACGCCGACGCGGACACCGGCGCGGTCGCGCGGGTGGAGGCCGCCGGCATCGCCTGCCGCGCGGTGCCGCTGATGATGTCCTCCCCACAGGCCACGCAGGCGATGGCACAGGCGGCCCTGGACCTGGCCGCCGAGCTCGCCGCGGCGAAGGCCGCCGCCGCGCGGACCGCGACCGGCTCGGCGTCTGACTGATGACCGACACCTCCTACACGGTCCACGCGATCGCCGGGATCCCCGAAGTCGGCCCCGGCGACGACGTGGCGGCCCTGATCGGCGCCGCGGTGACGGAGTCGGGCCTGGGCCTGCGCGCCGGCGACATCCTCTGCGTCACCTCCAAGATCCTGTCCAAGGCCGAGGGCCGGGTGGTGCGGGCCGACGACCGCGAGGCCGCGATCGACGCCGAGATGGTGCGGCTGGTCGCCCGGCGCGGGCCGACCCGGATCGTGCAGACCCGGCACGGGTTCGTGATGGCCGCCGCCGGGGTGGACGCGTCCAACACCCCGGCCGGGACCGTGCTGCTGCTGCCCGAGGACCCGGACGGCTCGGCGCGGGACATCGCCGACGCGCTGCGCGACGCGTTCGGGGTCGCGGTGGGCGTGGTCGTGACCGACACCTTCGGGCGGCCGTGGCGCGAGGGCCAGACGGATGTCGCCATCGGGTGCGCCTATGTCAACGCGCTCATGGACCACCGCGGCACGATAGACGCCTTCGGCAACGAACTGCTGGTGACGGCGGCGGCCGCGGTGGACGAGCTGGCCGGGGCCGGCGAAGTGGTCAAGGGCAAGGCCGACGGCGTGCCGGTCGCGCTGATCCGCGGGCTCGGCACCCTGGTGACCGAGGAGCCGGGACTCGGTGTGCGGCCGCTGATCCGGGCCGCGGAGAACGACATGTTCTCGCTGGGCACGCAGGAAGCGATGCGCGAGGCGGCGACGCGGCGCCGGACGACGGAGTGGTTCGCCTCCGATCCGGTGCCCGGGGACGTGGTGCGGCGGGCGGTGGCCGCCGCGCTGACCGCCCCCTCCCCCTCGCCCGAGGGCCCGGCCCCGTGGCGGTTCGTGCTGGTGGAGTCCGAGACCGCGCGCAAGACGTTCGCCGGCGCGTTGACCGACTCCGTTCTTGAGCGCGCGCCGTATCTGGTCGTTCCGTGCCGGATCGCTATAGCGTTCCCGGACCCGGAGTTCTTGACGGCTTCTCTAGGCGCTGCCGTGGAGAACTTCCTCGTCACCCTCGCCGCCGACGGCATCGGCTCGAAGTGGACGACTGCGGATCCCGGCGTTGTCAGAACCCTTCTAGCGCTCCCACAGGATTGGGAACCTCTGGGAGTCATCGCTATAGGGAAACCCGCGGAGGCGCCTACCACGCAGGCTCCGCGGGATCCCGAGGACTACATCGCCGTGCGCTGAGCGGTCCTACTCGGCCGCCGCCGCGGTCTCGTTCTTCTCGCGTTCGATCCGGAACTTCGGCTCCACCGTCAGCTCGCTGATCCGCCAGCCCGCCCCGGTCCGCACCACCTTGTTGCGGTACAGCCCGACCAGCACGCGCTCCGGGTGCGGGCTGGCGGCGTGCCCGAACGAGCCGGTCACGTAGGCCCGCACCGTTCCGGTGTCGCCCTGGACGTCCACCAGGATGCTGGTGAACTGGTGTGTCAGCCGGTCGTAGTCCTGGTGGTTGGCGCGGGCCTGGGCGATCAAAGCGTCGCGGCCCTCCCGCGTCCCGCCGGGCGTCGTCCCCACCACGTCCTCGGTGAGGACGTCCTTCAGCGCGTCGAAGTCGTGCTCGTCCAGGCATCGGCCCAGGCTCACGAACAGGTCGGTGATCTCCGCACGGTCGGCCAGGGCCTGGATGTCGTAGCCACTCATCGCCGTCTCCCCATCTCCCCATCAACATCGCGTCTCCCGGCCGGCTATTCGTTGGTCGGGCCAACTGTTGGCACGACCAATGTTGGTCGCACCAACTACTTCTGTCAACCCCGCCGCCGAAGTAGGCTGCGGCCATGGACCCGCTCAACACGCCCGTCCGCCTGCGCGGCCACGCGACCTGGCTGTTGGGCCAGGCCTCGACCCAGGGGCACCGGCTGATCGGCGAGCGCATGCACGCCGCCGGCGTCACGAGCCGGTCGTACTACTCGCTGCTGGTCGCGCTCGCCGAGAGCGGCCCGACCAGCCAGGCGGACCTGGGCCGGCGGATCGGGCTGGACCGCAGCGACGTCACGGCCGTGGTCACCGACCTGGAGGAGCGCGGGTATCTGGAACGGACACCGGACCCGGCGGACCGGCGCCGGAACCTGGTCAACCTCACCGACAGTGGCGCGAAGTTCCTCGGCGAGTTGGACAAGGAAGTCGTGGCCGCGCAGGCGACGCTGCTCGAACCGCTGTCACCGGAGGAACGGGACGTCCTGCTCGGGATGCTGGGCCGCATCGTGGAGCACCACACCGGACTCCGAGTCAGCGGTACAGAAGAGCGCTGACGCGATAGCGATGACCGCGGTAGGGCTCCAGAAGCTCCAGCATGCGGTCGTCATCCCACTTCATCGCGGGATCCCCCAACACCCCGCACACGATGCGGGGCAGGTGAAGATCGCCGACGGACACCGCGTCCGCGTCCCCGTGCGCGCGGTGCATCACTTCGGCGGCCGTCCACACGCCGATGCCCGGCACGGTCCGGATCCGGCGTGCCGCCTCGTCCCGCTCCATCCCCACGGTCTCTTCCAGGCGGGCCGCGACCCGGGACGCGCCGAGGATCGCGCGCGACCGTTTGCCGTCGACACCGGCGCGGAGCCATTCCCAGGACGGGATCAGGGCCCACTCCCGGGGTGAGGGCGAGACGCAGAGGCGGATGTCCGCGGGGGCGCCCGGGGCCGGAATCCCATAGCGCCGCGCCAGTAGTTGATACGCGCGGTGCGCTTCCTGAACGGTGACCCGCTGCTCCAGCACCGCCGGTACCAGGGAGTCCCAGACCCGGCCGCTGCGGATCACGCGAAACCCGCGGTTGCGCCGCACGGATTGGATGAGTTGCGCGTTGCCGTGCGCGGCCACGAGTTCGGTGAACTCCGCGCGCGCCTCCTCGGTGTCGCCGAGCCCGAGGAGATCGGGCAGGGTCTTGAGCAGCCAGGCCGCGCCGGGGCCCCAGACTTCGGCGTCGACGGTCTCGGCGGTCGCCAGGCGCAGGCGCAGGGTTCCCGGGTCGCCGAACGGAGTGCGGCAGCCGAGCCACAGCGAGCCGTCCTCGGCGCGGCGGAAGGTGGGGTCGCCGGCACCGCGGCGCAGGACGCCCACGGTCGCCGCGAGGTCGTAGCCGGGGTCGACGACGATGCTCTGGCGGGCCTCGGGCGGCTCGGGGGGTTCAGGCGGTGCCTGACGCGCCCCCGGGACGACGGGGCGCCGCGGCGGGGCGGACCGGCGCCGCTGGAACGCGGCGCCGCCGCTGCGTCCCTTCCGGGCAGCCCAGACCGCCCGGATGTCCTCGTCTTCTGTCACCGTGATCCCAGGGTGCCGAACGCGTTGAAGGGCTCTGACTCGCGGCCGCCCGATCGCCGCGAGCGGTCTGCCGAGTCTGCCATCAAGGCGCTACTCGTCGCTGGAGAACCGCACAGCCTTGTCCGGAAGCACCGCGCCGCACCAGACCCGCGCCCCGGCCCGCAGCTCGTTGTCGGCGCCGATCACCGCGCCGTCACCGACCACGACGCCGTCCAGGACGGTGTTGGCGCCGATCCGGGCGCCGGCCCCGATGATCGAGCAGTTCACCTTCGCGCCCGGGCCGATCACCGCGCCGGCGTCCAGGACCGAAGCGCTCACGTGCGCGCCGGAGTCGATCACCGCGCCGGAGCCGACCGTGGTGCCGCGGTCGGCGACCGCGTCCTCGGCGATCCGCGCGCCGGGCAGGACCAGGGACTCGTCGCTGCCGCGCTGCTCCGGGCCGGGCACCGCGGAGGAAGTCACTATCCCCATCACCAGGTCCGCCGAGCCCTTGGCGAACGCCGTCGGGGTACCCAGGTCCAGCCAGTAGGACTGCTCGACCACGCCGAGCACCTTCGCGCCGGCGGTGAGCAGGCCCGGGAAGGTCTCGCGCTCCACCGAGACCCGGCGGCCGGCCGGGATCTCGTCGATGCGGGCCCGCTGGAAGACGTAGCAGCCGGCGTTGATCTGGTCGGTGACGATGTCCTCGGGGCGCTGCGGCTTCTCCAGGAACGCGGTCACCCAGCCCTCGGCGTCGGTGGGCACCAGGCCGAAGGGCCGGGGGTCGGTCACCCGGGACAGGTGCAGCGTGACGTCGGCGCCGCGCTCGCGGTGCGCCGCGACCAGGGCGCCGATGTCCACCCCGGACAGGATGTCGCCGTTGAAGACCAGGACCGGCTCGTCGGGGGCGCTGGTCAGCCGGTCGGCCACGTTCCGGATGGCGCCGGCGGTGTCCAGCGGCACCTCCTCGGTCACGTAGACCAGCTCCAGGCCCAGGTCCGAGCCGTCGCCGAAGTACTCCTCGAAGACCTCGGCCTTGTAGGCGGTGGCGAACACCACCCGGTGCACCCCGGCGTCCTTGGCGCGCACGAGCTGGTGGGTCAGGAACGGGACGCCCGCGACCGGCAGCATCGGCTTGGGGGTGTTCACCGTCAGCGGGCGCAGGCGGGTGCCTTTGCCCCCCACCAGAAGAATCGCCTCGGTCACGCTCTTTCCCCTCGCCAGTTCTCTCCGCGCGGTGTCCGGGACGTGCACCGCGAATGGTCGCGTACACCCGGCACGCCGTGCGGGCCAGCATAAACGGTCCCCGACCGACGTGCTTGCACAACAGCAGCCTGTTTCCCCCGTATCCTCTCGGCGTGACCGCAGCGAACAGTAGTTTCCCGGGCGCGTGGCGGGCCGCGCTCGCCCTCGGCCCGTCCCGGCCGTTCCTCACGTACTACGACGACCACACCGGCGAGCGGGTGGAACTGTCGTATACGACGTTCGACAACTGGGTCGCCAAGACCGCCAACCTGATCCAGGACGACCTCGCGCTCGGCCCCGGCGACGAGGTCGCGATCCTGCTGCCGACCCACTGGCAGACCCCGATCTGGCTGCTGGCCTGCTGGACCGCCGGCGTGGTGGCCAGCGTCGGCGAGGACCCGGCGGCGGCCGAGCGCGCCGCGGCCGTGGTGGCCGGTCCGGACCGGCTGCAGGAGGCGCTGGCCTGCAAGGGCGAGCGGATCGCGCTGGCGCTGCGGCCGCTGGGCGCGCCGTTCCCCAGCGTTCCCGAAGGTTTCACCGACTACGCCCGGGCCGCCCCGGCGCAACCCGACGTGTTCACCCCGTACTCCCCTGTCACCGCGGACACCCCGGCCCTGGTCGCCGACGGGGGCGGGTGGACGCAGGGCGAGTTGGTGCGGGACGCGGCCGAGGCGGCGGCCCGCTGGAACCTCAGCGCCGCCAGCCGGGTCCTGACCGGCTGCGCCTACGATTCGCGGCCGGAGATCCGGGCGGCGTTGACGTCCGAGCTCGCCGTCGGGGCTTCCTTGGTACTGTGCCGGAACGTCGATCCGTCCCGGCTTCCGGGCCGGATGGCATCGGAGAAGGTCAACGCGCGTGTCGCCTCGCTGGCCGGGGGCACCGCGGGGGCCGGGGGCCAGGAGAACGGAACCGCGGAAGGCACTCTCGGCGTGCTTCCTGTCGAGTAACGTCGTGGCGCGGTGAAGGAACCGCGAGGCGACCCGGGACCCGTATCCGAGGCGGACCCAGGTGTGAGGAGATTCTGTGGCAGGCGAGCGCAACCCCGAGCCGCTTCCGTGGGAGCGGGCGAGTCGGCAGTCTTCCGACGGGTACGACGCCGGGCAAGGCGGCTATGACGACGCCCACGACTTCACCCCACCGCGCGCGCGACGCGGCACCCGCGGGGCGCCCCAGGCAGCCCCGGACGGCTATGGCGACGAACCCCCGGGCCCGCCGAGCGGCCGCGGCGGCTACCGCGCCGAACCGGACAGCGCCTCCGAAGGCGAGCTCCCGCCCGGCCGCGGCGGCCGGGGCGGGCGCAGCGGGCGCGGCGGGTCGATACCCGCGGCCGCGGGTCGGGGACGGCTGGCCCCCAAGGGCATCATCAGCATCTCCGCGGCCTCGCTGGCCGTGACCGTGATCGGCGCCGGCGCCTTCACCTACCAGCACTTCAACGGCAGCATCAACACCTTCGACACCTCGGGCCTGTCCACCAACCGCCCGGCCGAGGCCAAGGCCAACGCGGCCGGCCAGCACCCGGAGAACATCCTGCTGGTGGGCTCGGACAGCCGGGACAACGGCAACAACGCCTTCGGCGGCGGCGCGACCGGCGACGGCGCCCGCTCGGACACCTCGATCCTGCTGCACGTCTACGCCGACCACCAGCACGCCGTGGGCATCTCGATCCCGCGCGACATGATGGTCAACATGCCGGCGTGCGACATCGACCCGAAGAACCCCGGCAAGGGGCAGACCAAGCCGCAGCAAAACCAGTTCAACGCGGCGTTCGCGGTCGGCAACACCTCGCAGGGCAACGTGGCGTGCGAGATCAACACCATCGAGTCGATCTCCGGGATCCGCGTCGACCACACCGTGGTGGTCGGGTTCGCCGCGTTCGCCAAGCTCACCGACGACATCGGCGGCGTGCAGGTCTGTGTGCCCAAGGACGTCAACGACGCCGGCGGGGACAACATCACCCTGCACAAGGGCATCCAGACGGTGAAGGGCCAGACCGCGCTGGACTACGTCCGCGAGCGCGAGGGCCTGGGCGACGGCTCGGACATCGGCCGCACCCGGCGCCAACAGGCGTTCCTGGGGTCGATGATCAAGAAGGTGGAGAGCGACGGGGTCCTGAACGACCCCACGGTGCTCAGCTCCATCTTCAACGACGCGCTGAAATACGCGCAGTTCGACCCGGGCCTGGGCAGCCTGAGCGCGCTGTCGAGCTTCGCCGAGTCGATCAAGGGCGTCAACCCCTCGAACATCCAGTTCATGACGCTGCCGGGCCACTACCGGACCCAGGACGGCCGGGTCGAGATGGACCCGGTGGCCGCCGGCGTGATCTGGGACCACCTCAAGAACGACCAGCTCCTGGACGGCTCCAACGCCTCGGGGGCGTCCGGGACGCCCTCGTCCGCGGCCCCGACGACCTCGGCGCCGGCCACCACGGCCCCGCCGGCGCCGTCGATCTCGCCCTCGACGATCACGGTGCTGGTGCGGAACAGCACCACGGTCAACGGCCTGGGCGGCGACAACGTCACCTCGCTGCAGGCCCAGGGCTACAACGCCTCGCTCAGCCGGACCGTGCCGCCGCACACCGCGGTCACCACGATCCTGTACGGCAGTTCCAAGGACGAGGCCAAGGCCAAGCAGCTGGCCACGCTGTACCCGGGCTCGAAGGTCGAGTCCGGCGGCCCCTACGCCTCGGAGATCGTGGTGGAGCTCGGCGACGACTACGCCGCGGCCCACCCGAAGCCCGGCGCGGGCTCCTCCACCGGCGCCCCGACCTCGGGTTCGACCGCTGCGAGCGGATCGAGCGCGCCCGGCTCGCTGCCGACGGACATCGCGAACAACTCGCGGACCGCCGACCAGGACATCTGCTCCGGCATCACCGCCGGTTACGGCGCCGGCACCGGCTGAGCCGCCCGACACCGCCGCCGAACGGCCGGTCACCGCGCTCCCGGCGAGCGGGTGACCGGCCGTTCGCACAGATGTCGCAGCACTGGGACATCCAGGACGAAGTCCCTATAAAAATGACATAGTCTCGTCTCACCATGGACGACCAGACCACCGGCCCGGCCGACCGCCCGGACGACGCCGACGACGCCCGCGACACCCCCGCCGACCCGCGCCGTCCCGGCTCCCGCCGCTCCCGGCGCCACGCCGGCCCCGCCGACAGCGGCTCCATGCCCCGGCGCCGGGTCGTCATCATCTGCGCGACCTCGCTGTCAGTGCTGGCCATCGCCGGCGCCGCCGGGCTGTGGAGCGTGTACAACCGGCTGAACGACAACATCCGGACCGTCGACATCCACGCCGACGACGCGCCCGGGCTGCCGGACGCCCTGAAGCCGAAGCCGGCCAGCCCCTCCCCCGGCGCCGGCGCCGCGATGAACGTCCTGCTGATCGGCTCCGACGACCGGGACGGTGCCAACGCGCAGTACGGCGACGCCAACTCCGGGGCCCGCTCGGACACCACGATGCTGCTGCACGTGGCCGCGGACCGGAAGAGCGCGACGGTGGCCTCGATCCCGCGCGACTCGATGGTGCAGACCCCGACCTGCACCCAGCCGAACGGGACCCAGTCCCAGCCCCAGTTCGGCATGTTCAACGCGGCGTTCTCGATCGGCGGCGCGGCCTGCACGGTGAAGACCGTCGAGACCTTCAGCGGCCTGAACATCGACCACGTACTGGTGGTCGACTTCACGGGCTTCAAGAACATCGTGAACGCCATCGGCGGCATCCCGGTCCACCTGGACCAGGCGGTCAACGACCCCGACTCGCACCTGAACCTGCCGGCCGGCACCACCGTGGTGAACGGCGACCAGGCCCTGGCCTTCGTCCGGGCCCGGCACAACCTCGGCGACGGCTCGGACATCGGCCGGATGAGCCGCCAGCAGCAGTTCCTGAACTCGGCGCTGGACACCCTGGCCGACAACGGCACCCTGAACGACCCGGCGAAGCTCTACAAGGTGCTGGACGCCGCCACCAAGGCCCTCACCACCGACCCCGCCCTCGGCTCGCTGACCGCGCTGGCGGACTTCGCCTCGGACCTGAAGCAGGTGCCGCGCCAGCAGATCACCTACCTGACGGTGCCGTGGCAGTGGTACCAGCCGGACCCGAACCGCGTGCAGCTGGCGCCGATGGCGCAGGACCTGTTCACGGCGATGCGGCAGGACGCGCCGGTTCCGGCGGATGTGCTGGCGTTGTCGGCGAAGCAGGGGGAACAGACGACGCCCTGACAGGGCTGCCCTGACAGGGCTCTGTGTAGCGCCGACCTCTACCGGAACCACCACTTCGTCGCGCCACCGTCCCCGGTGCTCTTCAGCGCGACCGCCGACAGCACCTCGATCCGGTAGACCTGCCAGGGGCCGGGACCGGCGCTCGGGGCGCTGAACGGCGCGGTGATCACGTCGCCCTCGGCTCGGCAGGGCCAGCCGCCGGCGACGTACATACCGGCGACGGTCTGCACCACCGCGGGGTCGGTGACGCGGTGCGCCTCGCCGTCGAAGGTGACGTCGTAGCCCTCGATCGGGGCCGCGACGGCGCAGCGCGGGTCGGCGACCAGGTTCCGGGTCTTGCGGATCTCCGGGCCGGTGGTGAAGTGGATGGCGCCGTTCAGCCAGCTGTGGCCGAACCCGGTGGTGTGCGGGGAGCCGTCGGGGTTCAGGGTGGTGAGGAACCAGGAGCGGCCGGGGCCGGCCACCGCGCCGGCGATCGCCTGCTCGACGGCGTCCCACTCCAGCTCATCAAGTCCGTACTTGGGCAGGGACAGGTTCTTGGCCCGCAGGGGCTTGAGGTCACTCATGCCTGTACAGACGATCCGGCCGCGCGGAAGTCATCGGCGCGGCGGCGGATCAGTCCTTTTGCAGGAGCGCGTCGAGGTCGCGGACGGCCTGCGCGGTGTCTTTGAAGAGCACCGCGGCCATGCCGAGCGCGCGGGCCGCCTCGCAGTTCGGCTCGAAGTCGTCTACGAACACCGTCTCCTGCGGCCGCATACCGAGCCGGTCCAAGCAGAGTTCGTAGATGGCCGGGTCCGGCTTCATCACGCCGACCTCGTGCGAGTACACGATCAGGTCGGTCAGCTCGCTGAAGCGGTGCGCCTCCTCCTCGCGCTCGCGCGCGCCGACGAAGCTGTTGCTGATGATCGCGGTCTGGTAGCCCTCGGCGCGGCGGGCACTCCAGTAGGCGGCCAGCTCGGCGTTGTAGGTGCCGACGTACTCGACCCAGACGTCGTCCATGTAGGCCTCGAAGCGGGCCACCGGCACCCCGAGGGTGGCGGCGGCCCGCTCGTGGACCTCTTCGAGGGTGATGGTGCCGATCTCGCCGGCCCGGAAGACCGGGTCGACGCGGTGCTCCCAGCCGGCGCCGAACTCCGGCGTCCAGCGCGCCACGGTGCCCAGGTCCGGGGTGTGTTCCAGGACCCCGCCGATGTCGGGGATGATCGCTCGGATCGCCACCATCGCCCCCCTCGCTGTGTTGCTTAGCTGAGTTGCTTGGTTGTGTTGCCTACCGCCGCCGTGCTCAGGCGATGCCGAGGACCTTGCGCGCGACGCCGTCCCACTTGGCCGGGTCGGTGATGTTGCGGCCGTCGACGATCACCTTCACGCCGGGGAAGTCCGCGGCCGACAGCTCGCGGTACTCCTCGTGCTCGGTGTGCACGATGATGCCGGCGATCTCGGTGCCGGGCTCGTAGGCCGGCAGGCCGAGCGCGGCCAGTTCCTCGGAGCTGTACAGCGGGTCGGAGACCAGCGGCACCGCGCCGTCCCCGGCCAGCGCCGCGACCAGGCCGAAGACGCCGGAGAACGCGGTCTCCTTCACGCCGCCGCCGCGGTAGGCCGCGCCGAGCACCAGCACCTTGCGGCCGGCCAGCCCGCCGCCGCCGGTCGCGCCGCCGAGCAGGCCCTCCAGCAGCCCGACCAGGTAGGCCGGCTGCGCGAGGTTGGACTCGCGGGCCGCGCGCACGATCGAGGCCTCGGGGTCGTTGAACAGGTAGAAGCGCGGGTAGACCGGGATGCAGTGGCCGCCGACCGCCGGACCCGGCTGGTGGATGTGGCTGAACGGCTGGCTGTTGGAGGCCTCGATCACCTGGAAGATGTCGATGCCGGTGCGGTCGGCGAACCGCGCGAACTGGTTGGCCAGGCCGATGTTGACGTCGCGGTAGGTGGTCTCGGCGAGCTTGGCCAGCTCGGCGGCCTCCGCGGAGCCCAGGTCCCACACGCCGTTGCCGCGCTTGAGGTCCGGGCGCTCGTCGAAGTCCAGGACCGCCTCGTAAAAGGCGACCGCGGCCTCGGCCGAGGCGGCGTCGATGCCGCCGACCAGCTTCGGGTACTTGCGCAGGTCGGAGAAGACCCGGCCGGTGTAGACCCGCTCGGGGCTGTGGCAGAGCAGGAAGTCACGGCCGGCGTTCAGGCCCGATGCGGACTCCAGGGCGGGCACGAAGCGCTCGCGGGTGGTGTGCACCGGCAGCGTGGTCTCGTAGCTCAGCAGGATGCCGGTGCGGCCGTTCGCGGCGGCCTGCTTCAGGCCGGCGGCGATGGTCTGGGTGGCGGCGTCCATGGCCCGGAAGTCCGGCACCGCGTCCTCGTCCACGACCACCGGGACGACGACCACGACCGCGTCGCTGTCGGCGACCGCGGCGACCCCGTCCAGGGTGGCGGTCAGGGTGCCCGCCTCGACCACTCGCGGCAGCCGCACGTCGAGCTCGGCCTCACCGGGGAACGGCTCCACGCCGGCGTTGATCTGGTCGACCACCCGCGGCACGACGTCGATACCGTGGACCTGGTGCCCCTTCGAGGCGAACTGGACGGCCAGCGGCAGGCCGATCTTGCCCATTCCAATGACGCTGATCTTCACAGTGCTCCGGACTCCAGGTTCGGGAACGTTTGTATTTTCAACTTGGACAGCCAAGCTTGAAGACGCCAGCGTACCCGGCCCGGTTCCTAATACCCTTATGCCGTCTACTTGCTGAGGAGCGCCGTGACCGACCCTGAACTCACTGTCATCGTCCCCACGCGGGAGCGGCCGGGGCTGTTGCGGGAGACGGTGCAGTCCATCGTCGCCTCGGCCCGCGCGGCCTCGGACAAACTCGGGGCCACGGTGCGGGTACTGGTGGTGGACGACGCGTCCCCGACCGACTCGACCCGGGAGGCGGTCGCCGAGATGACCGCCGCTGCCGCCGCGGCCGGCCCGGCGGTGAGCGTCGACTACGCGCGGGTGGAGGTGCACGACGGCCGCAAGGACCCGGGCGCCGCGATCGCCCTGGGAGTCTCGCTGGCCGCCTCGCGCTACCTGACCATCTTCGGCGACGACGACATCATGCTGCCGGAGCACATCACACTGCACCTGCGGAACATGCGGCATGGCGCGGACGTGTCGGCGGCGTCGTACTTCATCACCGACGGTGAGCTGAACCGGCAGTACGCGAAGCGGCGGCGGGCCGCGCACCTGGGCGACCTGCTGATCGGCCGGATCGACGTGAACGACGGGGCGTTCGTCCGGACCGAGCTGATCCAGGCGGTGGAGCTGGACCCGGCGCTGCTGGCGCAGATGCTGTACCCGGTGTGGGCGACGCTGCTGATCGACGGGCGCGAGTTCGTCTACTCGCGGACGCCGTCGTTCCTGTACCGGCGGCACGACGCGAACATCAGCAACGTCAACAAGGACGCCGAGGACTCCGCATTGCGGACGTCGCTCCAGGAGAAGTACCAGGCGCTGGCTTCGGAGAAGCTGGGCGCGGTGCCGGAGCCGCGGAAGGTGGACTGGGCCCGGCACAAGCGGGAGTGGCGGTACTCGAAGAAGGGCTACGTGCGCTGGCGGATGGCGGCGACGGAGCTGGCGGTGAAGCGGAATCCGGTGGTGCGCAAGGCTTTCCGGATGCCGCCGCTGCCGCCCAAGGAGTCGTGAGAGGGCGGTGCCGCTACACGGCGGCTTCGGCGGGCGCCTCGGACGAGGCTTCATCGGCTTTCTTCCCCCGGCTGCCCTCGCGGGCGGTGACCGCGGCGGCGACGAGGTCGGCGACGATGGTCACCAGCCGCGAGGCGAGCGCGACGACCGTCGCCTTGGCCGGGTCGAGCACCGGTTGCAGCGCGGCGACCAGGATCAGCTCGCGAACGCCGGCACCGGCCGGGGCGAAGACGATGAGAAAGCCGACGCTCCAGGCGAAGGCGTAGCCGCCGATGCCCAAGAGCAGCGCGCGCCACGGTGACGCGCCGAGCGCCATCGCCAGGATCCAGATGTGCGCACCGGCGAGGAGCCAGCCGACCACGCTGCGTCCGGCGGTCTCGGCGATGGTGCGCCCGGTCAGCGGCTCGATCGCGGGGCGCCGGGTGAGGCGGAAGAGCATCCGCAACGCGGGGTTCGCGATCCTGGGATGCAACCCGGCCAACAGCACCGGTACCACGATGAAGGCCCACCAGTAGCCCGCGGCCTTCGCCCCGCCGCCGAGCGGGAGCGCCACAGCGGCCAGCACCAGCGCGGACGCCAGCGAGACGAGCATCGCCAAGGCAGCGGCGGCAGCGCTGCGGGCCCGCGGGATGCGGTAGGCGCGGCCGAGCTGCATCTGGGCGACCACCGGCCAGACCGAGCCGGGCAGGTACTTGCCGAGCTGGCTGGTGAAGAAGATACGCGAGGCGGGGCGCAGGCGCAGCGGCGAACCGAGGGCGCCGAGCAGACCGCGCCAGGCCAGCATCATCGCGCCGACCGACGCCAGGGCCGGCAGGAGCGCGACGAGCAGGGGCACGGGGCCCAGGTCGGCGAAGCCGGTGCGGACGCGGGTCCACTGGTGGGCCACGGCGTAGGCGCCGGCGGCGAGGGTGAGCAGCAGGAAGGCCAGGCGGAACAGCTGGGAGCGGCGGTTGGGGGCGGGGCGCAGGGGTGCTTCGAGGTCGGCTTCGAGATCGGCTTCCGTGACGGTGACGGTGTCGGTGTCGGCTCCGGCGACGACGTTGGAGCCGCCGGCGGCGTTGGAACCGGCCGCGTTGGAACCGGCCGCGTTGGAGCCGGCCGCGTTGGAGCCGGCGGCGGCAGTGGCCTTGGCCGAAGCGCTGATCGCGACACCAGCCGGGGGTTCCGCCTTGGCCGGAGTACTGGTCATGACACCGGCCGAGCGCTCCGCGTTGGCCGGAGCACCGTCGGCGGAAGGCGTCGCTGGAGGCGCCTGTCTCTGAGCCGAGGCGCCTTCGGCGCCGCCCGGGTCGGCCGCGGGCGCACCGGTCGCGTCGGCCAGGCTTTCGGCGCCGGCTGACTCGCCGTCACCGGCCCTGCGGCCATAGGCGGAACCGCTACTGTGGCTGACCATGCGCGTCCTGATCTTCGGTACTTACGATGTGGCGGCGCACCCCCGGGTGGGAGTCATCGCCGAGGGGCTGCGTCGTGCGGGTCATGAGGTGCGCGAGTGTAACGCGCCCTTGGGGTTCGACACCGCCGCGCGGGTCAAGATGCTGGCACAACCGTGGCGCGTGCCCGCCCTGGGGACGCGGCTGGCGCGGTGCTGGGCGCGGCTGGCGTGGCGTTCGGTGCGCGGACCGCGGCCCGACGTCGTGGTGGTCGGGTACCTCGGGCACTTCGACGTGCTGCTGGCCAGGGTGCTGTTCGGCCGCCGGCGCGTGGTGCTGGACCATCTCATCGGTGCCGCCGACACCGGGCGGGACCGGCAGGTCGGCCACGGGGTGCGGCAGCCCCTGCTGCGGGCTGTCGATGCGGCCGCGCTCAGCTCCGCCCGCGTGGTCGTGGTCGACACCGAGGAACACCGGGAGACCCTGCCCGCCAAACACCGGGAGCATGCGGTGGTGGTGCCGGTCGGTGCTCCGGACGAGTGGTTCGCGCCCGAACCGGCGCCGGCCGAGAGCCCCCTGCGCGTGGTCTTCTACGGCCTGTTCACCCCGCTCCAGGGCGCCGCCACGATCGGCAGCGCCATCGCCCGCCTCACCGACCGGCCGATCCGGTTCACCATGATCGGCAGCGGCCAGGACAAACAGCAGGCCCTCGACTACGCGGGCAGCGCCGAGACGGTGACCTGGCACGACTGGATCGCCTCCGCGGACCTGCCCGCCCTGGTCGCCGCGCACGACGTGTGCCTCGGCATCTTCGGCACCGGCCCGAAGGCCCTGCGCGTGGTCCCGAACAAGGTCTACCAGGGCGCGGCGGCCGGCTGCGCGATCGTCACCTCGGACACTCCGCCGCAGCGCCGGGCCTTCGGCGACGCCGCCCGCTACGTCGCCCCCGGCGACCCGGCAGCGCTCGCCGCCGCCCTCGCCGCGCTGGCGGAGAACCCCGACGAACTGGCGAAGCTCAAGCACGCGTCGAGCACCGCCGCCCGCGAGAAGTTCACGCCCGCGCATGTGGTGGAGCCGCTGCTCGCGAAGCTGACGGAGCTTGGGTTCGGGCGCTGAGTCGGCGACCGGATGTAAGCCGGCGTAGCCGAACCGCGAGCCCGAATCGCGAATCGACGCCTCACGCACTCGCGTCCTCCGGCACGTCCGGCCCGGGCGCGTCGCCGTCTCCCGGCCCCGCACCCGGCGGTCCGCCGCCCACATCCGTCGCCGGCAGCGCGGCATCCACCGCGCCCGCACCGCCCGGCTGTACCACCGCGACGCGGCGGGCCCGGGCGCGCATCCACGCCAGCTCCCAGGGCGTCGAGCGGCCTCGGCGGGAGCACCAAGTCTCCGCCCCGACGCCGCCGGCCAGGGCGAAAGCGGTCGCGGCGCTGGCGTAGCCGCCGATGCCGTGGTCCGGGGACTTGTAGCGCAGCTTGACGGTGTGGCTGCCGGCCGGCACCGACACCGCTACCAGGCCCTGGTCGGCGGGGACCAGGCGGGCCGGTTTGCCGTCCACCGTCGCGGACCAGCCGACCTGGTCGGAGTCCGCCACCACGAGGTAGCCGGCGGTCGGGTTGTCCACCAGCGCGCCGACCGAGTCCATGCCGTCGGAGGTCACCGTGACCGCGCCGTCGACGGTTCCGGAGGCGGAACCGGCCACGGTGGCGGACGCCGCTGCCAAGTCCGCCGCCGCGGAGCCCGGAGCCGGCGTGCCGGATGAGGTCCCTGACGCCAGCAGCGTCGGCGCCGGCAGGGCCGTGCCGCTGTTCAGCACCACCGTGGAGGCGTCCAGCTGCCCGGAGGCCAGCAGGTTGACCCGGGACGCGGCGTTCGAGACCACCACCGAGGAGTCGGCCCAGCGGATCCGCGGCATCGCGTTCAGGCGCTGGTAGATCACCGAGGAGCCGGCGTAGACCAGTTTCAGGCCGTCGCCGGGGTCGGTGACGGTGGCCAGCGCCGGTGCCCCGGCGACGGCGGCGACCGCCAGCGGCGTCGTCTTGTTCGTGTGCAGCGTTATCGTCGCCGTGCGCGGGCCGTGCTGCGCCGGGGAGTCCAGCGCCAGCGGCACGTCGAACTCCACGCCGGTCTGGATGCCCTCGGTCAGCCGCTTCGACGTCGTCGTACCGGCCCCGTCCGAGACCGTGACCTCGATCCAGTCGTTGCTCGTGATCGGCGCGTAGGAGAACACGTCGGCGGCCGAGGTGGGGACCAGTCCCAGGGCCCGCACATCGTCCCCGACCGGCAGGGTCACCGTGATCGGCACGTTCGGCTGCAGATCCACCGAGGAACCGTCGCCAGCCGCCGGATGCACCGTCCCGAACACCGGCTCGCTGGGCGCGGCGGTGAAGTACGCCACCCCCAGCCGGTCCAGGATCGGGCTGGTGGCCTGCGCCTCGTCCGGGCTGAACGCCAACCGGGTCGGGGCCGGCACCGGATCCCCCGGCATCCCCTTCACCAGCGTCGCGAACGCGGAGTTCAGGAACGCGTGCCCGTTCAGCGCCCGCAGCCCGTACACCGAGTCGGTGCCGAGCACCGAGCCCTCGGAGGTGCTCGCGTAGCGGGAGTGGCCGAGGTTCGCGGCCAGGAACTCCTGGGTGTCCGTCACCGGATAGAAAGTCGACTTATCGGCGCTGGGGGTGAACCGGCCTATGAAGGACGTGCCCTCGGCGGCGACCATCGCCACCACCCCGCACGCCGCGAGCACCCGCACCAGGCCCAGCCGCCGCACCGAGCCGCCGAACCGGGACACCAGCCACAGCAGGCCGACCAGCAGCGCCGCGGCGCCGATCAGCAACAGGCCGCTGTGGATCTCCCGGTTGTAGGTGGCGACGGCGACCCGCGTGGCCGACGCGGCGTCAGAACCGTTGTACCCGTTGGCGCCCTCGGTGACCGCGAGCTTGCGCCCCTGCCCCACCAGGGCCCAGGCCTCCAGCCCGACCGCCAGCACCACCAGGGCCGCCCACGCCGGCGCGGCCGACCGGCCCGCCAGCGCCCACGCCCGGGGCCACCGCGCCGAGGCCGACTCGGCCCAGCGCGCGACCGGAGCGATCCGAAGCCGAACGGCGACCCACTGCCCGAACCGCCCACGTGAGGAAGCCACGGCCGCGGCCGAGGCCGGCGCCGCCACGAACTCCGACCGCTTCCGCAGCACCACCTCGAAACCGACCGCCGCCAGACAGGCCAGCAACAGCCCGGTCACACACCGCGCCCGCCCGATGAAGTTGGCCCCGAACAACGCTCTCAGTACCGGAACATGCTGCGTGGCCGCCAGCGCCCACCCACCGTGGTACACCAACAGCATCCACACCGCGGCGGAGGCGACGAAGAACACCCACACCCCGCGCGGCAACAGGATCCGGCCCCGCCGGACCGCCATCACCGCGACCACGACCAGCACCAGCACGGCCGCGCCGACATAGCCCAGCGCCTCGACCGCGTTCCGGTCCAGGTACCACAACTCCTGGCCGTTGGAGGCCACGCCGCCGAACGCCCACGGGGCGAACGACGTCAGGAACGTCACCGGATCCAGGTGGTCCGATCCGCTCTGCCCACGCCCCTCGATCAGCCACGACGAATAGAACTTCGCGAACGGCAGCAACTGGAACATCGCCAGCCCGGCCCCGGCCGCGACACCCACCCCGAGCCCGATCAACCGCCCGATCTTGCGGGTCCGCACCAGCGCGTAGACACCGGCGGTCAGCAGCGCATAGCCCTCCACCGCCGGGAATCCGCCGAGCATGAGGCACGCGACCGCCACGGCCAACACCGCGACGTCACGGAACCGCCGCTGTTGCAGGCACCGCTCGACCGCCCAGAACACCAGCGGCACAAAGGCCCCGACCCGGGTCTGCGGCCAGCCCTGCCAGGCCACCATGTAGGCGCCGGAGACGTACGCCATCCCGCCGACCAACGCGGCCGGCGGCGAAAGCTTCAGTCGGCGCAGGAACAGATACAGCCCGACCAAGCCCACCAGCACCTCGGCCAGCCGCTCATAAGCCGGCGCCAACCAAGACGGCAGCACGTAATAAGGCGCGGTCACCGGAGATGCCAGCGCGTTGTTGGGGTTGGTACCCAGCGGCGTCCCGCCGACGATGTAGGGGTCCCAAGCCGCGGCCTTCCCGGACTTGACCCCCTTGGCGAACAGGTCCTCGGCCGGGATCTCCGCGCTGTAGACGTCCGACTGCATCAGGTTCTTGCTCTGCGAGTCGGCGAAGCCCGCGTTGGCGTACGCCCCGTAGCGCACCATGTAGTCGGTGTCGGCGAGCACGCTGCGCCCCGCCAACTGCGAGGCGATGCCCCCGACCGCCAGATACAACGCGGCCAGCACGGCCACCGCGGTGACCAGATGTGTCCCCCGAAGACGTCGCCGGCTCACTCCGGCCGCGACCGCACGATGAGGTCGGCGAGCAGCGCCATGGAGGCGATGATCAGGCCGCTGAGAATGAGCAGCGCGGTGTTCTGGGCGAACCGGAACGGGTGCACCACCAGGTCGAACACCGCCTTCACCGCGCCGATCCCGACCAACCACAACGCCGGCGGCATCAGGACCTTCAGCGGATTGAAGTACATGACCATCCGAAGGACCTGCAGGATATAGCGGTAGGCGTCCTTCACGAACTTGAACTTGGACTTCCCGGCCCGCTTCGCGTAGTCGATCGGGACGTAGACCACGTTCTTCTGGTTGGACATGAACGCCAACGTGATCGTGGTGACGCACGAGAAACCGGGCGGCAGCAACCGCAGATACGGCTTCGCGACCTCACGCCGCATAGCGCGCAAACCCGAGTTCAAGTCCGGGATCTTCTGGTTGACCAGCTTCTCCGCGATCTTGCGGATGACCCACTTCGCCGGTATCCGCAGCAGCCGGTGCGAACCCATCTCCGCCTTGCGGGCACCCACGACCTGGTCTATGTCGGCGTCGAAATCAAGCATCTCCACCAGTTCGGGGATCCGCTCGTTCGGATACGACATGTCGGCGTCGGTCCACACCACGATGTCACCCCGGGCCATCGTCGACCCGATCCGGCGCACAGTCCCCGCCCCGCCGTTACGCGAGAACGCGACCACCTTCACGCTCGGGTACTCGATCTCGGCCTTGCGCAACACCTCCAAGGTCCCGTCCGTGGACGCGTCGTCGACGGCCAGCACCTCGTAGGGATAGTCAGTGGCGTCCAAAGCGGCGCAGATCCGTTGGATCTCCAGCAGAACGTGGGCTTCCTCGTTGTAACAAGGCAGAACCACACTGACATGGGGAGGAGGCGGCTCGTGCTCCAAGGATCCAGCCCCTTTCATCAGGCATGGTGCGGACTCGTCCCCAACGGGGAGATCAGTCTCCGTGAGGACCCTTAGAGTTTCGTGAAGGTCGTCAAACCCCGGTAAAGAGCCCGTCAAAGGGCCCCCGAAACCCGGATACCCGGTTTCGGGGGCCCTGATAACCCGACGTCCTCAGCTGGTCAGCGGCCTGTTCCGGCCATCGCCGAGAAGGTCACGGAACGCTGATCGGCGATCACGCTTCGAGCTCGACGGTGATGCCCTTGGCGGCCGAATCCAGCGCCGCCTCGGCGACCCGCACGACCTGCAGACCCTGCCGCATGCTCACCACACGGTCCCGGCCGCCGTCGACGTCCAGCACCGCGTCCCGGAACGCCTCGAGTTCGGTGCGCAGGGGTTCCGGCTTGGGGATGGCGAAGCGCACCATGTCGCCCTCCGATACTCCGCGGAAGGCTTGCATCGCCTCCCAGCTGGGAATCGTCGGCGCCGATGCGTTCGCGTAGAAGGTCAGATCGGCGGTCAGGGTGTCGGCGACGAAGCAGCCCTTCTCACCGGTCACGATGGTGACCCGCTCCTTCATCGGCGACAGCCAGTTCACCAGATGGTTGACCACGGTGCCGTCGGCCAGCCGGCCGGTCATCGCGATCAGGTCCTCATGCTCGCGACCCGACCGGTAGGCGGTGTGCGCCGAGACCGAGGTGTAGGGCTGGCGGGTCACCCAGGCCGTGGAATCGATGTCGTGCGTGGCCAGGTCCTTCACCACACCGACATCGGCGATCCGGTTCGGGAAGGGACCCTGACGCCGGGTGACAACCTGGAACACCTCGCCGAGCTCACCGTGCTCCAACCGCTTACGCAGATTCTGCAGCGAGGGGTTGAAACGCTCGATATGCCCGACCGCGCCGACCAGCCCGGCCCGCTCGAAGGTCTCGGCCAGCTGGGTCGCGGACTCCGCGTCAGGCGCTAAAGGCTTCTCGATCAGCGTGTGAACGCCAGCCTCGGCCAGCGCCAGACCGGTCTCGGTGTGGAACACCGTCGGCACCGCCACCACCGCGAAGTCGATCCCCGCGGCGATCAGCGACTGGACATCGGGCAGCACCGCGCGCCCGCCGGCCGCGCCGTGCGCGTCGCCACCGGGGTCGGCGACCGCGACCAGCTCCACACCCTCCATCGAACCCAGCACCCGCGCATGGTGCCGGCCCATCATGCCCAGACCGATCAGCCCGGCGCGCAGCTTCTTGCCGTCCGCCCCGCTCACAGCGCGTTCACCCCGGCCACGATCCGCTCCAAGCCGTCCTGGGACAGAGTCGGCATCACCGGCAGCGACAACGCCTCAGCCGCCGCCTTCTCCGTCTCGACCAGATCACCGACGACGCGCGAGACGACATCGGGACGCTGGAAGGACGGCAGCCGGTGGATCGGGATCGGGTAGTACATGCCGGTCCCGATACCGCGCTCCTTCAGACGCACAGCCAGACCGTCACGGCCGCCCTCGACCTCATCGGTGACCCGGATCGTGTACTGGTGATACACGTGCTCCGCCCCGGCAGCCACCGGCGGAACGCCGACACCCTGCAGGTGCGTGTCGAAGTACCGCGCATTCTCCTGGCGCTGCTTGGTCCACCCGGCCAGCTTCGCCAGCTGCACCCGGCCCACCGCGGCATGCACGCTGGAGATCCGGTTGTTCAGACCGATGACCTCGTTCTTGTACCGCTCCTCCATGCCCTGGTTGCGCAGCAGGCGGACCTGGCGCGAGACCTCAGCGTCCGGGGTGACCACGATGCCGCCCTCGATGGAGTGGATGTTCTTGGTCGGGTACAAGCTGATGCACGCGGCGTCGCCGAAGGTGCTGATCGCCTTGCCGTCCAGCGTGGCCCCGACAGCCTGCGCGGAGTCCTCGATGACCTTCAGACCGTGCTTGCGCGCGATCTCCATGATCGGACCCATCGCGGCCGGGTGCCCGTACAGGTGCACCGGCATGATCGCCACGGTCTTCGGGGTGATCGCGGCCTCGATCGCGGCCGGGTCGACGTTGAACGAACCCCGCTCGATGTCCACGAACACCGGCACCGCGCCGACGATCGCCACCGAGTTCGCGGTCGCGGCGAAGGAGAACGAGGGCATGATCACCTCGTCGCCCGGCTTGACGCCCAACGCCAGCACCGACAGGTGCAGCGCGGAAGTCCCGGAGTTCACGGCCACACAGTGCAGCCCGTCGACCAACTGCGAGAACTCGTTCTCGAACGCCTCGACCTCCGGGCCGGCGGCGACCTGACCGGTCCGCATGACGCGCACCACGGCCTCGATCTCATCCTCGCCGGTCACCGGACGGGCCGGGGGAATGAATGGCTGGGTCATGCCTTCTCCTTCAGAACACCGTCGATCTCTTGGTACTCGGATCCGTCCTTGGGACAGACGAACAGGCCCGCGCCGCGGTCCTCCAACGGCTCGCCGGCCTTGCCGACCCAGCGGATGCGCTTGGCGGGGACACCGGCGACCAGCGCGAAGTCCGGGACGTCCTTGGTCACCACGGAGCCCGCGGCGATCAGGGCCCAGCGGCCGACGGTCACCGGAGCGACGCACACCGAGCGGGCGCCGACCGAGGCACCCTGGCGCAGCGTGACGCCGACCGGGGTCCAGTCGTGCGCGGACTTGGGGGTGCCGTCGGCGTTGACCGCGCGCGGGAAGTGGTCGTTGGTCAGGACCACCGCCGGGCCGATGAACACGCCGGCCTCCAGCACCGCGGGCTCGTAGACCAGCGCGTGGTTCTGGATCTTGCAGTTGTCGCCGACCGGGACGTCCGGACCGATGTAGGCGCCGCGGCCGATGACCACGTCGCGCCCGATCCGCGCGCCCTCCCGCACCTGGGCCAGGTGCCAGACGCTGGTCCCGGCGCCGATCTCGGCACGGTCGTCGACGTCCGCGCTGGGCAGGATTCGCACGCCTTCCCGGCTACCCTGCTTCTGTTCAGTCACTCTCGGTCTCTCCGGGATCGTTCGCGCGGCGCCGGATCGCGGCCCGCTGGCGGCGTGGACCCTCCTCGCCCGCCCTCAGTGCTTGACCAGCCCGCGGATCTCCTCCGCCAGCTTGTCGTACGGCGAGGCACCGGTCAGGTGCTCCGCCGCCCACTTGCGGGCGTTGCGGCGCGCCCGCTCGAGCTCGCCGTAGTCCTCCGACCACCGCCGCAGCGTAGCCGACGCGGCGGCGGGGTCCGCCACCACCTCGCCCGCACCGGAGGCCTGGACCAGTTCGGCCATCCGCGGCAGCGGCGTCGCCACCACGGCCAGCCCGACGGCCAGGTACTCGTACAGCTTGCTCGGCACCGCCTCGCGGAAGGCCGGGGTGTCGTCCAGGAGCACGAGTCCGGCCCACGCCCCGTCGGCCAGCGCCCAGGCCTTCTGAGGATCCAGACGCCCGTGGAACCTGATCCGGTTCCTGACCTGTTCGCTCGAGGTGGCGTGCCACTGGTCCAGCCAGGCCTGGTCGCCGGGCTGCACCGGGCCGACCACGTCGAGCTCCCAGGTGTAGGTGCCCTCCACGGCCGCCAGCATCGCCTGCAGCCCGCGCGAGCGCCGCACGTCGCCGATGTAGATGGCCCGCGGGGCGACGCGGTCCGGCTCGCCGGGGGCCGGCAGGAAGGAGAAGTCCGGGAGGTTCTTCACCACCAGGCGCTTGCGGCCCTTCATCGGCGGCACGTGGTCGTCGGCCACCACGGTGATGTTCGCCCGCTTGGTCCAGAACGTGCAGAACCGCACCGCGAACGTGGCCGCGCTCTTCTTCCACGGGGCACGGGCCCAGGCGCGGTCCTTGAGCAGCTTCAGGTAGTCCTCGTGGACGTCGGCGATGAGCCGCTTGCCCTTGAACCAGCGGGCCAGCGTCGCCCCCGGCACCATGTCCGGGTCCACGGTCAGCAGGACCTTGCCGCGGGCCTTGAAGGGCAGCGTCAGGTCCGCCTTGAGCCGCTTCTTCGCCGAGCGGGACCCCAGGGTGCGCACCGCGCAGTCGGCCGGGCCGGCCTCGGGCACCCCGAGACCGACCACCTCGACGCCCAGACCTGCGCGGCGCAAAGCGGCGGCGAGCCGGTGCAGCCGCGCGTCCGCGACGTCGTGCCCGCCGGTGATGATCGACACGTCAATACTGCTGCGGTCAGGGGACATGCCTTGCTCAGACGTCCTCTCCGATGGCCTTCTGCAGCGCTTCCTTGGTCTTCTCGGCCTTGGCCGCGAGCGCCTCGTCCTCCTGGGCCTCCTTGGCCTCGGCGGCGGCCTTCTTGCGGTCGGCCTCTTCGCGGTCCTTGTGCTGCTTCTCGATGTAGTTGTCGATGACCTCGTCCGGGTCGCCGCTCTGCACCAGGTTGCCGTGGTCCATCCAGATGCAGTGGTTGGACATGTGCCGCACGGTCTCCAGACCGTGCGAGACCAGCACGATGGTGCGGGCGTTCTCACACAGCTCGAGCATCTTCTCGGTGGCCCGCTCCTTGAACCGCGCGTCACCGGCGGACAGGGCCTCGTCCACGAGCAGGATGTCCGGGTCCATGTGCACGCCGACCGCGAAGGCCACCCGCGCGTACATGCCCGAGGAGTACGTCTTCATCGGCCGGTCGATCGCGCCCTCCGAGAGCGTGTCGAGGTCGGCGAAGTCGATGATCGAGTTCTCCTTCTCCCGGATCTGGTCCTTCGACCAACCCTGCGCCAGACCGCCCAGGACGATGTTCTCCCGGCCGGTGAGGTTCTGGTTGAAGCCGACGCCCAGCGCCAGCAGCGTGGAGACCCGGCCGCGCACCTCGACCCGACCCTGCGTGGGGGGCAGGATCCCGGACAGCGCGCGCAGCAGCGTGGACTTCCCGGCCCCGTTGTGGCCGATGACGCCCAGCACGGTCCCGTGCGGCACCTCGAAGGAGACGCCCTGCACCGCCTTGATGACCTTCTGCTCGACCTTCTGCCGCTTCACCTTGCGGATCAGCGCGGCCTTCAGCGTCGGGTTGGCCTCGGCCTTGGTGCGGTAGTACAGGTGCAGGTCCTCGACCTTGATGGCCGGCCGGGGATCCAGCGGCTTCTCGGCGATCGCGGCCGTGGCCGGCGCCGGGGTCTGGACGGACTCCGCGGTCTCGACAGTCTCGACGGTTTCAGAGGCGGACAGCGAACTCACGCTCCCTCGACATGAAGTACCAGGCGCCGATGACCAGGGCGAGGACCGCGCATACAGCGCCGACCAGTATCTCCGACAACTGTGGAGCGTAGGACGCGTGTGGCCAGAACGGCCGCGGGCCGTTGCCGACCAGCACCGTGTTCCAGGAGTTGATGATCGGCGAGAACGGGTCCCAGTTGTAGACAGCCAGGATCGCGTGCGGCAGCTTGTTGCCCGCGACCTCGGACTTCACATAGCTCAAGGAGAACAGCACCGGGGTGATGTACATCCAGATGCGCAGCACATAGGGCAGCAGCGTCGACATGTCGCGGAAGTACAGCGTCACCGCCGCGAACAACAGCCCGAGACCGAAGCTGAAGACCGTCTGGATCAGGAAGATCGGGATGATCCAGAAGATGTTCCACGTCACGCTGTGGTGCACGCTTACGTAGAACACCGCGTAGACCAGCAGCGTCGGGAAGTACATCAGCATCGCCGTGAATGTCGTCGACAGCGGCAGCAGCACCTTCGGGAACGACATGTTAATGATCATCTTGCCGCCGCCGGTGATCGAGCTGGCAGCGAACTGGATGACGTTCCGCGTGTAGAAGAAGGCGAACAAACCGGTCAAAAGTCCGACGAAGTGGTTCATCGCGCTCGTGCCGGCGCCACTCTGCCCGCCCAGCACACTGGTCAGCAAGAAGTACACCAGCGCCAGCAGCATCGGGTTCAGCACCAGCCAGAACTGCCCGAAGAAGCTGTCGAAATGCTGGCCCTTCAGGGTCGAGGACGCCATGTGGGTGGCGAACTGGCGCCGCGACCACACGTCCCGGAAGTACGGCCCCAACTTGGGCAGCGCGTACCGGTAGGGCTCGAAGACGTGAACCTGCTCGGCCGGGCGCGGGGGTTCGGGGGTCTTCAGCCGGGCCTCCTCCACGGAGGCCGTCTCACTGGTGGCGGTCGCCACGCTCACACTCCACTACTTGCTAGGTTGCGCCTGAATGGGGGGTCAGGGTCGTGCTGTAGATCGGTCACACTATCGGGCAACGTTTCGCGGGCTGCCGAATGTCCCCGTGGTTACACCCTAAGCGGTCGGTTCACTCGTCTCGCCGAACGCTCGGACCCCCGTCCGCGGTTCCGGCTCCTGCCCGAGCAGCCGCGCGTACACCCCGCCCAGCACCTCGGCCTGACCTTCCCAGGAGTTGGCCGCCAGCAGGTCGTCAGTGTAGCGGGACGCGTAGGCCGCCCGGTCGGCGAGCACCTTGGCGACCGCCTGAGCGTACTCGTGGGCGTCCTCGGCGGTGAAGACCTCGCCGTTGCCCAGCTCCCGGGTGAAGTCGGCCATCGCCTGGACGTCGGAGACCACGATCGGCAGCTTGGCGTGCATGTACTCGTAGTACTTCGTGATCAGCGCCACCTCGTGGTTCGGGGTGTGCAGGATCGGAATCACGCCGATGTCCGCGGAGGCCAGGTACTGCGGGACCAGGTGCGGCGCTACGTAACCGACCATGTGCAGCCGGTCGGCCACTCCCAGTTCCTCGGCCTGCTTCTCCAGCGCCCGGGTGAACTCGGTGTCGGCGCCGCGGACCACGGCCATGTGCACGTCCGGCAGCTCCGGCAGGCCGGCGACCATGGTCGCGATGCCGCGCATCGGCGAGACCGCGCCGGAGTAGACCAGCAGCGGGACGTCGTCGGCCAGACCGCAGGCCTTGCGCAGGCTCGGCGCCTCGGACTGGTCGGCGTGGGCGCCCCGGTCGGCATCGGCCTCCGAGTCGGTACCGGCGTCCGGACCGCCGGGCTCGTGCTCCTCGCCGGGCAGGTGCAGCATCGGCGCGTTGGCCACGACGCCGGGCGTCTCGGTCAGGTGGTAGCGCTCCTGGAGCCACTGCGCGAGCAGCGGCGAGACCGTGATCACCGCGTCGGCCTTGCGGACGTACTCGCCCTCCAGCCCGACGTAGGCCAGCCGCCGCTGTTCCGGCATGGAGACCCCGGCCACGAACTCGTGCGCGTCGTAGAGCACCTTCGGCCGCTTGCCCTTGTGGGCCAGCCGGTCGGCCACCCGCACCGCGATGCCGGGCGTGTGCATGTCGTGAGCGTGGATGAGGTCCGGCTCGAACTCCTCGATCAGCGCCGACCAGCTGGACTCCAGCCACAGCAGGTGCCGGGCCGTGCGCCGCCAGTCACCGTCCCGGAAGTAGACCTTCCACAGCGCCTCCTTGGCGCGGTGCTTCACGCTGCCGTCGCCGGTCCCGGGCTCCTTGATCCGCTGCACGATCCGCCGCCGCGCCTTGTAGTCCAGCGAGGACGCGAACGACAGCGCCCGGAACGGCATCAGCCGCAGCCCGGGGGCCCCGCCGTCCTTCAGCGGCCACTGCGCGATCTGCCACTTGTTGTGCAGTCCGGTACGCACGACCTGCGCCGCGCCGATGTAGGCCGGATCCGATGGTCGCCCCTTGCGGTTCGGCTCGTAGCCGAGCAGGAGGACGTCGTATCCGGCCTCCGCGGCGCTGTAGGCGGCTTTCTGCACCCGCGAGTCCAGACGGACGTCGTTGGCGACGAGCATCGCCACGCGTGGGCGCCGAGCACTGAGACGGCGGTCGTTTGTCACATGGGAATGCTAGTGGGGCCGCGGCCCGGGGCGGGAAAGCCGCCGCCACGGCGGACGGGTGAGCAGGTCAGCGGCCCGCCGCGCGGCTCCCCGCCGGCGGCTCCCGCGGCACGAAGACCTCGATCCACGACCCGGCTGTGAATCTCGCTGCAAGTCTGTAACGACCCATGATCGCGCGGTAGACGGCGGCCTCGCGGGCGTGGTGCGCGGGATCGGCGAGGAAGCGGCCCGCGGCGTGCTCGGTGAGGATCAGCGCCCGGGCCTGGACGGCCGGCTTGTCGGCGGCGAAGGTGAACGAGACGAGGCGGTAGCGGTCGGGGTCGAGCCAGGGGCCGTAGCTCTCCACCGCGACCGGCTCGTGCCCGGGGACGTGCTTCGCGACCCACGCGGCGGCCTGGACCCGGGAGTGCTCGTCCAGGCGCGGATAGAGGCCGGCGGCCGAGACGACCGGGACGAACGCGGCTACGACGGTGAGGGCCGCGAGCGCGCGGCGTGACGTGTGGCGGCGGCCCGTGTCGGGCAACAGCGCGGGGACGGCCACCCCGGCGAGGACCGCGAGCGCCGGCGTCAACGGCACGAGATTGCGGTCGAAGCGCACCGTCATCACGGCCAGGAGGAGGAACTGTGGAATCACATAAGCGAAGACCACAATCAATGTTCTGCGAATGAGGCCGTCGGTACGGAACAGCGCGACGGCCGCCACTGCGGCCGCGCCCAATAGCAATGGCTGGTCGCGGAGGAGCGCGTTCAGGTAGTAGCCGGGCGCGCCGCCCTGTGCGCCGACGTGGCCGTCTTGATAATGGACGGCTTCCGCCCGCAGGCCGCTGATAACAGCGATGGGATGCGTGACGATCCCTGGTGTGGTCAGCACGAACACCGCCGCGGCGAGGGCGGCGACCTTAGCGAGTCTGATGATCCCCTTGCGATCTCTGGAACTCACCGCATAGGCGACGAGAACCGGAAGCGCTGCGGCGACCAAGTACTTGACCCCTAATGCGATCCCTACTCCGAGACCACACAGGAGATCCCCATAGCGCGCATCGCGGAGAACCCTAGTAGCGCCATACAAGCTGAGCGCTACGGCCAGTCCCCCGAATACGTCCGGCGTTGCGTAAGCACTATTGGCGGTCGCTAAAGGGGAGACCGCTAGAGTCGCCGCTGCGACGGCCGCCGCGACCCGTCCCCATCGCTCCGGCAGTCCCGCCGCCTTGTGTACTTCCCGGACTGCGGCCCACACCAATAGACAGGTGGCGACCGCGGCCAGAACCCCCACGCACCGGATCGCCACCACGAACGCGCGGGAGTCGGTGTGCGCCACACCCAGGTTCTCGATGCGCATCGCGCCGTGCGCCGGGACGCGGATCCCGACTCCGCGGAACGCGGCGGTCATCCCGGCGATCACCTCATAGAGCAGCCCCGGGTAGCGATAGGTGTGCGCGTCCAGCGTCCCGTCCGTCGCCATCCGCACGCCGACGGAGATGTTCAGCGGCTCGTCCGAGTTCCCGACTCCCGGCAACGCCGCGACCACCAACGGGGCTCGCAGCGCCAGGGCGAGCACGGCCACCGCCGCCGCCAACGGGTCGATCCTGCGCAACGCCTTTCGCATGTCGGGTCAACGACCGACCGATATGGTCGGAAACGCACTACTAGCCCGGCATCTACATGAAAACGCTATAGAGGTGTGGCTACCGGGGACCTCCGGCAGGACACACCTCTATAGCCGACTGCGACGCGCGGTTGCGGGTCGGGCGCCGCAGTCAGTTCCGGAGCGGGCTGTCCTCGAGCGTGTCGAGGCCGCCCAGCAACTCGTATCCATAGGGTCCTTCGACCCAATCGACACTCCAGTCCTCCAGCAGGGGCGAGGTGGTCAGGGCACGACGCACCAGCGCTGTGGCGGTGTCACGGATCGAATAGGGGACATCCGGGTCGGAGGCGAGGTAGAGGCCGGCCACGAGGCGGGCCGGGAAGACGCCGGCTTCGTCGACGACGACGTGAGCGTGCTCCAGGGCGCGGGGAGAGTCGCCAGAGACCGCCTGCAGAGCGTAACGGAGGGTCGCTGCCGCCAGGCCACGGTCACCGGCGAAGCCGGCCCGCTGCACTGCCACCATGATCAGATCCATGATTGTCCTATCTTCTCTAGGAGGGCCAGCACGTGGCGCACCACTGACCACCGCTGTCTGGTTGGACCATCACGGCCCCGACCTGGCTATGAGTGGTCTGGGTGGCCGGGACAAGCGGCACCGCGACAAGGGCGGCCGCCAGCGCGGAGCCAACGAGGACACGCTTGAAAAAAGACACGACGAATCCATTCATTGCGGCGGATTTTGTGGGCCTGGGAACACCGGGCCGGGCCCTGAACGCCCCGTACCGGGCGTCGGTCCGAGTCTGTCCCGCGACGGGTGGCGCACGGAATGGCGCAGGCCCGTCCGCCTTAGGCCAGGCCGGTCCCGGCCACGACCCCTATCCGGAATCGTGCGGTTTCCCCCTTGATCGCCAAGGCCCTGGCTGCGAGCATGGGTCCGGCACGGGAGGCCGGATACTGCAAAAGGGGGTGTGCCGTGCTTGGTTCGCTAGGTCTGGATCCGCTAGCGCAAGCGGTCTATAGCGCGATGCTCGCCGACCCCTCAGTGGGCGTCCACGAGCTGACAGAGCGCCTTGGCCAGGACGAGGACGACATCCGGGGCACCCTGAACAGCCTCGTGGAGCTGGCCTTGCTGCGGCCTTCGCGGGAACGCACCGGCGGGCTGTATCCGGTCCCCTTGGTAGCCGGGATGCAGTTGCTGGTGCGGCGGCAGGAAGAGGAATTGGCCGCCAGCCGGGACGCCGTGGCGGCGGGCCGGGCGGCCGAAGCCGACCGGGAGCCGGCCGAGCGGCTGATCGGCCTGGACGCGGTCCAGGTCGGGCTGGAGCAGTTGGCCTCCGGCGCCATGGTCGAGGTCCTGTCAATGGTGCCGGGCAGCACCATCCACCCGGCGGCGCTCAAGGCCTCGGAGTCCGCGGACGACGACCTGGCCAGCCGGGTCCGGGTCCGGGTGCTCTACCACTCCACGGTCCGCCAGGACGCCACCACCATCGCCTACGGCCGCTGGATGGCCGAGCGCGGCAGCGAGGTCCGGCTCTCCCCCTCCGTCACCCGCCGGCTGCTCATCGTGGACGGCAAGACGGCCGTGGTACCGATCAAGCCGAACGAGACCAGCGTCGGCGCCCTGTGCGTCCGCGAGCCCGGGCTGATCGACCAACTGACGGCCCTGTTCGAACTGATCTGGACGGACGCCGTCCCGCTCGGGATGCCCTCCGCCTCCGAATCCGGCGCCGGCCTGTCCCCCACCGACCGGCACCTGCTGCGGCTGCTCGCCGACGGCCTCACCGACGACGTGGCCGCCAAGCGCCTGGGCATCTCGGCCCGCACCGTGCGCCGCATCATGGCCGACCTGATGGACCGGCTGGGTGCCGAGAGCCGGTTCGAGGCCGGGGTCGAGGCGGCGCGGCGCGGCTGGCTTTAGGGCCGGCGTGGATTGATGGCCGGGCGGCCTCCACCCGCGGCGGTCACGAGGACAGCCGTGAGCTCAGTCCGCCGACGTCTCCACCGGCTCCGGCGTCAGCCCACTGACCTGTGCGTACAGCGCGAGCAGCGCCGGCACCTGGCCCTCCCAGCTATGCGCGGCCAGCATCTCGTCGGTGTACACCGCCGCGTACCGCTCGCGGTCCGAGGCCACCGCGCGCACCGCGCGCACCAGGGCGTCGACGTCGTCGACCTCGAACACCTCGCCGTTGCCGAGCTCGCGGGTCAGCGCCCCGGCCGCCTTGACGTCGCTGACCACGACCGGGAGCCGGGCGCCGATGTACGACCAGTACTTCGTCGTGATCGTCAGTTCCTGGGTGGGGATGCGGCGCAGGGTGTCGATGCCGATCGTGGCCGAGGCGATGAAGTCGGTGAGCTCCTCGACCGGTACGTAGTCCAGGACGTGGAAGCGGTCTGCGACGCCCAGCTCGCCCGCCAGGGTCACCAGTTCGGCGACGTAGCCGCCGCGCGAGGCCACCATGAGCACCAGGTGGGTGTCGGCCAGCTTCGGCAGCGCCCGGACCGCCGTGTCCAGGCCGCGGATCGGGGTGACGGCGCCCGGATACACCAGGATCGTCGCCTCGGGGCCCAGGCCCAGGTGGCCGCGGACGCCGGGTTCCTTGCCGCCGGCGACGGTGAACGTCGAGGCCTCCGGCATGTTGCGGACCACGGTCGGGCGCACGGTGAGCTTGTGGTGCTCGACCAGCTTGTCGGCGAAGTTGTCCACGGCGGCCACCACGCCGTCGGCGGCGGCGATGTACTTGCGTTCCTGGGCGAACATCACCGGGGCCCAGGTGACGTCCTCGGGACGGACGTCACCGGCGGTGTACTCGTGGGAGTCGTAGACCACCGCGACCTTGCGGCCCTTGGCCCGGGCCCGGGCCGCCGCGCGCACCGCCACGCCGAGCATCTCGGCGTCGTTGGCGTGGATCACGTCCGGCTCCAGCTGGTCGGCGACCCGGCCGAAGGAGTCCTCGAAGTCGATCAGGCGGGGCTGGACGTCCCAGGAGGACGTGTCGCCGCCGCGCTTGGCCAGCATCCGCTCGAACGCCGAGCTCGGGGCCTGCTGGGCGCTCTGGTAGTTGGTGTCGAAGGCGCGCTTGCGGGCCGCGACCCAGTAGCCGCGGGCCCGGACCAGGGTGCCGCTGGTCGTCAGCCCGGCCTTGCCGAACAGCGCGGCGAACGGGCCCGCGCCGGCGCTGATCCGGCGGGCCAGCAGCTCGCGCTCGGCGGCCAGGTCCATCTGCCGCAGCCGCTGCCGCTGGTGCTTGACCCGGCTCACGTCCTGCGAGGAGTAGGCGATCAGGCCTTTGACACCGCGCCGGTGCGGGTGCGAGGAGCGGTAGCGGGTGGCGGCCATGGTCTCGGCCGCGCGGACCACGGTCACCGCGCCGAGCTCGGACTCCTCGCGCTTGCCGGTGTAGGAGCGTCCGACCAGGTAGGTGTCCCAGCCGGCCGCGGCCGCCGAGCGCGCTTCCTTCTGCACCCGGGAGTCGCCGTCGATGAAGTTCCCGACCAGCATGACTACTCGAGGACGGCGCTGGTCGGACGTGGTCACTGTTCCTCCGGGGGCAGGTGTGGACTGGCTCGGATTCTAGCAACGGCGAATCCGAGCCCGAGCTTGGGTTAGGCTCCCCTGAGCCAGGGTCCGATGGCCTCGGCGGACTTGCGGCCGTCGTGGAACTCGCGGACGAACGCGCGGCCGGTGGCCGCCACCGCGCGCGCCTTGTCCCGGTCGGCGAGCACACCCTCGATCACCTCGCCGAGCGAGTCCGGGTCGGCCTGGATGGTCGGGATCTCGGCCGGCACCCGGTCCCGGACCCGCTGGTCGATGTTGGCGATGCTGACCCGGCCGGCGGCCATCGCCTGGCAGGTCATCACGCCGTAATTGCCGATCACGAAGTGATCCAGCACGATGTCCGCGTCCTGCACCACGCCGACCAGGTCGGCCTGCGGGATGTGCTCCAGCCGCCGGTACTCGATCAGGCCGCGGGACTCCAGGTCGCGCAGCGTCGGCTCGATCAGGTCCGAGCCCTTCATGAACGGGCGGGACGGCGCGTGCACGACCACCGGCACCTCGCGCTCCAGCGGCGCCCGGGTCCCCTCGGTCCACTGCTCCAGGTCCACGACCACCGGCAGCCAGGTGGCGTGCGGGACGTCGTCGATCAGGTCCGGGGTGGAGACGAAGACCGGGCCGTCGAACTCCGCGACCCACTTGGCCATCTCGTCGGTCTTGCCGCGCAGCACCTCGGTGAGCTTCTGGTCCTCCTCGCTCACCGGCGCGCGGAAGGGCGAGAACTTGTAGAGCTCGATGTGCCGGTCGGGCGACCGGATGTCGGAGCCGTGGAACAGCAGCCCGCTGCGGATCCCGGCCCGGCGCAGCTCGGGCAGGTCGTCGGCGAGCAGCCCGCCGTTGAGCCGGCCGAAGACCGCCAGCCCGCTCTCGGACAGCACGTGGGTGACGGTGTCCAGGGTGTCGGCGACGCGCGCCAGGCCCCACAGCGGGTCGACCCAGTCCTTGTCCTCGGCCTTGATGTCGGAGCCGTAGGCGAAGGCGTAGCTCTTCTTCTGGATGTTGCGGGCCGTGATCCCGGCGTGCTCCCGCACCGCGCGGGCCCACGCGTACCCCATACCGGCGTTGTTGTTGGACCCGATGAGCAGCGAAGGCTGTGCCGGGCTCTCCGCCTTCGACTGCGCCTTGCCGGGGGCGACCGCGGCCCGGCCGATCTTGGCCACCGCCTTCTCGGCGGTCTTGTCGCACGCCACGACCACATCCGGGGCGAAGGCGTCCAGGTAGGGACCGATCTCGGCGGCGATGTCGGCGGCGGACCAGGTGGCCGCGGGATTCCCCAGCGCCTTGCCGCGCGCGTTACGCGTGGTGAGCACGGCCTTACGCCCGATCTTGCCCAACGCCCCGGGCGCGGAGTCGAAGGACGTCCCGACCCGCACCTCGACGACGTGCACGCCGCCCCGCGACGGATCCGGCTTCCGCTTGCCGAAAGCGGGAGTCAGCAGCAGGACGCTGTACCCGTCGGCGAGCAGCCGCTCCGCCTCCGCCCGCGCGGCCTCGGCGGCGGCCGCGGGCGCCGCGGAGACGACGGCGGCCCGGCTGCGGGCGGCGGCGGGCTGATCCTGCTCAGGCATGGCTCGGCGGCTTTCTGGTGGCGCGTACCCGGTCGGTCGGCCGGTGCCGCCACGTTAGCCGATTCGGGTGAGGCGGGTGGGGTGTGGGCGACCGGTCCGAGGGCGGGGTAAGGGATGATGTGAGTACTCGTTCGAGCGGACCGGATGGGCTGAACGGGTGAATGAGAGGAAAAGAGAGGGGCTGATTCCCGATGAGTCCGGCGGATGATGGCAGGCGAATCGAAGGAGGTTTCGACTTGAACTCCATCATGCACGCCTCCGAACCGCTTACCACCAAAGAGTTCTTCGACCTCGACGTGGACGAGAAGCTCAAGGTGGAACTCATCGGAGGTGCACTGGCCGTGAGTCCGTCATCAGCGTTCTGGCACAACCGAGCAGCGAACCGCCTGTTTCGAATCCTCGAAGACAGCATGGGGAGCGCGTTTCCAGTTTTTACCGACATCGATGTCACCCTCGAAGAGACTACTGTCGTCCGCCCTGATGTCTTCGTCATCAATACGGCCGACTTCGCCCCTAACCGCACCGCGATGGCGAGCGACCTGGTGTTGGCCATCGAGATCATGTCGCCCGGTTCCAAAGTGAACGACCGCCGGGTAAAACCGGCGCTCTACCGCGATGCCGGCATTCCCTCGTGGCGCATCGAGTGCAGCGGCCGACGCCTCGCACTCTTCGAGATCCCGCTGCGCGGCGACGAAGTGACCCATCTCGGCCAGGTGACCCTCAAAGTCGCCGACATCGACGTCCCCCTCGACCTCGACGCCATCGCCCGCTACGCCCTCGGCGAGTAGCCCTACTTCAGCTTCTTCCGCAGCCCGCGATAAGCCCGATCGGCCTTGCGCACCGCCAGATGCAGCCCGGGCCGCTCCTCCAAGCGGTCCCGACGCGTCAGGCCGGGCAGCGGCTCGCCGTTCGGGCCCAGCTGGGCCCGCAGCCGCTCGATCTCGGCCTCCAGCTCCCGCACCCGCTTCTTGCCGGTCGACTCCGGCCACTCCGGGTAGGCGCTGACCACCCGGCCGCGCGGGCGGTTGTACGCCGCCAGCAGCTGCGCCGCCACCACCTTGCTGTCGTGGCGCTGCGTCACCCAGGTCAGGCCCTCGGCGCGCAGCCGCGTGCGTTCCGCCGGGTCGGCCGCCAGCTTGCGGACCACTTCGGCCAGCGATGCGCCGGTGGCCTCGACGATCGGGACCTGCGACACCGGGGCACCGGGCATCGCCTCGCGGGCGCGGACGCGCTCGTGGATGTGCGCGATCGCGATCGCGCCGGAGGCCATCGCCTCGCAGGAGACCACTCCGTGGTCGCCGATGGTCAGCGAGTCGACCACCAGGTCCGCCGTGGCGAACTCGGCCTTGACCTGGTCGCGGGTCAGGCCGGACAGCGGGCGGTAGCCGATCACGCCCTCGTCGTGGAGCGGCCGCAGGGCGGCGTCGACCAGGTCCGAGCCCTTGGTGGCGCGCCGGGACGGCATGTGCACCACGACCGGGACGGCCGGTTCGGCGCCGCGCGTGGTGCGCCAGGCCGCGACGTCCAGGGCCAGCGGGATCAGCTCGGCGTCCGGGACGTAGTCCGGCAGGCCCGCGGTGGAGACGAACATGGCGTCGCAGAAGCGGCGGGCCACCGAGACCCGCGCGCGGATGGCGTCCTCATCGACCGTCGCGCCGGCCAGGTACGAGTCCGGCTCGCGTTCGGCGTGGACCGAGGGCAGGCGGACGTCGGAGCCGTGCCAGTGCATGTAGACCCGCTTGCCGAGCGAGCGCAGCAGCGGCAGGTCCCACAGCTCGGGCAGCACCGGCTCCCTGGCGTCCAGCAGCCCGCGGCCGTACTGCAGGTGGAACACGTCGAACGAGCGCACCGCCTCGTCCAGCGCCTGCCAGCGATACATCGGGTCGGCCAGCAGCCGGTCCTGGTCCCACTCGCGGTCCGGGCGCAGCCCGAAGGCCGGTTCACCGAACGACCACACCTGCGCGTCCACGCCTTGCGCGCGCAGCGCCTTGGCCCACTCGGACGGCTGGCCGGCGATGTCCCGGGGGGCGTAGAGGACGCGGAGCTTCGACACGGACCGACCCTACTGCCCCGGCCCGGGCGCGAACCACTCGTCCTGAACCCGGCGGATCAATCGCCTCGCGGGGCGAGGCGCTCATAGATCCCGCGCAGGACCTCGGAATCGGCCTCCCAGCTCAGTGCCGGGGCGGCCGCGCGCACGTTGACCGCGTAGGTCGCGTAGTTGTCCGCGACCTCGCGCAGGGCCTCGGCCAGCGACTCGGCGTCGCCCGGCCGGTAGAGGGCCCCCAGCTTGTGCTCCTCGACCACGCGTCGCAGTTCCTGCACGTCGGTGCCGACCACCGGGACGCCGGCGCGGACCGCGTGGAAGAGCTTGTTCGGCATCGCCAGGCGGTGGTTCTGCCACTTGTCGGAGTGGGTGACCAGGGAGATGCCCAGCTCGCGCAGGAGCGCGTCCACCTCGTCCACCGGGCGGGCGCCGAGCACCTCGGCCGCCTTGGAGTCGTAGGAGCCCAGATACGTGTCGTCGGCCGGGCCGGCGATGACGATGCGCAGCGGCTTCACCAGTTCCGAGGCCCCGGCGATCGCCTCCAGCTCGCGGAACGGCGCGATGCGGCCCGCGTATACGGCCCCTGACACACCCTTGGGCGGATCGACCGGGCCGCCCTCGGGCAGCGGGAAGGTGTTGCGGACGACCTCGACGTGGCGCCAGCCGTAAGCCGTGCGCAGCGCCTCGGCCACGCCCTCGCCGACGGTGATGACGGCGGCTGCGCGGGCGCCCCAGGCCTGTTCCTGCTTGGCTTCCCGGCGCTTCTGGAACGGCGTCGGGCGGCCGACCCGCGGCCGGCCCTGCCAGAGCTCGTGGGTGTCGTAGACGAGCGGGACACGCTTGTCCTGCGCCAGTTCCACGCCCAGTGGCAGGGTGTTGAAATCGTGCGCGTGCACGATGTCGAACTCCTGCTTCCCGGCCAGCTGTTTGGCCTTGGCCCGCCACGAGGCGAACGCCGAGTTGCGGTGCTGTGGCAGCAGCAGCCAGCGCGCGGTGCGCAGGTGCGGCGGGAGTTTGCGCCGCGCGCCCAGCGATTCGGCGCCCTGCTTGCGGAACGCCGAGCCGGCGCCGACGCTGGACACCGTGACCCCGGCCGGCGGTTCGTAGCCGGTCGAGACGTCCTTGCCGACGACGTGGACCGCGTGGCCGGCGTCGGCCAGCGCCGCGGCCTCGCGCATCACCCGGGTGTCGGTGGCGACGTTGGAGATGACGAGCATCAGGATGCGCATGCGCGGCTACTTCTTCGGGGTCTTGCCGGTGGCCTTGGCCAGGCGCGCCGGGGAGGTGAGGAAACCGTAGGCCCAGGAACCGTGCATGGTGGCCAGCACCAGCGGGAGCCGGGCGCGGACGCCCGAGGGCAGGCCGCGCGACTCGTACAGCGCGCCGGCGGTCAGTGCGCCGAAGTAGCCGACGGGGATGATGAAACCGAGCACCGCTATGCCGGGGCCGCCGGTGAGGCCGGCCAGGCCGACGACGGTGCCGGTGGCGACGGCCAGCAGCGCTCCGGGCGGCGCGAGGTAGCGCGGGTTCGCGGTGCCGGCGTGGGTGCGCATCACGACTCGGCGCCAGCGGCCGTACTCCTTGTACTGCTTGGCCAGCGCCCGGAAGGTCGGGCGCGGCCGGTAGGTCACCGACAGGCCCGGGTCGAACCAGATCAGCCCGCCGGACTCGCGGATCCGGTAGTTCAGCTCCCAGTCCTGGGCCCGGGTGAAGTGCTCGTCGTAGCCGCCGAGTTCGTCGAGCACGTCGCGGCGGAACACCCCGAGGTAGACGGTGTCCGCCGGGCCGCCCTCGCCGCCGGTGTGGTTGGGCGCGTTGCCGACGCCCAGCTTGCTGGTCATGGCCCGGGCCACGGCCTGCTCGAAGCCGGTGACGCCCTCGGCCCGCATGACGCCGCCGACGTTGGCCGCGCCGGTCTGCTCCAGCAGCCGGACGGCGGTGGCGATGTAGCCGGGGACCAGTTCGCCGTGGCCGTCGACCCGGACCACGATGCCGTGTTTCACCTCGCCCAGCGCCGCGTTCAGGGCGGCCGGGGTGCGGCCGGTGGGGTTCGGCACACTGCGCACCCGCGGGTCGGCGGCCGACAGCTCGTCGGCGATCGCCTGGGTGCGGTCGGTGCTCGGGCCGATCGCCAGGATCAGCTCCAGCTCGCCGGGGTAGCCCTGGGCCAGGACGCCGTTGACCGCGAAGGCGAGGTGGCGCTCCTCGTTGAGGACCGGCATGATCACCGAGACCGGGGGCCAGGTGGTCTTGTGCTCCTCAAGCGATGCCGCGGAGGGTTCTGAGACGTTCATCGTCGGTCAGGTTACCGGCAGGATCTGTTGCCTTCCGGCGGATGCGCGGACCGCGATCAAACAGTGACCCGGCGGGGTCACCGATCGACGGTGTGCCCGGCCGCCCGCAGCGCCTCGACCGCGCGCTCGGCGGCGGGTTCGGGGACCAGGACCAGGTCGGCGTGATAGGTGGAGGCGACGAACACCGGGACCGCGGCGGCGGCCAGCGGTTCCAGCAGCGCGGCGAGCATGCCGGGCAGGTCAAGGCCGTGCGCGGAGTCGCCGCCGTAGAGCGCGCGCCACAGATCGACGCCGGCCGGCTCGGGCCCGACCACCTCGCGGACCACCGTCAGCCCCTCGGGCGCGCGGACCTGCGCGATCCAGCCGCTCGGCGGGGCGACCGCGGCCGGCAGGTGCTCGACCACGAAGCGCCCGGGGACCAGGCGCAGCCGCTGGGCCCGGGAGCCGCCGGCGGTCATTGCCCGGCCTCCGCCGGTACCGATACCTCGGCGCCCTCCACCGCCCCGGCCCGGGCCGCCTGGATGGCGCGCCGGCGGGCCAGCCGGTGGCTGCGGCGGATCTCGGCCTCGCCGTGCCGGCGGCGGTCCAGATCGGTCTCCAGCACCAGCGGCGGCACCGAACGCGGCTGGCCCTTGTCGTCGACGGCGACGAACACCAGGTAGGCGCTGGCCACGTGGCGCGGGGCGGTGCCGGCCTCGTTCCAGGGCTCGGCCATCACCCGCACGCCGACCTCCATCGAGGTGGCGCCCACCCAGTTCACCTGGGCGTAGGCGTGGACCAGGTCGCCGACCCGTACCGGGTTCAGGAACTGCATCTCGTCCATCGCGGCGGTGACCGCCGGGCCGCCGGAGTGCCGGCCGGCCACCGCCCCGGCGACGTCGTCGACGAACTTCATGACCACGCCGCCGTGCACGGTGCCGAGCAGGTTCACCTCGGTGGGGCCCATGATGTGGGACAGCATGGTGCGCGAGGCGGCGGTGGTGCGGGGCGCGGGGCCGCCGGCGGTACGGGGGGCGTCATCGGTCACCCCTTCAGCGTAGATCGTCCCGGGACGTGCCTCGATCCGGGCATCGATCCGATCCGCTGGAGACGATAGCGCCGGTCACGCCGGGGTAAGGGCTATCCTCGCCGCGCTCCCGGCGCCAAGATGTCAGGGAGCGGACACAGGACAGGGGGCGTCTGATGGCTCAAAACATCTCCGCGCGACGCGGGGCGGCTATAGCGGGGTTCGCGGCACTGGTGCTCTTGGCGCTGCTGGCCGCCTTCGACAACCAGTGGACCCAGCACTGGCGGAACGGCCGGTCCGCTGAGAACGGCAACGCGGCGCACAGCTGGATCGCCGGTCCCGTCAGGGGCCTGAGCGCGCTGGCGTGGCGGGCCACCAAGGAGAGCGGCGAGCCCAGCCGGCTCTTCTACGGCATGCTGGCCGAACCCGTGATCGCGGTGGTGCTCACCTTCCTGTTGCTGATGCTGGTCTGCCGGGGCGTGGGCGCCGAGCGCGGACGCTGGTCGCTGTTCCTCGGCAGCTGGTTCGTCACCGGGCTGGCCGCTTCGATCGCGCTGATCGCCGGGTCGGCCATCGCCGGACTCAGGGTCGCCGCCGGACTCGCCGACGATCCCGCGAACGCGCGGTTCGGGCGCGGCGACATCTACTACGCGCTGATCGCGCTGGGGCTGGCGTTCGGGCTGTTCGCCGGCTGGCTGGTCGGGTTCGTGGCGGTGCTGGTGTACGGGTCCACCGAGGGTGGTGCGCAGGAGGAGAGGGCGACGCGGGAGTACCCGTCCCCGGCGATGGACTACTCGGACTACTCGCCGTCCTCGGTGTCGTCGTCGTCCGCCTCGCCGGGCTCGCCGGACCCGGAGAGCGCGAGCGAGGACTACTCGTTCAGCCCGACGTCGCCGTACTCGTCGGGCGATCCCACCCCGGGCTACAGCGGCTACGAATCGGCGAACGCGGCGACGGAGACCAACGCGCCGCCGCAGGAGCGTGACCCCTACGGCGGCGCGCGGCCCTACTGATCGACACTGATCGCTACTGATCGGCCTACTGCTACGCGGCGTCCTCGGCCGGACCGTAGACGACGTGCAGCGTGCCGGTCTTGAACACGTCGCACTTGATCAGCCGCAGCTTGATCGGCTCGGCCAGGTCGTCCTGCCAGATCCGCAGGCCCTGGCCGAGGGCGATCGGGTGGACGAACAGGTGCAGCTCGTCCAGCAGGCCCGCGCGCAGCAGCTGCCGCACCACCGAGACCGAGCCGGACACCCCGATCGGGCCGCCGTCGCCGGCCTTGAGCTCGCGGACGAAGTCCAGCAGGTCGCCCTCCACCTGCTCGGAGTTGCGCCAGGTGAGGTCCAGCTTCTGGTGCGAGACGACGATCTTGCGCGCGTCGCCGAGGGCCTTGGCCATCTCCAGGTCCTGGCCGGCCGCCTCGCGGGCCGGCCAGGCGGCGGCGAAGCCCTCGTAGGTGGTGCGGCCGAACAGCACGGTCTTGGCGGCGCCGAGCTGCTCCATCACAGCCACGCCGAGCTCGTCGTTGAAGTAGGGAAAGTGCCAGTCCTGCGGTTCGGCCACGACGCCGTCGGCGGCGGAGAACAGGCCCGCGGTGATGGTGCGCATGATGGTGACTCCTCGGGGGATCGTCGGTCGCTTCACCGGGTCAGACGACGGCGCGGGGCGGAACTCATCGCTCCGGCTCGGAATTTCGCGCACGAACGATGAATCGGCGCCGCGGAGCCGGTCTTTAATGGCGTGAGGCGCATTGAGCGGTACGACGTGTCGTCGATCGAGCGGCCGACCAGGGCGGACCTGGAGCGGCTGGCGCGGCGGCGGCTCGACGCCCGGCGGCGGGGAAACGAGCTGGTGCTCACCGGGGTCGGGGAGCGGCTGCGGCTGCTGCTGGCGGTGACCGGGCTCGAGGAGGTGTTCCTGATGGACGGCGGGTCTTCGGAGGGCGGGCCCGACGACGCCCCGGAGCCGGAGGGGTTATCGGATCCGGGGGCGGAGGGGTTACCGGTGGAGCTACTGCCGAAGCCCGGGGGCTGAGGTCAGGCCGGGCTACCGTCGGCCCGGAGCCGCGCGGGCACCCCGAACAGCGGGAACAATCGGTCGGTGTCCAGGTAACTGCCGATCCCGGCCAGTCCGCCGTCCCGGATCTCCAGGACGATGATCGCCCACGGCGTGAAGCCGTCACCGTCCTCGGCCGGCCGGTACTGCGCGAACGCCGGCGTCCCGTTGGCCTCGACCGGCAGCAGCCGCGAACCGCGGCAGCCGCTGCCGGGGCCCGCCCACCAGGTGCGCAGCTCCTCGATGCCCTGCAGCCAGAGCTGGTAGGGCGGCATGTTCAAGGTGACGTCGGCCCGCAGCAGCTCGGTCAGACCGTCGATGTCGAAGGCCTCGAAGGCCTTCACGTACTTGGCCAGGAACTCGCGTTGCTCCTCGTCGAGCGGCTTGGCGGTGTCCCCGGCCGTGCCGCCGTCGGCCAGTGTGGCCCGGGCCCGCTGCAACGCGCTGTTGACCGAGGCCACCGAGGAGTCCAGCAGCTCGGCGGTCTCGGCGGCCGACCACGCCAGCACCTCGCGCAGGATCAGCACCGCCCGCTGCCGCGGCGCCAGCTGCTGCAACGCGGCGACGAACGCCAGCCGGATGCTCTCCCGCCCGACCGCGACCTCCGCCGGATCCCCGCTGAGCACCCGCTCGTCCGGGATCGGCCCCACCCAGACGTTCTCCTCCAGCTGCGCCATGTTCGGCGCGGTCGCCGATCCCGGTGAGAACAAGTCCATCGGCCGGGCCCGCCGCTGCGCCGCCGGCCCCATGTCCAGGCACACGTTGGTCGCGATCCGGTACAGCCAGGTCCGCAGCTGCGAGCGCCCCTGGAACCCGTCGAACTTCGACCAGGCCCGCAGCAGCGTCTCCTGCACCGCGTCCTCAGCCTCGAACGCGGAGCCCAGCATCCGGTAGCAGTAGGCGGTCAGCTCGCGGCGGAAGGGTTCGAGCTGCTCGGCGACGGCGTCGCGGTCTGTGGTCGTGGACACGTTTTTCACGATAGCCCGGCCTTCTGACAAACGGGGTGCGGGTGCGGGAAACCGGGACGGCGGAACCGGCTGATCACAGGCTTGCGGCGGACCTGTGACCGGCGTCCGGGGGCCGAGGGCACGCTCACGCCTGGTCGAGCAGCCCCGCATCGCGCCCCACCAACGCCGCCTGCACTCGGTTCGCCACGCCGAGCTTGGCCATCACCCGGGACACATGGGCCTTCACCGTCGCCTCGCTCAGATACAGGTTCTTGCCGATCTGCGCGTTCGACAGCCCCCGCGCCACCTCGGCGAGCACGTCCCGCTCGCGCGGGGTCAGGTCGGTCAGCAGCTTCGCCGCCTGCTCCGCGCGGTCCGCGACGCGCAGGCCGGTGTAGTGGTCCAGCAGGCGCTTGGTCACCGGCGGCGACAGCATCGCGTCGCCGCGGGCCACCACGCGCATCGCCGAGACCAGGTCGCGCGGCGGGGTGTCCTTCAGCAGGAAGCCGGTGGCGCCCAGGCGCAGCGCCTCGAAGATGTAGGCGTCCAGGTCGAAGGTGGTGAGCATGACCACCGGCGGCGGGTCGGGGGTGGCCTGGACCCGGCGCAGCGCCTCCAGGCCGTCCACGCGCGGCATCCGGACGTCCATCAGCACCACGTCCGGACGGTGCGCCGCGAGCGCGTCGATCACCTGGGAGCCGTCCTCGGCCTCGGCCACCACCCGCAGGTCCTCGGCGGACTCCAGGATGGTGCGCAGACCCGCGCGGACCAGGCTCTCGTCGTCGACGAGCAGAATGCGGATCATGCGGCGGGCTCCGGGGCGGGGATCAGGCGGCGGTCGGCGGGACCGGCGGTCGGGGCGGCGTGGTTCTTGTCATCGTCGGCGGCGCAGGCGGCGCCGACTGGATTCTCCGGACCCCTCTTGAGGTTCCCGGGGTGGGAACGGCTGCCGGCGGACGGGGTGACGATCACGCCGTAGTCCGCCTCCTCCTTGGTCCCGTTCTCCGGCCAGGGCAGCCAGGCCAGCACCAGGAAGCCGCCGCGCAGGGTCGGACCGGCCTCGAACGAGCCGCCGGCCACCTCGACCCGCTCACGCAGCCCGGCCAGGCCCGAGCCGGCGCCGGGCAGCGAGGTCCCCACGGCCCGCGGCGCCTGGTTCTCCACGCGCACCTCCAGGCCGATGCCCGGAGCGCCGGACAGCCGGACCGCACTGGCGGCCGAGGCGGCGTGCTTGTGGATGTTGGTCAGCGCCTCCTGGACCACCCGGTAGGCGGCGCGGCCGACCGCCTCCGGCACCTCGGCTTCCAGGCCCAGGCTGCTGTTCGGCACCAGCCGCACCGACACGCCGGCCGCGGCCGAGCGCTCGACCAGCTCGGCGATGTCGGCGAAGCGCGGCTGCGGGGCCAGCGGGGCCGAGGTGTCGCCGCTGGCCAGCACGCCGAGCACGTTGCGCAGGTCCTCCAGCGCCGAGCGCGCGGTCTCCCGGATCAGGCCGGCGGTCTGCCGGGCGGCGTCGGGCTCGGGGCGCTCGGTGATCTCCAAGCCGCCGGCGTGCAGCGCGATCAGCGAGATCCGGTGCGCCAGCACGTCGTGCATCTCGCGGGCGATCCGGGCCCGTTCGGCCAGCCGGGCGGCCTCGGCCCGCGCCTCCTGCTCGGCCTCGGCCCGCTCCGCGCGCTCCTGGAGGGCCACCAGGCGGTCGTGGCGGGCCCCGAAGTAGGCGCCGGACAGCGTCAGGACCAGGACCACCAGCAGGGTCGTCAGCAGGTCGCCGAAGGTCACGTCGTGGTTCTGGACCGCCGTCTCGGCCAGGAAGGCCACGTAGGCGACGGCGGTGAGGACCAACATCCAGCGGTCCCGGCGCTTCACCGCCAGGGCGAAGAGCATCATCGCCAGCGGGACCTGCACCTGGCCGGCGACGCACAGCACCATCGTCAGCACGGTCACGCGCTCGGTGTGCGACCGGCGCCACCACAGGGCGGCCGTCCCGACCACCGCCAGCGAGGTCTGCCAGAGCGCCATCGCCAGGTCGTGGTGCGCGTACTCGTCATCCAGCAGGTCCGCCAGCGCCTCCATCAGGGCCAGCGACATCACCGCGAGGTCGCGGGCGCGCGGGAGCCAGGACGGGGATTTCACCCCTTCAGCGTAGGTCGCCCACGGATCGGCGCACGTCCTCCTTTCGTAGGGGAACGATGGGATCATGACCAGCACGCGCAGTTCCGGCACCGCGGCGTGATCGACCTCACCTATCTGCTGATCGATTGGAAAGAGTTCATGGAGACCACACACGACCGGCAGTGGGCGGCCGACATCCAGACCAGGCTGGACATCCCGGGGTGCGCCGCAGATGGCGACTGAGGAGGGCGCGGCGGTCTCGGTGGACGACATCGCCTACGACGCGCTGCTGGAATGGGTCGCCGACGAGGTGGCGCCATACGTCGGCGAAGGACGCGTGGCGGACTACATACCGGCGCTGGCCAATGTGCCGCCGGACCGCTTCGGGATGGCCCTGGCCACCGTCGACGGCCACCTGTACGGCGTGGGCGACTTCCAGGAGCGCTTCTCGCTGCAGAGCATCTCGAAGGTGTTCACCCTGGCCCTGGTGATGGCCGGGGACGCCGGGGCGCTGCGCGGCCGGGTGGGCGTGGAGCCGTCCGGCAACGCCTTCAACTCGCTGATCCAGCTGGAGTACGAACGCGGCATCCCGCGCAACCCGTTCATCAACGCCGGGGCGCTGGTCGTCACCGACATCCTGCAGACCCAGACCGGCGACGCGGCGGGCGCCGTCCTGGACTTCCTGCGCGCCGAGTCCGGCGACCACACCGTCACCATCGACGGCGCGGTGGCCGCCTCCGAGGGCGAGCACGGCGACCTGAACCTGGCCCTGGCCCACTTCATGGCCGCCTACGGCAACATCGAGAACCCGGTGGACCTCACCGCCGAGCACTACTTCCGGCACTGCTCGATCGCCATGAGCTGCGCCGAGACCGCGATGGCGGCGCTGTTCCTGGCCCGGCACGGCGTGCGCACCGACGGCACCCGGCTGCTCCCGGTCCTGGGCGCCAAGCGGGTCAACGCCCTGATGATGACCTGCGGCGCCTACGACGCGGCCGGCGACTTCGCCTTCCGGGTGGGCCTGCCCGGCAAGAGCGGCGTGGGCGGCGGCATCGTCGCCGTGGTCCCGGGCCGCGCGGCGCTGTGCGTGTGGTCGCCGGCACTGGACCCGCACGGGAACTCGGTGGCCGGGGTGGAGGCCCTGGACCGGTTCAGCGCGGCCACCGGCTGGTCGGTGTTCTGATCCCGGCCGGCGGCGCACACAGCACGGCGCCGGCCGGGCCCTGAAGACCCGGCCGGCGCCGCACCGAAACCCGTTCCGGGCTAGCCGAACCGGCCGTTCACGTAGTCCGAGGTCCGCTCGTCCTGCGGGTCCTCGAACAGCTGCCGCGTCGGCCCGGCCTCCACGATCCGCCCCGGCGTGTCGTGCGTGGCCAGGAAGAACGCGCAGCTCTGCGAGACCCGCGCGGCCTGCTGCATGTTGTGGGTGACGATCACGATCGTCAGCCGGCCGCGCAGGTCGGCGATGGTCTCCTCGACCCGGCGGGTGGAGGTCGGGTCCAGGGCGGAGCAGGGCTCGTCCATCAGCAGCACGTCCGGCTCCACCGCCAGCGAGCGGGCGATGCACAGCCGCTGCTGCTGGCCGCCGGACAGCGCGCCGCCGGGCGCGCGGAGCCGGTTGCGGACCTCGATCCACAGACCGGCCTGGGTCAGGCTGGTCTCCACCAGCTCGTCACGCCGCGCCTTGTTGGCCCTGATCCCGGCCAGTTTCAGACCGCTGACCACGTTGTCGTAGATGGACATCGCCGGGAACGGGTTCGGGCGCTGGAACACCATGCCCACCCGGGCCCGGATGTCCGCCGGGCGCCGGCCCGGCGAGTAGATGTCGGCGCCGTCCAGCAGCACCTGCCCGGCCAGCTGCGCCGACTTCACCATCTCGTGCATGCGGTTCAGGATCCGCAGATACGTGGACTTCCCGCAGCCGGACGGCCCGATCAGGGCCGTCACCTCGCCGGGCGCCATGGTGAGCGACACCCGCTCCAGCACCTTGTGGTCGCCGAACCAGGCCGACAGGTCGCGGGTCTCCAGGCTGGACAGGCGGCCGACGGCCCCGTCCCCGTCCGGACCAGCGGCCGAGCCGGGGCCGGGCGGAACCGGCGGCAGCTGCTCGGTGGGGGCGTCCGCGGCCGAGGCCGTCGCCACCCCGCCGTGCTCTTCTATCTCGGTCATCGTGGTCCCAGGTTCAGTTGAGGTTCGGCAGCAAGATGGCGGCGTTCTCGTACACGCACCACAGCAGCGCGGCCAGCACCGGCGCCATGGACAGGTAGACGGCGCGCCGGTTCCACACCACGCTCAGCCCGACCGTCGCGGCCACCGCCAGGGCCAGGGCCAGCGCCCACAGCTGCAATGTGGGCCAGGCGTCGGTGTCGGAGGCCAGCGGCTTGTCCAGGTCGCTTTGCGTACCGCGCTGTCCGGAGCCGCCCGCGGGCTCGCCGTCCAGGTGCGCACCGACATAGACGGCGTGGGTCGGGATCCAGGTCGAGTCGCCGGTGGCCAGCACCAGCCGGTTCTTGAAGGGGTCGACGATCGGCTTGGACCCCTGGCCGAAGGCGTTCACGGTGTAGGTGAAGGTGCCCTCGCCGGTGGTGAAGTCGATCTTGTCGCCGACCTGGAGCCCGGTCAGCGCGGCGAACGGCGCGCCGAACGTCCCGCTCCGCCCCATCACCACGCTGACCCCGGGCTGGCCGGGCAGCACGGTGTCCCGGCGGTGCCCGGGCCCCTTGGCCAGGTCGGCGCCGGTCGTGCCCTCGACGATGACCGCCTGGTGCACCCCGATCGCCGGGATGTCCATGATGGCCAGCGGGACCCCGTCCGGCGACGGGCTGACCGGCGCCGTCGCCTGCGCGAGCTCAGCGGCCAGCACCCGGTAGAGGTTGGCCTGACTGTGCTGTTCCTGGAGCCGGGACAATCCGTAGGCGTAGCCGGCGAACCCGAGGATGAGCACGGACAGCAGGCTCGCCGCCGTGGCCACCGTCCGCACGATCCGCCGGCCCCGGCCGGCGCGCAGCGCGGCGCGCACAGCGGCGGCCGACTGCCGGGGCCGGGCCGGCTGAGCCTCCGACTCCGGCTCCGGAGACTCAAGCGTCACAGTGGCCTGCTTCTCCTCGGGATCCGCCTCCGCGGTGCCGACGGCCTCGGTCCCGGAGTCCAGCTCCGGGTCCAGCGACGTGGTGGGCGCGGTCACAGCTTCGGCTCCGATTCCCCCCGGTCCGCGGCATTGGCCGCGGCCAATCTCCGGCGGCGCACCAACATGTTGCCGAGCATCGGCGGGATGGTCACCACCGCCAGCAGTTCCAACGCCGTGAGACCGGCCATCAGCTTCGGATCACGGTGCTGTGGCACGTCGGCCACCACCTGCGTGGCTCCTCCGCTGGACCCGCCGCTGTCCCCGCCGCTGGAGTCGTCGAGGGTCTGCCCGGTGACCGGGTCGATCCCACCGGCACCACCGCCGGTGGTGCCGCCCGTGGTCCCGCCGACCGCGCCTCCGGTGGTCCCGCCGGTACCGCCGGCACCGCCGGTGTTCCCGCCGTTCGACCCCGAACCGCCGTTGGCTCCGCCAGAGGTCCCGCCAGACGTCGAGTGGCCGCCGGTGGTGCTGCCCTTCTTGCCGCCCGAGGAACCGCCGGAGGAGCCGCCGGCCGACCCGCCCGAGCCGCCGCCGGAAGTCCCGACCGTGCAGTTCAGCGGGGTGCCGGCCTTGTCACAGGGGCTCGGCTGCGGCGCGTCGGCGAGCACCGTCAGCTGGCCGGAGGCGTTGAAGGTCGGGTTCGGGCAGTTGGACAGGGTGTTGGGATCCACGCCGGACTGCTGCCCGGGGATGTGCGACACCTGGAGCATCCCGCCTTTCACCAGGTTCCGCGGGATCGGCGAGTACCCGAGTTGGTCGGCCTCGGCCTGCCCGCCGCACAGGATGTAGGCGGCGTACTTCGACAGCGCGGCGCCGTGGTCGTCGCTCGCCCTGGGCAGCGCCGGCAGCGTCCCGGTATCGCGGGGCACGATGATGTAGCTGTAGCTGGAGATCGGGTACGACCGGGGGTCCGTCATCGTGTAGACCGCGTCGAGGTTCTGCTGCAGATAGTTCGGGTCGCTCGGCGGGGTGTCGTCGTCCACGCCGCGGATCTTCGCGGCGGTGAGCGCGATCGCGACGTTCGACGCGGTCGGGATGGAGTAGTAGCCGGCGGGGTTCAGGACCTTGACGACCGGCCAGTTGTTGAGCTTGGCGTAGGCGTACTCGTCGTAGCCGATGGCGCCCTCGCCTTGCGGGGACATGATGAAACCGGCCACCACGTCCGAGCCGTTCTCGGAGTGCATGTTGCTGCTGGGCGGGGTCGGGAAGAACTCCGTGTAATCACCGCAGGAGACACCGTTGATCGCGTTGCAATACGCGTCCCACTGCGCCTTGTGCGTGTGCTCCATGTAGCGGGTCCACTGCGCGGTCGCACCGGAACCGTCGGAGCGCACCACCGGGGTGATCGGCTCGTGCGGCAGGTTCCCCGGGTAGTCGGCCTTGATCCGCGGGTCGTCCCACATGGTGATCTGGTTGGTGAAGATGTCGACCAGCACGTCGGGCGACAGGCGCAGGTCGGTGACCTGCTTGCCGCCGATCTTCAGGTTGTACATGAAGGTCGTGCCGCCGGCGGTCACCGGAACGTAGGAGTACCGCCAGGTCGGGTTCTCGATGTTCCCCGCGCCGGTGTTCGAACCGCTCACGCCCTGGTCTCTCGTGCTGCGGAACGGAACGTCGGAAGCCGTGAAGTCGTCCAGACCGCTTTCCCAGTCGGTCCGGCCGGCCGCCGAGCCGTTGGCCGAGAAGTTGATGTTGATGCCCTGCGGCAGGATGTCCCGGCGCCACTGGTCCAGCGCCGGACCGCTCCACGAGGAGCCGGACCCGCTCAACGCGGTGGCGGCGTGCGCCGGGGTGGCCGGAGTGAGCGCGGCGGCCAGGGCCGCGGTCACGGCCAGGCCGGCCGCCAGCCAGACCGGGATTCGGGGTCTGAGGATGCGGGCTGTTTTCACGAGGCTGGCTCCGGTTCCGGATGGATGATTGCCGCGGCGGTGGGCGCAGGAGTCACAGCCGGCGCCTGCGGCCTGGCGGGATGCGTCGCGGCGATGCGGACCCGGTCACGGGCCATCTGGCGACGGCGACGCCGCGACAACTCGCCGGGTCGACGGCCGCCGGCCATGCGCGCGGCGACGAACAGGATCATGACGATGGCCATCAGCACCAGCGCTCCGCCGAAGGCCCGGATCTTCATGTTCTCTTGCGGATAACGCACGTAGTTCCACACGTAGAGCGGCAGGCTGACCTGCTGCCCGCTGAACGGGTTCGAGTTCTTGCCGGAGGAGAACCCGGCCGTGAGCAGGACCGGCGAGGTCTCGCCCACCGCGCGGGCCATGCCCAACAGGACCGCAGTCGTCAGACCGGAGCGGGCGGTCGGCAGCACCACGTTCCACACCGTGCGCCACTGGCTCCCGCCCAGCGCGTAAGAGGCCTCTCGCAAGGTGTTGGGCACGATGCGGATCACCACTTCGGCGGCGCGGGTCACGATCGGCATCATCATCACGGTCAGCGCCAGCGACGCGGCGAAGCCGCTGCGGTCGTAGCCCAGGGTCAGGATCACCGAGCCGAGCACGAACAGCCCGGCCACGATCGAGGGCAGCGCGGTCATCGCCGTGACCACGGTGCGCACCGGTCGGGCCAGCCGCCCGCCGATCTCGGACATGAACACCGCGGCGGCGATGCCCAGCGGCACCGCGAACAAGGTCGCCAGACCCAGTTGCTCCAGCGAACCGATCATCGCGTGCAATATGCCGCCGCTGTTCAGACCGTCCAACGGCCCGGTCTTCTGCATGTCGGTGGTCAGGAAGTTGCCATGCCCGATGGCCTTCTCTCCCCGCCAGCCCACGTAGGCGATCAGGTCGACGAGTACCACCAGCACGAAGACCCCGGCGCCGGTGAACATGGCCGCGGCAAGCTTCTCCCGCACGTGACGCGCCTCCCACTGGGTGCGCGCGATGCCCCAGTAGAAGACCAGGAACATCACATACCAGCACAGCCAGAACCCGAGTGCGCCGGACCACGGCATGATCCGCTCGTACACCAGCCAGACCAGCCCGAGCGCGCCCACGGCGGCGCCGGCCAGAGTGCCGATGTCGGCGGTGGTGATCGCGCCGGGACGCACCCGGACCTGCCCGGTGGCCGCGTCGAGATACGCGGTGCCCTCACCGGTCGCGCCACTGCTCGTGGCGATATCGATAAGTGTCATGACGGCGTCAGACCCCTCACTCGTTGGTCGCGGCGCCGGAGCGCGATCTGGCGATGATCGCGGACGCGACCATGTTGACCAGCAGGGTGATCGTGAACAGCACGAGCCCGGCGGCCATCAGGGCCGACAGCGACAGCTTGTCGGACTCGCCGTATCGCAGCGCGATCAGCGAGGAGATGGAGTTGGAGTCGGCTTGCAGGGGATGCCAGGTGATCGCGAACACCGGCGAGATGATCAGCGCGACGGCGATGGTCTCACCCATGGCCCGGCCGAACCCCAGCATCACCGCGCCGATCATCCCGCCCTTACCGAACGGCAGCACGACGGTGCGCACCATCCCCCACCGCGTGGCGCCCAAGGCATAGGCGCCCTCCCGCTCTCCGGTCGGGGCCTGGGAGAACACCTCCCGGGACAGCGAGCAGACGATCGGGATGATCATCAGCGCCACCACCACCCCGGCGATGAACCCCGATTGCGAGTAGGAAGCGGAGACCTCGCCGTTGCGCACCTTGAGGAACGGCAGCACGCCACCGAGGTGGGTCGCCGCCCAGCGCTCGAACCCGATGATGCGCGGCGTGAGGAAGATCAGCCCCCACAGCCCGTAGACGATGCTCGGCACCGCCGCCATCAGGTCGATCAGCGAGATCAGAGTCCGGCGAAGGCCGGAAGGCGCGTACTCGGAGATCCACAGCGCCGCGGACAGCGCCACCGGCACCGCGATCACCAGCGCGATGACCGCGATGATGATCCCGTCCGGCAGCACGGCACCCACGCCGAACCGGTGCGTGGCCGTCTGCCACCGCTGCTCGGTCAGGAAGGACCAGCCCGTGGCGTGCAGCGCCTGCGCGCCGCGGGTGATGAGGAACAGGGCGATCAGCCCCATGATCGCGAACACCGACAGGCCGGCGCCCCGGAAGGCGATCCGGAAGACCCGGTCGCCGCGCGAGACGCCAGGGATGATCTTCATCGGGGTGTCGTCGGCGGGGGCGGGCGCCGCCCCGGGGCCGGAGCCCTGGGGCGGCGACCCGAACAGGTCGTCGGCCAGCTCGGTGCCGGCGTCGGCGGTGGTCACCGGCTCACCGCCCGAAACGCCGCTTGGCCTGCGGCCACAGCGCCCGAAGCTTGGTGCTCACGCCGCCGGAGGACAGGACCAGCGCCGCGGGACCGGCGGCCACCAGGACCAGGCCGATGATCAGCAGGATCGGCAGGATCAGCCGGCCGACCCCGGCCTTGTCAGCAGTGGCACTACCCACCGCCGCCGCCGTGGTGGAGCCGCTCAGGTTGCGGGTCGGGCCGCTGCTCCCGGAGGCTCCAGCCGCGCCCTTGGACGAACCGGACGCGCCGTCCGCCGCGTCGGCACCGCCGTTCGCCCCGCCGTTGCCGCCCAGCGTGCTGGTGCTGTAAGAGACCGAGGGCGTGCCGTTCTTCGTGACCGTCACCGGGGTGATCACCTCGTTGCCGGAGGTGGTGGGCTTGCCGGTGGCCGGGCCGGTGGCGGTCACCGTGGTCGGCCCGCCGTTCGGGCCGGCGCCGGCCCGAATCCTGCCGATCGCCGCGCCCGCCTGCGCCGCCTGCGCCGGGGTGTTCGCCGTGAAGCCGGGAGCGAGCTCGCCGGGCTGGGTGCCGGACAGCTGGCCGCTGCGGCTGTCCGTCACCGCGGACAGGAGATCGGCGATCGTGGTGGCCTTGGCCGCCGGGACCCCGGAGGTCGGAGCCATCGCGTATGTCGGGACGGTCAACGCGTAGGCGTTGGTGTCGCCCGAGTAGCCGGTGTGGGCGCTGCCCCACGGAAGCGACTGGGTCCCGGTCTTGGGATCGGTCACGTAGTCCAGGGCTGCCGACTTCATGCTGGAAGCGTTCGGAGGCACGTAGGCACCGGAACCATTGGCCAGGGCCGCGGTCGGCATGTTGAAGGCCGCGGCGCGGCCGGCGTCCATGACGGCGATCACGTCACGGCCGCCGACGAGTTGCGCCGTGCACTTGTCGTGGATGCCGTTGAACGCGTCGTACTGCCAGACGATGCATGTCGGGTTCGCCTGCAGCATGTGCCGGGCGACGTCGTCGAGCCCGGCCTGGAGCGGGTTCCACTCGTAGCCCTTCATATGCGCCCCGTCATGATCCGCCGCGTTGGGATCGGTGGGGAAGGGCAGGCCGGTCCCCAGTTCGCCCGCGGGGCCGCTGCCGTCCTGAGAGACGAAGCTGTTGATGGGGTAGGGATATTTGGAGGTCTGGTAGAAGGAATCGACGTGCATGCCCCATGGATCCGGAGTCCCGGCCAGGAACGCCTCGGCGTCGGGATCCGACATGATCCACGTCGTCAGCTCCGTCACCAGATCAGTCGTGCCGCCCGTCACGATCGGCAGACTGGAGATGGCGTTCCCCGCGCAGTTCGGCCAGGTGACACCGGTCTGGGCGTTCAGCGCCAGGAACTCCGGATCGCTGAACAGACACGTCGGGTTCCCCGCCACCGACGGGATGTCGATCTTCGAGGTCGAGATGTGTTCGACGTCATAGGACTGCGTCAACAGTTTGGCGATCAATCTCGCGTTCAGCTTCACGCCGGTGATGGGCAGGTGCGTGCGGGCGTCATCGATGAAGAACGCGATCACGATGCCGGTGTTGCCCAGTGGCACATAGGTGTACGGATGCGCGCTGCTGGCCGCCGGATCGGCGGGCAGCGAGGTGAAGGCCATGTCAGCCCCGGCCCGGCCCTGCAAGAAGTCGCTGCGCGACTCCGGCTCGGTGATATCGCTGCTGTACTGCAGGGTTACCGGATCGGCCGAGTTGAGGCAGGCACCGACCGTCCACTGCGCCAAGGCCCGGTCGAGCATCGGCATCCCCTCGGCGGACACGCCGGCCGCACTGGCCGGACAGGCGCCGGCGACGGGGGCGAAGGAGAGCGGAATGGTGACGTGGTTGTTCCAGGCACACATCTCGCCGGTGCCGTTCTGGTTCGGGTCGACCTGGAGAAAGCCATTGAACGTCGCCATATAGGGAGGGTGGCGGTCCACCCCGTGGTCGGCGCAGTTCGGTGCCGGGGGCGACGTCGTACTGTCGATCCCGGTCGAGTCGCCGCCGTAGTTCGGTTCGACGACGATCGAACACGGGTTGGCCGCGTCACAGCCCAAAGACGGGCTTTGGTTCGCCGTGTAGACCTCGATGTCAGCGCTTCCGGTGCCGTCGCTACGAGTCACCGCGGGCACCGCGTTGTTGGGGAAGTCAGGCGCTGCCAGGCCTGCCCCGTCGTTGGGCTGGGCGAAGCCGGCGGCGGCCTTCTGGCCGTAGTGGGTCGTGCCGTAGCAGTCGGTGATCTTGGGATTCGTGCCCCGGCATTCGTAGACCGCGACCGGGTACAGGACGTTGAGGTTGGTGAACGTCACGAACTGGCCGCTGCTGGGAGTGAAACCGGTCCAGGACACATGAACCATCTGGTCCACAAGGTTCGTTGTCTGGGAAACCGTCACAGCGCCGTTGGCGCCGTACGTCTGCGTGGACGGAATCCAGACCGCTGGTCCGGGGACGGTGACCGACGAGCTGTCAGCGTGGGCCGCGGCGATGGTGTGCGCACCCGGAGGCAGCAGAACCAGGGCCGCCATGAACGCGGCCGTCCAGGCGAGTACGGCCGCACAATAGGCGCGCACGCCTCTGCGGCGCCGGACGGCTCCCGCTTCACGGGGCGACATGGAGGAACCTCCGAGATCGAAAATCAGGGGACGCATACATTCGCCCGCTCGCGGGCGACGGGGAACCGACCGCGACGCGGCCAAGGCGAAAACGGTGGCCGACCGCGAAACGACGCCGGGACCGGCCCGGCGTCGCACTTTCGGTCGGCATGTCAATGAATTGATCAGGAGGCCGGCGTGTAGGTGGCGCTCAGGGAGCCGACAGCCTGGTTGGCGGTGAAGAACGTGGTGCCCAGCGCCTGGTCCAGATAGGCGGCGCCGTCGGCCGGGATGTCCGCGTCACCGGTCAGGGTCTCCGGCTTGACGCCGATGTTGCTGATCACGGTGTCGCCGCCGAACTCGAACAGGTTCACCGGCGTGGTGCCGCCGTCGGGCACCGCGGACAGCTCCTGGCTGCGGGCGCTGAGGGAGACCTGGTGGAAGCAGACGATCTTGCCGGTCAGCGCGTCCGCGAAGGCGATCCCGCCGCCGAGCGTCACGCTGCCGTAGTAGCGCGCCAGCACGGCGTTGCCACCGGTGACCGGGAAGGTCGCGGTCGCACCGGTGGCGCTGTTGTAGGACCCGGTCGCCGTCGGCAGCGGCACCGCCGCGATGCCGGAGCGGAGCGCCGAGGTGAGGAAGGCGTTGGAGGCGGTCAAGGCGACCGAACCGGAAGCCGGGGTGCCGGTCGCGCTGGCCGACGGCAGGGCGATGGCGGTCGCGGCGAGGGCGGCGGCGGCAGCCACCGTGCGCACAGCGGTGCGGTTCATGGGGACTCCTTGGAAGTCAGGGATAGAGGGCGGACATGGGGAAGGGAGGAAGAGCCGGGCCCGCCGAGTCGTCCATGGACGGCTCCGGCGGGCCCGGTCGTGAGGCCGGATCACCGCGACCGAGGGTCAGTGGTGCTCCGACCGGTGAGAGGTCACTGACCGGCGGTCAGGGTGCCGCAGGCGTTGCCCAGCGTCTGGAAGCCGTAGCTGGTGATCAGGCTGCTGGCGGCGGTGCCACACAGGTAGCCGCCGTTGGTGGAGCGGTCGAGCAGGGCCTTCAGGCGCGGGCCCTCGGTGGCGTCGGCCCAGTCGGACTGGCGCACGACGTGGTAGACCTCGCGGGTGTAAGTCAGCGGGAAGTTCGCGTTCCACACCTTGTTGGTCTGGTCGATCTGGGTGTTGCCGTCGATCGAGCGGAAGACGTCCAGGACGCCGATGTTGTCGGTGCCGCTGCCCTTGCCGTCGTAGAGCTGGCCGACCGCGTGGCTCAGCGAGTAGGGGAAGACGGCGTTCACGTCACCGGCGAAGACCGAGGCGGTGCCCTCGTTCTCCTCCGGCGTGGTGGCGTTCCAGCACGGCTCGCTGGCGGCCGTGATGTTCAGCGCGGACAGGAAGAACGAACGGGTGCCGGAACCGGACTGCGGGACGATCGGGTCGATCGTCGCGTTCGGGCCGGTGTAGCCGGGCTCGTCGGTGATCTGGTTCCAGTTGGTGATGCTGCAGGTGTAGATGCCCTGCAGGTCGGCCGAGGTCAGGTCGGTCGGCGCGTTGCCGCCGGTGAAGCCGGCCCAGCCCACCGCGTCCTGGGCGAACGGGATGAACCAGTCCGCGGTGCCCGTGTTCGGACCGCGCGAGGAGCGGGCGATGTCGAGCGTGGCGTTGGTGTTGTTGTTCAGCGCCGTGATGCCCTGGCCGGAACCGTTCGGCCGGGGAATCGAGGTGGCGCCGGTCTTCGGGGTGATCGGCGAGGTGCCGGTCGCGTCCCAGGTGTAGAACTTCGAGGCCGGGCTGGTCGCGTTGTACTGGGTCGACAGACCGTTGTCGAACGCCTGGATGGTGTCCGAACCGGCGGCGACGATGTCGGTCGCGGCCGGGGTGGTGCCCGCCGGCGGGTCGGCCAGCGCGGCGCCGTTCGACGCCACCGTGGCGCCGAGGACGGCCGCGGCGACCGCCGAGGTGATGGCGAGCTTGCGGGTGACAGAGCGCATTGCGTTTCCTCCTGCAAGGGGGACTGGTCCTTGCGGGAATGAGACTCGCCGACCGGCGAGCGGACGACCAGAGGGCACTCTGTGTGCGGTCCGCGGCCGAATCGGCCTCGGACCGCACAGATGTGCTGCTTGAGGGGTGTGTGAGTGCCCTGAAACAAAGTCCGGCATAACCCGGTGTGCTTCCGGCAGTGGCGCTTCGGTGCCGTCTTCGGAGCCTCGCGTTCACCCGCGGCAGCGGAGGGCCGGTTGCCGGCGGTAAGGGTGCGGCGGTAGCCGCCCCGGGACTCCGAAGCGGTAGCCGGTTCGAACTACTCAGCACTCACCTTCGCCGAGGACCACACATCGTCACAACGTCCTCACCAACCGTCGCCGCGTCGATCGGCGGCCACGGCCCGCCGCACAAGCAGGCCACGCGCCCGGCGATGAGCGCCGGTACCACCGGCGTGCGCCAGAAGTGCTTCCGTCGGTACCGTCCCGGCGCCATCCCGGACACGCCTCGTTCACCTACCGCGCCGGGCGTAGCCCGACAAGGCGTTCCGGAACCCGATGGCGCCTCCGCGGCACTGGTCCGGTCGCAGGTACCCGCGCGCGCTGCGGGCCACCACCCGCCCCGCGCTCATGCCCGCGCCCACGACGCGGACCGGGAGCGTGGCCGTCCACCACCAGTCCGGCCCGTCGCGGCCGAGGCGGATGCTGAGGGCGTCGCGGTCGGCGACCAGTTCGCGCCAGGCCGCGTCCAGGGCCTCGTCGCTGCGGTAGACGTTGGCCGAACGCGCCAGCGGACGGCCGTTGGCCGCGAGCAGGACCCAGGTCAGCTCGCCGTCGTCGGCGGAGCTGACCACCAGCGAGGCCGCCATCTCAGCCTTCTGCGGCGAGCAGCGCCAGGAACTTGGCGACCGCTATCTGACAGGTCGCGTACCGTTCATAGGAGCGGACCGACCGGGCCAGCGCCGTCCCGCTCGGCGACTGGAGCACCCAGGTCCAGCCGGCTCCGTCCTTCACATGGCTGATACGTGCCGACAGGGTCGGCGCGTCCCGGCGTAAGCGTGAGTAGGCGCGGCGGGCTTCGTCTATCCCCGAGTAGGCCGCGGCCGAGACGGCCACTATGCGACCGTTGCTCGCCTTGGCCCGCCACCGGTATCGCCCGTTGTCGGCCCGGTCCACCAGCACGCGTCCGCTTTCGTCCCGCACAGTGTCCACGGCCATTCCGCCCAACACTCGAGCTCCAGTTTGAAGCTGTCTCGAGCGATCAATCTAGGCGCGCGGAAGCTACCCCGAGTTGGGAAACGTCCGACCAGGGACATTTGTTCGCCTACCCGTTGCGCCTTAGTCGCCTACGAGGCGTGATCACCTGTCAGAGCACTGAGTTTCCTGTGAGGGGCGCCGGAGCCGGACGCCCCTGTCAACCGGTTCAGCAAACCCGGCGCCACCGGCTGTTCCTCCGTGCTCCACCGACGGCGTCGCCGACACCGAGCGAAGCCGGGCCGGTGCGGTGCGCGACCGGTCTGGGGGTCCCGTTCGGGAGCCGCGTCATGGGTGGGCGGAGCTGGTTCTCACGCCTTTCGGTTCCGCTTAACATCGACATCTAGTCTGGGTTGCTTCGACCGACAGCCCCCCTCAGATCGGAGACACAAGTGCGGATCACGGTGATCGGCACCGGGTATCTCGGTGTCACCCACGCCGCCTGCATGGCCGAACTCGGATTCGAGGTCATGGGCCTGGATGTGGACGTGGAGAAGGTCGCCGCGCTGGCCGACGGCCGCGTCCCCTTCTACGAGCCCGGGCTGCAGGAGCTGATGCGCGAGCAGATCGCGGCCGGCCGGCTGTCCTTCACCTCCGACTACGCCGAGCTGGCCGCGTGGGCCGGCGACGGCGCGGTGCACTTCGTCTCGGTGGGCACGCCGCAGAAGAAGGGCGAGTACGCCGCCGACATGACCTATGTCGACGCCGCCTTCGACAGCATCGCCCGGGCCATCGCGCACCAGGGCCGCTCGCTGGTGGTCGGCAAGTCGACGGTCCCGGTCGGCACCGCCGCCCGGATCGCCGACCGGCTCGCGGAGCTGGCGCCGAACGCCGAGGTGGCGTGGAACCCCGAGTTCCTGCGCGAGGGCTACGCGGTGCAGGACACGCTGCACCCGGACCGGCTGGTGATCGGCGTGCGGTCCGAGCAGGCCGAGGCGGATCTGCGCCACTTGTACGCCCAGCTGCTGGCCGAGAAGGTGCCGCTGGTCGTCACCGACTTCTCGACCGCCGAGCTGGTCAAGGTCTCCGCGAACTCCTTCCTCGCGGTCAAGATCTCCTTCATCAACGCCATGGCCGAGGTGTGCGAGGCGGCCGGCGCCGACGTCATGCAGCTGTCCCAGGCGCTGTCCTACGACCCGCGGATCGGCGGCCGCTTCCTGGTACCCGGGCTCGGCTTCGGCGGCGGCTGCCTGCCCAAGGACATCCGGGCGTTCATGGCCCGGGCCGGGGAGCTGGGCGTGGACCAGGCGCTGGCCTTCCTGAAGGAGGTCGACGCCATCAACATGCGGCGCCGGGCCCGGACGGTGGACCTGGCCCGGGAGCAGTGCGACGGCTCGCTGCTCGGCAAGCGGGTCGCGGTGTGGGGCGCGGCGTTCAAGCCGGAATCCGACGACATCCGCGACTCCCCCGCGCTGAACGTCGCGGCGTCGATACACCTGCAGGGCGCGCAGGTCACGGTCTACGACCCGAAGGCCACCGACAACGCCCGCAAGATGTTCCCGACCCTGTCCTACGCCGATACGGCGATGGAGGCCGCGGAGCAGGCGGACGTGATCCTGCACCTGACGGAGTGGAAGGAATTCCGCGAGCTGGACCCGGCGGTGGTCGGCGGCCAGGTGCGGAGCACCCGCATCATCGACGGCCGCAACGCGCTGGACGCGGCGGCCTGGCGGGCCGCGGGCTGGACCTACCGGGCCCTGGGGCGGCCCTGACCAGCTGCGGGATCCCCGTTAGCCGAACCCGGGCGGGCGCCGCCAGGCGACCCGCCCATCTTTACAGCTCTTTCACCGTCATCCCGCCAGACAAGACATCCGGGCATTCCCACTACCGCTCGGGGAAACTTACCCGCCGTAACATTGGAGTACGGGTAACGACACTTCTCACTACAGGGCGGGTTTCCCATGACCAAGCAGGTTGAGAAGGTAGACCGGGTCATCATCCGTTTCGCCGGGGACTCCGGCGACGGCATGCAGCTGACCGGTGACCGGTTCACCTCCGAGACCGCGGCGTTCGGCAACGACCTGTCGACGCTGCCCGACTTCCCCGCGGAGATCCGCGCCCCCGCCGGGACCCTGCCCGGCGTGTCCGCGTTCCAACTGCACTTCGCCGACCACGACATCCTCACCCCCGGCGACGCGCCGGACGTGCTGGTGGCGATGAACCCGGCGGCGCTGAAAGCAAACCTCAAGGACGTCCCGCGCGGCGGCACGGTCATCGTCAACACCGACGAGTTCACCCCGCGCGCCCTGACCAAGGTCGGCTACGCCGCCGACCCGCTGGAGGACGGTTCACTGGACGGCTACAAGGTGCACAGGGTCGCGCTGACCACGCAGACGGTGAAGGTGTTGGAGGGTTTCGACATCTCCCGCAAGGACGCCGAGCGCGCGAAGAACATGTACTCGCTCGGTCTGCTGTCCTGGCTCTACCACCGGCCGACCGATGCCACGGTGGCGTTCCTGGAGAAGAAGTTCGCCAAGAAGCCGACGATAGCGGCCGCGAACGTGGCGGCCTTCCGGGCCGGGTGGAACTACGGGGAGACCACCGAGGACTTCGTCGTCTCCTACGAGGTCGCGCCGGCCCCGATGCCCAAGGGCACCTACCGGAACATCCACGGCAACCTCGCACTGGCGTACGGCCTGATCGCCGCCGGCCACCAGAGCGGGCTGCCGCTGTTCCTCGGCGCGTACCCGATCACCCCGGCCTCGGACATCCTGCACGAGCTGAGCAAGCACAAGAACCACGGCGTGCGGACCTTCCAGGCCGAGGACGAGATCGCCGGCATCGGCGCGGCCCTGGGCGCCAGCTTCGGCGGCGCGCTCGGGGTGACCACCACCTCCGGCCCCGGCATCGCCCTCAAGGGCGAGACCATCGGCCTGGCCGTGAGCCTGGAGCTGCCGCTGGTGATCTGCGACATCCAGCGCGGCGGCCCGAGCACCGGTCTGCCGACCAAGACCGAGCAGTCCGACCTGCTGCTGGCCATGTTCGGGCGCAACGGCGAGGCACCGGTGCCGATCGTGGCCCCGCGCTCCCCCGCCGACTGCTTCGACGCCGCCCTGGAGGCGGTCCGGATCGCCGTCACCTACCGCACCCCGGTGTTCCTGCTGTCCGACGGCTACCTGGCCAACGGCTCCGAGCCCTGGCACATCCCGGACGTCGCCGACCTGCCGGAGATCGCCCCGAACTTCGCCGCCGGCCCGAACAAGGTGCTCGAGGACGGCAGCGAGGAGTTCTGGCCGTTCCTGCGCGACCCGGAGACGCTGGCCCGGCCCTGGGCCATCCCCGGCACCGCGGGCCTGGAGCACCGGATCGGCGGCATCGAGAAGCAGGACGGGACCGGCAACATCTCCTACGACCCGGCGAACCACGACCTGATGGTCCGCACCCGCGCGGCCAAGGTCGCCGGGATCGACATCCCCGACCTGGAAGTCGACGACCCCTCGGGCGAGGCGAAGATCCTGGTCCTGGGCTGGGGCTCGACCTACGGCCCGATCCAGGCGGCCTGCCGCCAGGTCCGCCGGGGCGGGCAACGGGTCGCGCACGCCCACTTGCGGCACTTGAACCCCTTCCCGGCCAATCTCGGGCGCATACTGAAGGAGTACGACAGAGTGCTCATCCCCGAGATGAACCTCGGGCAGCTCTCCATGCTCATCCGCGCCCGCTACCTCGTGGACGCGGTCGGCTACAACCAGGTGCGCGGCCTGCCGTTCAAGGCGGCCGAGCTGGCCGAAGTGATCAAGAACCTGATCGCGTCGGACGCGGTTGGCGATTCAGCAAGGGCGGGGGTCTAAGACATGCCGGAGCTCCTCAAGCTCACGACCAAGGATTTCAAGACCGACCAGGAAGTCCGCTGGTGCCCCGGCTGCGGGGACTACGCGGTCCTGGCGGCGGTCCAGGGCTTCATGCCCTCCCTGGGCATCGCCCGGGAGGACATCGTCTTCGTCTCCGGGATCGGCTGCTCCTCCCGCTTCCCGTACTACATGAACACCTACGGGATGCACTCCATCCACGGCCGCGCCCCGGCGATCGCCACCGGCCTGGCCGCCTCCCGGCCGGACCTGTCGGTCTGGGTGGTCACCGGCGACGGCGACGCGCTGTCGATCGGCGGCAACCACCTGATCCACGCCCTGCGCCGGAACGTCAACCTGAAGATCCTGCTGTTCAACAACCGGATCTACGGGCTGACCAAGGGCCAGTACTCGCCGACCTCCGAACAGGGCAAGATCACCAAGAGCACCCCCTACGGGTCGCTGGACGCCCCGTTCAACCCGGTCTCGCTGGCCCTGGGCGCCGAGGCGACGTTCGTGGCCCGGAGCATCGACTCCGACCGCAAGCACCTGACCTCGGTGCTCCAGGCCGCGGCCGAGCACCAGGGCACCGCGCTGATCGAGATCTACCAGAACTGCAACATCTTCAACGACGGCGCCTTCGAGAAACTGAAGGACAACGGCGTCCGGGACCGGCACCTGATCCGCCTGGAGCACGGCCAGCCGATCTCCTTCGGCGCCGAGGACGAGCGGTACGGGATCGTGCGGATGCCCGACGCCACCTTGAAGGCGGTGCCGCTGGAGCAGGCCGGGGACTCGGTGCTGATCCACGACGCCCACGCCCCGGAGCCGGACCTGGCCTTCGCCCTGTCCCGGCTGCCCGACCCGGCCACGCTCTCCCCGACCCCGATCGGCGTCTTCCGGGACGTCACCCGGCCGACCTACGACCGGCTGATGGCCGACCAGTTGGACGACGCGGCCCGCAAGCTCGGCTCGGGCAAGCTGGCCGAACTGTTGACCGGGTCCGACACGTGGACGATCTCGTGAGAGGTCGAACACTCCCCCGTTCGGCCCCGGCCCGGCGATGAGTTCGACGGCCATGCGACAGTCCTGGTCGCAAACGCACAGCTCATGATCGAGAACGCCCCTCCCGCTCGCGGGCAGGGGCGTTCTCGCACGTGCAAACGAAATGCAAACGCCCTCGGGTTGGATGATCTGATCTCCAGGGTGATAGGACAGACCTTCGGCATGGGCATAGGGACCATGTTGGACCTTTGGATCCCGCCGAAACGAGGCAGCAAGCGATGAGCAGTACCAGCACGGCCGGGCCGAAACCGGCCGGCGCGGGGGCGAAGTCGGTACCGGTCGCCGCGCCCGGGGCTCTGGCCCCGGACGTCAACCTCCCGGAGAGCCTCAGCTACCGGGTCAAGAAGCGGCTGCTCGGCCAGCCGCTGGTGAACGACCAGTTGCACGGCGAGAAGCTGTCGAACCCGGTCGCGCTCGGCGTCCTGGCGCCGGACTGCGTGTCCTCCTCGGCGTACGGCACCGAGCAGATGCTGACCCAGCTCGTGCCGTACTTCGGCACCGTGGGCTTCATGCTGGTCATGCCGGTCACCGGGGTGATCCTGGGCCTGCTGCTCCTGCTGACCCTGTGCTATCGGGACGTCGTCCGGCACTACACCAAGGCCGGCGGCGCGTACGTGGTGGCGCGCGAGAACTTCGGGCAGAAGGTCGCCCAGATCGCCGCGGTCGCCCTGCTCATCGACTACATCGTGACGGTGGCGGTGCAGATCGCCGCCGGCACGGACGCGATCGCGTCCTGGATGACCTTCACCTTCCACGTCAACATCGACAGCTGGAAGATCTACATCTCGGTCTTCGTGATCATCCTGCTGTGCTTCGGCAACCTGCGCGGCATCCGCGAGGCCGGGCGCTCGTTCGCGGTCCCGGCCTACTTCTACATCCTGATGGCCGGCACGACCGTGCTCCTGGGCCTGATCAAGCTGGCCACCACCGGCCTGCCGCAGGCGGTCAGCCTGCACGACCAGGCCGGCGGCGCGCTGCGGCTCGGCGGCTACACCGGCACCCTGTTCCAGTTCACCGCGATCCTGTGGATCCTGAAGGGCTTCGCGAACGGCGGCTCCTCGCTGACCGGCCTGGAGGCCATCTCCAACGGCGTGTCGGTGTTCAAGAAGCCGGCCGGCAAGAACGCCGCCAAGACGATGATCTTCATGTCGACGGCGCTGGGCTCGCTGGTGCTGGGCATCTCGATCCTGGCCTGGCAGCTGAAGACCAACCCGTACGGCAGCGGCAACCCGACCGTGCTGGCCCAGATCACCAAGATCACCTGGGGCGGCCACGGCTTCGGCACGGTGATGCTGACCCTGGTGCAGCTGTCCACCGCGCTGATCCTCTATACCGGCGGCAACACCTCGTTCAACGGGTTCCCCTTCCTGACCTCGTTCGTCGCCGAGGACAACTTCCTGCCCCGGCAGTTCCTGGTCCGCGGGCACCGATTGTCCTTCTCCAACGGCATCATCGTGCTCACGATCCTGTCGCTGGCGCTGCTCATCGGCACCGGCGGCGACCTGACGTCGCTGGTGGCCCTGTACGCGATCGGCGTGTTCACCGGCTTCGTGATGGCCTCGGCGGGCCTGTTCAAGTACCACTGGTCGCGCAACGAGCCGTACCGCTGGTGGAAGCTGTTCGTGGCCGGGTCGGCCTGTGTGATGTCGTTCGCGGTCGTGGTGATCTTCGCGACGGTGAAGTTCACCGAGGGCGCCTGGATGGTCGTCATCGTCTTTCCGCCGGCCGTGTTCGGCCTGATCCAGCTGAACAAGCGCTACCGCCGCGAGGCCGAGGCGCTGGCCAAGGCGCCGGCCTCGGCGGACCTGCCGATGCGGACCCAGACCTCGATCCTGGTCCTGGTGGACTCGGTCGACCTCGCGGTGATCAAGACACTGCGCTACGCCCGCTCGCTGCGGCCGACCGAGGTCCGCGCGGTGCACCTGATGGTCGACAACCTGTACGCCGAGCAGCTGCGCGGCCAATGGGACGCCTCGCAGGCCGCGGACATCCCGCTGGAGATCATCGAGGTGCCGGACCGGCGCATCCGCCGCGCGGCGATGGAGCTGGCGGCCCGCGAGACCTCGGACGGCTACGAGGTGACGGTGCTGCTCCCGCGGCGCACGTACTCCCCGGTGGTCGGCCGCCTGCTGCACGACCGCACGGCCGACCGCCTGGCCGAGGTGCTCTCGACGCTGCCGCACGTGGTGGCCACGATCGTGCCGTTCGACGTGGTCGAGGCGATCGAGGAGCTGGAGCTGGCGGAGAAGGGCCGCAAGTCCAAGGTCCGCGAGAGCGAGGCCGGCAGCGGCGCGGGCAAGCCCCGCTCCACCAAGAAGATGCTGCTCGACGCCGAGTGCGGCGCCGTCCCGGACCCCGGCCGCGGCGTCCCGGTCTCGGTCAGCCCGATCTCCACGGTCCAGTGGCGCCAGCGCGCCGCGGTCCAGGGCCGGGTCCGCTCGGTCGCCGTGTCCCCGGTGAAGGGCTCCCCCGCCCTGGAGGCCGAGCTCTACGACGCCTCCGGCGGCATCACCCTGGTCTTCTACGGCCGCCGCTCCATCCCCGGCATCGAGCCCGGAGCGCTGATGCGCGTCGAGGGCATGGTCGGCGAGATGGAGGGGCACCTGGCGATGGCGAACCCGACCTACAAGCTGCTGCCCCGCGAGCACGGGGACGACGAGTAGCGACAGCTGAACACTGCGGTGAGGCGCCTTCGGACCGATGGGTCCGGGGGCGCTTCGCTTTGGCCGCCGCGACCTGGCGGAGCACCGCTCGCCGCGGCCTCGCATCGGTAACAGTCCAACCACCGGTCCACCTGTGACAGAAGCAGGTCGCCGCCCTATCCTGTGCCTCATGGGAGAAAGCGGGAGCGCCGCTGAGCGGCGGCTCGGGGTGGGGTTCGGGATCGCGGCGTACGGGGCCTGGGGGTTGTTCCCGCTGTACTGGCCGCTGCTGGAGCCCGCGGGGGCCGGGGAGATCCTGGCGCACCGGATGGCGTGGTCGCTGCTGGCCGTGCTCGTGCTGCTGGCGCTGCGGCGGGTGCCGGACGGGACGACGCGGTGGGGGTGGGTGCGCCAGATCGTGCGGGCGCCGCGCAAGCTCGCGCTGCTCGCCGGGGCCGCGGTGGCCATCTCCGTGAACTGGTTCGTCTACATCTGGTCGGTGAACCACGGGCACACCGTCGACACCGCGTTCGGGTACTTCATCAACCCGCTGGTGACCGTGCTGTTCGGGGTGTTCCTGCTGCGGGAGCGGCTGCGGCGGCTGCAGTGGGCCGCGGTCGGGGTCGGGGCGGTCGCGGTCGTGGTGCTGGCCTTGGGGTACGGGAAGGCGCCGTGGATCGCGCTGGTGCTGGCCGGGAGTTTCGGGACGTACGGGCTGCTCAAGAAGCTCGTGGCGGTACCCGCCGCCGAAGCGATGGCGGTCGAGAGTTCGCTGCAGTTCGTGCCGGCCGTCGGGTATCTGGTGTGGCTCGGCACGCACGGGACCCTCGTTTTCGGGCAGCACGCCGGCAACACCGCGCTGCTGATGCTCGCCGGGCCGGTGACGGTGCTGCCGCTGATCGCGTTCGGGGCGGCGGCCAACCGGCTGCCGCTGTCGATGGTCGGGCTGTTGCAGTTCCTGGCACCGATCCTGCAGTTCCTGTGCGGGGTGCTGGTGCAGCACGAGGCGGTGCCGCCGGCCCGGCTGGCCGGGTTCCTGATCGTCTGGGCCGCGCTGGTACTGCTGACCGTGGACGCACTGCGCGCGGCCCGGCGCTCCGGTCGCGGCGACCTGCCCGGTCAGTCCACGTCCACATCCGACAGCTCGTCCAGCATGCACGACAGCACCTTGACGCAGGCGTCCACGTCGGCCTGAGTCAGGTCACCGCCGACCTGGCCGAGCAGCCCGCGCTCGCGGGCGATCACCGCCTCGATGGCGGTGCGGCCGGCGTCGGTGAGCCGGATCAGCGAGGACCGCCGGTGCGCCGGGTTCGGGACCGCCTCGGCGAACCCGCGCTCGGCCGCGTCGTTCACCATCCGCTGCACGAACTGCCGGCTCAACGCCTGCGCCCGGCCCATCTGCGGCACGGTCATCGGCCCGCCCTGGCGCAGCAGGTCCAGCACCATGCGCACGCCGGCGCCGACGCCGTCGATCTCCTCGCCCGTCTCGACCTTCCGCAGTACTCGCCGATACAACGGCCCGACCAGCAGATAGACGTCAGCGAGCCGCAAGGCCAGGTCCTCGGGAGAGAGCGGTTCATCAGCCACACCTCATTATGACACCTGAGTTGCCAACCCACGGCGAGAATGGCACCTTAGGTGTCATGAACGAGCTCCAGTACGCGACCCTCGCCGACGGCGGCCGGCTGGCCTACCGCGACGCGGGCACCGGTCCCCTCGTAGTCCTCCTGCACGGCGGCTTCCTCGACCACCGCCAGTGGAACGCGCAGCTGGCGACCCTGCCCGCGCGCTACCGCGTGATCGCCCCGGACGCGCGCGGCCACGGCGACAGCAGCAACGCCGCGGCCGCCTTCCGGCACACCGACGACATCGCGGCCCTGATCCGCCACCTCGACGCCGGCCCCGCGGTGCTGATCGGCGTCTCGATGGGCGCCGCGACCGCCACCGACACCGCCCTGGAACACCCGGAGCTGGTCCGCGCGCTGGTGGTCAGCGGAGCCGGCACCAGCGAGCCGGAGTTCGTGGACGGCTGGACCCGCCCGACGCTGGAGAAGGTCTGGCCGGCGCTGTTCTCCGGCGACCTCAAAGGCGCCCTGACGATCTGGAACGAGTTCACCAGCGGTCCGGACCGTGCCCTGGCCGACCTCGACCCCGCCGTCCCGGCGCTGATCGATGAGATGACCACGAAGACCTGGCTGAAGCACACCGCCGACGAGCAGGACTGGTCGGTGCACGCCGAGGACACCTGGGCCCGGGCGGCCAAGCTGACCATCCCGGTGCTGGCGGTGATCGGCGGCTCCGACTCCGACGACCACCGGCACAACGCCGAGCGGCTGGCCGACAGCGTCGCCGGCGGCCGCAAGGCCACCGTCGAGGACGCGGCGCACTACCCGAACATGGAACACCCGGGCGAGTTCGACGCGATCGTCACCGAGTTCATCGACGCGCTGGCCTGAAGAACGGCCGGCAGAAGCCCGGGGAAAGACAAAGCGCGCCGACGACATAAGCGTCGTCGGCGCGCTTTCGGTCTTCCCCGACCTGATATCAGGTGGTCCGGGAGATCACCACGTCGCACAGCGCGCGCAGCGCCTCCTTGGCCGGGATCTCCGCCAGCGGGTCCAGCACCGCCTTCGCCTTCTGCGCGTAGCCGCGCACGACGTCCCGTGCCTGCTCCATGCTCGGGTGCGCGCGCAGCAGTTCCAGCGCCTCGGCGAAGGCCTCGTCGTCGGCCGCCAGATCGGTCCGCAGCAGTTCCTGCAGCCGCTCGGTGTCCGGGTCGGCCGAGCCGTCCATCGCCAGCGCGATCAGCATCGGCAGGGTGTGCACGCCCTCGCGCAGGTCCGTGCCCGGCGTCTTGCCGGACTGCTCGGACTCCGAGGCGATGTCCAGCAGGTCGTCGGAGAGCTGGAAGGCCACCCCGAACAGTTCGCCGAACTCGGCCAGTATCCGCTCCTGGTCGCTGGTGCAGCCGGCGAAGATCGCGCCGAACCGGCCGGAGGTGGCGATCAGCGAGCCGGTCTTGCCGGCCAGCACCTCCAGATGGTGCTCCACCGGGTTCTGACCGTTCTTCGGGCCCACCGACTCCGAGATCTGCCCGCTCACCAGCCGTTCGAAGGTCTCGGCCTGTATCCGCACGGCGTCCGGGCCCAGCTCCGAGAGCAGGGTCGAGGCCCGGGCGAACAGGAAGTCGCCGGACAGGATGGCCAGCGAGTTGTCCCAGCGCTGGTTGGCCGAGGCCACCCCGCGGCGCAGCGCCGCCTCGTCCATCACGTCGTCGTGGTACAGGGTGGCCAGGTGGGTCAGCTCCACCACCACTGCGGCCTCCACGATGCCGGCCCGGGCCGGGTCGCCGAACTGCGCGGCCAGCAGGACCAGCAGCGGCCGGGTGCGCTTGCCGCCGGCCTGCGCCAGGTGCGAGGTGATCTCGCTGATGTAGGCGTGGTCGCTGCGGGTGTAGTTCAGCAGCACCTCCTCCACCCGGAGCAGGCCGTCCTTCAAGGCCACGGACAGGGCTTCGTCCTGCTGCAGGGCGATTGCGTACGGACCCCAGCCCTGCGTCGTCTCTTGAAGCGGCGGGGTCAGCGTGCCGGGAGTACTCACTGCGGCGGCCTTCCAGGTCGGGGCGGTGGTGGGCGGGTGCTGTCTCTTATACACAACTG
>NZ_JAAFYZ010000189.1 GCF_018274385.1 Catenulispora pinistramenti | reverse complement strand
GCCCGACCCCGCCCCGATCCATCCGACAGGAGGCACCATGCTCCGGACCATTAGCCCGGAACCGCTTGTCGCGGACGCTCCCTCGCGCCTGCTCCCGGCCCGGCAGGGCTGGTGGTTCGTCAGCGAAGGCGGCTCCGCCAAACTCCTCCCCGCGCAGGTCGACGCCGACGGCACCGTCGCGCCGGCCACGCTGGACCGGCTGCGTGAGCAGGGACTGCTGCGCAAGCGTCCGCCGAGCACTTACTCCCTCACGGTGCTGACCAGCACCGACTGCAACCTGGGCTGCGGCTACTGCTTCCAGAACATCGCGCAGGACCCGCGCGGGGGATCCCGGCCGCCCCGGATCGAGCACGCCCGGCTCAAGCCGGATACGACCTCTGCGATCCTCGACTTCACCCGCGCCCGGATGGCCGAGGCGAAGCTGGACAAGCTCGCCGTGATGCTGTTCGGCGGAGAGCCGCTGCTCAATCTGCGCGGCGCCGTCGACCTCCTGGAACGCGCCGCGGAGCTCGGCAAACTCACCGTGTCCATGGTCTCCAACGGCACGCTGCTCACGCCGCTGGTCGTCAGGACCCTGAATGCCGCGGGCCTGGGCTCCGTGCAGCTCACCTTCGACGGCGACCGGGACGAGCACGACGCGATCCGCGTCACCCGCTCCGGCGGGCCGACCTTCGACAAGATCGTGGACAACGCGGCGCAGGCGATGAGCGCGGCGTCAGTGCGCTGGCATCTGCGGGTCAACGTCTCGCACCACAACCGGCACGGGATGGACGCGCTGGTCCAGCGGCTGGCCGACCGGCTCGACGTGACGCAGTGCACCATCCAGTTCGCGCTCATCGGCGACGTCGGCGTCGGCTACGGCAACGAACTCGCCTACGGCGGCGCGCTCGCCGCGGAGTTCACCCGCTGGCACCGTGCGGCCCAGGAACGCGGCTTCTCGCTGACCCGCCCGCGTTCGGGCAAGGGCTGCCAGGCGTGTGAGCACCCTGACGGCCAGTACGGCGCGGTGGTCAGCGCCGACGGCTCGCTGGCCAGCTGCTGGGAGACCGCCGGCCGGCCGGAGTGGGTCGTGGGCGACGTCGACGGCGGCTACCTGTCCGGCGAGCACATCGCGGACCGCTGGATCACCTGCACCGACCAGTACCGGCACGGCGAGCACGCGGCGGAGCTGGCGGCGTTCCAGGACGAGGTCGACGCCGAACTGCTCGACCTGCTGCACCCGGCCGGGGACCGCTGAACCCCGACCTCTCGGAGGTGGAACACATGACCAGCACTGGAATCCTGCGCGAGAACCGGGACTTCCGCCGCTTCTGGACCGGCTCGACCCTGTCGACGCTGGGCTCGCAGATGTCCCTGATCGCCTTCCCGCTGCTGGTCCTCTCGCTCGGCGCGGGCGCCGCCGAGGCCGGTCTGGTCGCCACCTGCTCGCTGGTGACCCGGCTGGCCCTGCGGCTGCCGGCCGGCAACCTGGTGGACCGCACGGACCGGCGGCGGCTGATGCTGGCCACCGACCTGGTCCGGCTGGTCGCCCTGGGCAGCATCCCGATCGCCGGAGGGTTCGGCGCGCTCGGCTACCCGCAGCTGCTCGTGGTCGCGATCGTCGAGGGCAGCGCGACGGCGCTGTTCGGCCCGGCCAGCCGGATCGCCGTGCGCGATGTCGTGCCCGAGCATCAGCTCTCTGACGCACTGTCGAAGGAACAGGCCGCGCTCGGGACCGCCACGCTGGTCGGACCGTTCCTGGGCGGCTGGCTGTTCGCCGTGGACCGGATCCTGCCGTTCACCGCCGACGCGCTTTCCTATGCGGTGTCCGCGGTTCTTCTGCTGGGGATGGCCACTCGGCCACAGCCCGCCGACCCGGCGACTCCGCGTCCGACCGGTGCTCTGGCCGGTGTGCGGTGGCTCGGGCGACGGCCGGCACTTCTCAGGGCTCTACTGTTCGGCTCGCTGCTGAACCTGGGCGGGGCCGCGGCCGAGGTGGCCGTGGTGGTGACGTTGCGGGAGAAGCACACCGCGGGCACGGTGATCGGTCTGGTGATGGCGTGCGCCGGAGTGGGCGCCGTCCTCGGAGCCCTGGCCGCACCACGAGTGATCGCGCTGCTCGACCCCGGGCCGCTGTTCCTGGTGGTGGGCGTGGTCTGGACGTTCGGCTTCGCGGCGTTCGCCGCGGCCCCCACGCCGCTGGTGGTCGGTCCGGTTCTGGTGCTGCTCATCTTCCTCACCCCGCCGGCCGGGATCCTGGTCGGACGGGTACTGCTCACCGAGTCCCCGCGCGAGTTGCTCGGCCGGATCTCGACCGCCGCCGATCTGCTGATGGCGGGCCTGGCGTCGCTGGGCCCGGCGGCGGCCGGCGTGTTGCTCCAGGACGCCGGGATCTCGCGGACGTGGGTGCTGCTGGCCGCGGTGATAGCCGCCGGGACAGCTGTCGCGGCGCTCCCGCTGTTGCGGGGCGGGGCACTGTCGGCGACGGCCGAGAGCGGGTCGAGCGGGAGTGTGTCGACCGAGAGCGGGTCGAGCAAGGGTGTGTCGAGCGAGGAGCAGGGCCTAGGCGACGAGGTCGCGCTGGGTGACGAGGCCGTCTTCCTGGAACCCGATCTCGTCCTGCACTCTGAATCAGATCTCGAAGACGACGGCTCGCAGGAGACACCATGACCGCCGTGAACGAGCACACCAGCCTCGTCACCCGCGGCTATCCACCGGCTCCGCGCACTGGCCCGGTCGAGGTGCTGCACGGCATCCCGGTCGCGGACCCGTACCGCTGGCTGGAGGACGAGTCCGACCCGGAAACGGCGGCGTGGAGTGCGGCTCAGGAAGACCTGTTCGCCGCGCATCGGAGCGGCTGGGCCTTGCTGGAACCGATGCGCCGCCGCATAGCAGAGCTCGTGGATACCGGGTCGGTCAGCGTTCCGGTCGCGCGCGGCGGACTGCTGTTCAACACGGTCCGCGAACCGGGCCGCGACCAAGCCGCGCTGCGTGTCTGCGACGCCGGGGGCCACGACGCGCGCACCCTCTGGGACCCGCTCGTCCACGACCCGAGTGGGCTGACGGTGCTGGAGTCCTGGGATCCGTCCCAGGACGGTTCGCTGATCGCCGTGCAGTACTCGGCGGCCGGGACCGAGGACACCCGACTCGTGGTGCTCGACGTCGCGACCGGCCGCCCGGTGGACGGCCCGATCGAGCGGCTGCGACGCTCCCCGCTGGCGTGGCTGCCGGACTCCAGCGGCTTCTACTATGTGCGCCGCCGACCGCCGGAGGAGATACCCGGCGAGGAGCGCTACCACCGCCGGGTCCGCCTGCACCGGCTCGGGACCGACCCGGAGGGCGACGCGCTGATCTTCGGCGAAGGCCGGGCCATGGACGACTTCTACACCCCGGCCCTGTCGCCGGACGGCCGCTGGCTGACGATCGCCGTCACCCGCGGCGCGGATCCCGCGACCGAGCTCTGGCTGGCCGACCTCGGCTCGGGGGCGCCCGAGGCCCCGGTGCTGCGACATGTGCTCGGGTCCGGGAGAGCGCGGCTGGACCTGGTGATCCCGGCGGGCACCGGGCCGCATGACCGGGCCTATCTGATTACCTATCAGGACGCGCCGAACGGCCGGCTTGAGAGTGCTTCCCCCGCCGCGCTCACCGGGTCCGGACCGGAGTCACGCTCGGCCGTGTCCGACGCTCCCGATCCGCAACTCACTGATTCGATCGCCAGTTCGTACCCTGATTCGGTCCCTGATTCGCAGCCGGTGGATCCGCCGCGCGCCGACCGCTCGCCTTCCGTCCTCGTCCCCGAGGACCCCGAGGCCGTGTTGACCGAGGTCGCCGCCCTCGACGGCCTGCTCCTGCTCACCCGCGTGCGTCACGGCGTCTGCGAGCTCACCGTCCACGACCCGCGCACCGGAGACCAGCTGCACCGCCTCGCGCTGCCCGGCCCGGGCACCGTCGGCAGCGTGCGCCCCGCACCCGACGGCCGCGAGGCGTGGTTCGGCTACACCGACCACATCACGCCCAGCCGCGTAATGCACTTCGACGCCCGCTCCGCCGCGCTCACCGGGTGGGCCTCGGCCCCCGGCGCCCCGGTCATCGAGGGCTGCGTCGTGCGACGAATCCGCTACGCCGCGCATGACGGCACGCCGGTCACCGCCTTCGTCCTGTCCCCGTCCGGCCGCCCGGACCGCCCGCGCCCGACCGTGGTCAGCGGCTACGGCGGCTTCGGCGCCTCGATCGTCCCCGGCTGGGCCGCGCAGGCCCTGGCCTGGGTCGAGATGGGCGGCGTCTACGTCTTCACCTGCCTGCGCGGCGGCGGCGAGGAGGGTCAGGCCTGGCACGACGCCGGGCGCCGGGCCAACAAGCAGGCCACCTTCGATGATCTGGACGCCGCCGCCGACCGGCTGGTCGCCGCCGGCTGGGCCGACCCCGCGCGCCTGGGTCTGCTCGGCAGCTCCAACGGCGGCCTGACCGTCGCCGCCGCGCTGACGCAGCACCCTGAGAAGTACGCGGCCGTCGTGTCCGTCGCCCCGCTGCTGGACATGGTGCGCTACGAACACTCCGGCATGGGCCCCAGCTGGCGCGAGGAGTACGGCACCGCCGCCGATCCCGCGGACCTCGCCGTCCTGCACGCCTACTCGCCCTACCACCACGTCCGTGAATCGGTCGACTACCCGGCCGTCCTGTTCGGCGTGGCCGACGGCGACACCCGCGTCGATCCGCTGCACGCCCGCAAGATGTGCGCGGCCCTGCAACACGCCTCGGCCGCTCCCGCCCCGATCCTGCTGCGCCTGGAGCGCGGCGTGGGCCACGGGGCCCGCGGGACCGCCACGACCGTCGACCTGTTCGCCGACGTCATGACGTTCCTCGCCGAACACCTCGACCTCGCCCGCGACACCGCGTGATCCTGATCAGTCGTGATCCTCCTCAGTCCCGCCGAGCGACCACCCGATACGCGTTCGAGAGCCCGAACCGGCGTATCAGGGCCCTGGGCATGATCCGGTCCAGGACTGTCGCCGCGGCCAGCGCCGGGATACCCGCGATCACGACCGCCGCCCGCGTGACGCGCTTGAGCCGCCCCGGCCGCCGGGGCAGCCACGGCGCCTCGTCCCGCGGCGCGATGCCGTCGACCACGAACCAGGTCGCGGCGAGCAGGTCGACGCGGTCGTGCGGCTCGGTGTGCTGTTCGGCCACGACGGTGAACCCGAGCGCGCCGAGCCGTTCGCGCAGGTTGCGGACCGGAATGAAGTGCAGGTGTTGGGGCTGCAGCCACGGCAGCCAGCGGCGGCCGAGCAGCCGGGAGTAGCGGCTGGCCGCGTCGGGGACCTCGATCAGCAGATAGCCGCCGGGCCGGATGGCCAGCCGCGCGGCCTCCAACTCCAGCCCGGGCTCCACGCTGTGCTCCAGGTAGTGGAACATGCTCACCACGTCGTAGGTCCCCGCCACGGTCGGCGCGACCTGGACGAAGCTGCCCCGGTAGCCGCGCCGGACGCGTCCGGCGCGTTCGGCCAGTTCCGCGCCGTCGGTGAAGTCCAGGCCGTCGAACTCGGTGTGCGGGAAGACGGCGCGCGCCGCCTCGCAGAAGTGGCCGTGTCCGGTACCGACGTCCAGCCAGCTGCCGGGCTGGTCCGTGTGCGGTGCCAGCGCCTCGGCGCGTTTCCGGTAGATCGCGCTGCGTCCGGCGAAGATGCTGCCGCTGCTCTTCTCGCCGAGGCCGTCGTAGAAGTCGCGGTAGTAGAACTCCAAGCCCTCGGGACTCAGGCGCGGATTCTGGAAGATGTGCCCGCACTCCAGGCACCGGTCCAGCCGGAAGTGGCCGGGTTTGTGTTGGAGCAGGTCCGTGGTGTGCAGCCGCTCCCGGAGTCGGTCCGAGCCGCACCACGGACAGATCGTCCGTCGCGGTTCGAAGTAGCGGTCGACGCCGTCCTTGAGGTCGGCCTCATATGCGGGGCGCCGTGACGCGATCTCTTCTGTACGGCTCACGCGCATTGCATATCATACGTCTGATTATGTCGCCAGGGCCGCGCGGCGACAGGGACATGTCAGGTTGTGGTCTTCCGGTGGAAGTTCTCTGCGGCCTCGGCGCCGATTAGCGCTGATCAGGGCGTTCGCGCCGCACGTTTCATCTCAGGGTCAGAAGACATCTGCTGTGCGCATTATCGTCGATACAGGTTTACAGCACGCCACTTCCGACATCACGTTCGATGTGCCAGACTCCCTACCCGTTGGTAACCCTGAAACCCTGATCGGTAACCCTGAGTCAGCGGCCTGACGGCCGCGCCGCCAGGACGGAGTTGCGATGCCCGTTGCACGGGATCGACGAGAACTGGTTGTCGGGATAAGCCCCTGTGGTGTCCCGAACGCACGCCTGGCCGCCGCGGTCGGGCGCGGCGGGGGCACCGGGGTCGTGGACCTCGGGGCCGGAGGTCGGGCCGCGCGGGAGGCGCTGGGCTTAGCCGCCGAATGGCTGCCCGACGGGTTCGGCGTCAGGTGCGGACGGGGTTGCGGACTGGAGCTCGCCGAGCTCAGCCGGATCGGTTCGGGGCGAGTCAACCTGGTGGTGCTCGGCTCCGAGGCTCCGTGGAACGCGGACGAGGTGGCGCTGGCGGGCTATCGCGTCCTGGTCGAGGTGACCGACGCGTCCGAGGCGCACGCCGCCGCGACGGCCGGCGCCCACGCTCTGATCGCGAAGGGATCCGAAGCCGGCGGCCGCATCGGCGAGCTGAGCACCTTCGTCCTGCTCCAACGCCTCCTGGCCGAGCCCGGCCTCGACCTCCCGATCTGGGCCGCCGGCGGCATCGGCGAGCACACCGCCGCGGCGGCGGTCATCGGCGGCGCCGCCGGCGTCGTCCTGGACACCCAGCTGGCGCTGCTGCCGGAAGCCGAGCTGCCCGAAGACATCCGCGCCGCGCTCCGGGCCACGGACGGATCCGAGACCGTGGTCGCCGACGGTCATCGAGTACTGCGAACCCCCGCTTCCGACACCCTGCTCCCGATCGGCCAAGACGGCTTCCTCGCCGACCGCTTCCTCAAGCGCCACAGCGATACCGTCGGCGCGGTACGCGCCGTGCACTCGGCGATCGTCGAGGCGATCCGCGACGCGGACAGCGCCGGATCCCTTGCCCCGTTCGCCCCCCTCGCCACCACGCTCGGCCTGCGCGTACCGGTGGCTCAGGGCCCGATGACCCGCGTCAGTGACCAGGCAGACTTCGCCGCGGCGGTCGCCGAGGACGGAGCCCTGCCCTTCCTCGCCCTGGCGCTGGCGAACAGCGATCAGACCCGCGCGATGATGGAGCAGACCAAGGCCACGCTCGGCGACCGTCCCTGGGGCGTCGGGATCCTCGGCTTCGCTCCCGCGGAACTCCGGGCCGCGCAGCTGGAGATCGTCAGGGAGCTGCGACCGGCGTGCGCGATCGTCGCCGGCGGCCGCCCCGCGCAGGCCCGCGCACTTGAAGACGTCGGTATCGCGACGTTCCTGCACGCACCCTCACCCGGCCTGCTCCGCCAGTTCCTCACCGCCGGGTCCCGCAGGTTCGTCTTCGAAGGCTCGGAGTGCGGCGGCCATACCGGTCCGCGCGCCAGCTTCCCGCTCTGGGAGGCACAACTCGGCGTCATCGAGGACTGGCTCGCCGAGCAAACGCAGACGCAAACGCAGACGCAAGCACAGGCGCAAGCACCGGCTGACGGCCTCCAAGTCCTGTTCGCCGGCGGAATCCACGACGCACGCTCCGCCGCGATGGTCGCCGCCCTGGCCCGGACGGTCCTCGGCGCCGGAGTGCAGATCGGCGTCCTCATGGGCACCGCCTACCTGTTCACCGAAGAATCCGTGGCGCGCGGCGCGATCCAACCCCTGTTCCAACGGCAAGCCCTCGCCGCCGAGGCGACCGCCCTGCTGGAATCAGCCCCCGGACACACCACGCGCGGCATCGTCAGCCCCTTCACCACCGAGTTCCAGACCCTTCGCCGGCAGCTGCAAGCCGGCGACGTGCCGCAGCGTGAAGCCTGGGAACAGCTTGAGCAGCTGAACGTCGGCCGCCTGCGCATCGCCAGCAAGGCCCTGTCGCGCGACGGCGCCGAACTGGTTCAGATCGGCGAGGACCGGCAGCTGCGCGAAGGCCTGTTCATGGCGGGCCAGGTAGCGGTGCTCCGCGACTCCGTCACCACCGTCGCCGACCTGCACGCCGACGTCACCGAGGGCGCAAGCGCGTTCTACACCGCGCAGCGCGACGAAGCGGCCCGTGCCCTCGGAATACGCATCGAGACCGACGAAGCCGAGGAACAGCCTCCGGCGCCCCTGGACATCGCCATCGTGGGAATGGCCTGCGTCTTCCCCGGCTCCCCGGACCTCGCAGCATTCTGGGCGACGATCCTGGACGGTGCCGACCGCATCACCGAGGTACCGACGGACCGCTGGGACTCAGAGCTCTTCTACGATCCGGACGCCGTCGGCCCCGCAGCCGGGCGCGGGACGCCCTCCAAATGGGGCGGCTTCCTCCCGCCGATCCCTTTCGACCCGCTGCGCTACGGCATTCCGCCGAACGCGCTGAGCAGCATCGAACCGACGCAGCTGCTGGCCCTGGAAGTCGCCCGGCGCGCGCTGGCCGACGCCGGATACGACCGCCCCGGCGTGGACCACGACCGAACCTCGGTGGTCTTCGGCGCCGAGGCCGGCAGCGACCTGTCCAACGCGGGCGTACTGCGCACCACGCTGCCCGCCTACCTCGGCCCGCTCCCGGCCGGACTCGACGAACAACTTCCCCGGCTCACCGAGGACTCGTTCACCGGCGTCCTGGCCAACGTCATCGCCGGCCGCATCGCCAACCGGCTGGACCTCGGCGGCGCCAACTACACCGTCGACGCGGCCTGCGCCTCCTCGCTGGCGGCCGTCGACATCGCCTGCAAGGAGCTCACGCTCGGCACCAGCGATCTGGTGCTGTGCGGCGGCGTCGACACGCACAACGGGATCAACGACTTCCTGCTCTTCTCCTCGGTCCACGCGCTGTCCCCGACCGGCCGCTCCCGCGCGTTCGACGCCGCCGCCGACGGCATCGCCCTCGGCGAGGGCGCCGCCTGCGTCGTGCTGAAGCGGCTCGCCGACGCCGAACGCGACGGCGACCGGGTCTACGCGGTCGTCAAGGGCGTCGGCAGTGCCAGCGACGGCCGCGCGCTCGGACTGACCGCGCCGCGGCCGGAGGGCCAGCGGCGCGCGCTGGAGCGCTCCTACCGGTCGGCGGGCGTGTCCCCGGCCCGGATCGGCCTGGTCGAGGCGCACGGCACCGGGACCGTGGTCGGCGACCGCACCGAGCTCAGCACCCTGACGAAGCTGTTCGCCGAGGCGGGTGCCGAGCCCGGCGGCTGCGCCCTGGGCTCGGTCAAGTCCCAGATCGGGCACACCAAGTGCGCCGCGGGCCTGGCCGGACTCGTGAAGACCGCACTCGCGGTGCACACCGGAGTGCGGCCGCCGACGGTGAACATCAGCCACCCGAATCCGGCGTGGACCGCGGACCAGAGCCCGTTCACGTTCCGCGCCGCCCCGGCGCCCTGGGCCCGGCCGCCCGGCGACCGCGTCGCGGGCGTCAGTGCTTTCGGGTTCGGCGGCACCAACTTCCACGTCGTGCTCTCCGGTCACGAGCGGGCCGTGGATCCCCGGCACGGCCGGGACGACTGGGCCGCGGAGCTCTTCGTCTTCCGCGGCGCCGACCGTGCCGCCGCACACCGTGCCCTCAGTACCCTGCTCAGCCGGGTGGCCGCCGACCCGGGCAAGACGCCGTGGCGGCTCCGCGACCTGGCGCTGGCCGCGGCCCGGACCTGCGACGCCCGCACCGACCGCGCGTGGGTGGCCCTGGTCGCATCAGACCTCGAACACCTGGCGTCCCTCGCCGGCCGCGCGCTGGCCGGGGAGCACGACCCGGCCTCGGGACTGCACCAGCCGCCCGACGAAGCGTTCTTCGGACCCGGCGCCCCGGAATCCGGGGGCACCGGGTTCCTGTTCCCCGGGCAGGGGAGTCAGCGTCCTGGGATGCTCGCCGAACTGTTCGTCGCGTTCCCCGAACTCCAGCACTACCTGCGGCTGGGCCGGGAGTGGGCCGAGATCCTCAACCCGCCGACCGCCTTCGATGACGCGACCGCGGCGGACCAGGGGCGACGCATCCGGGACACGCGGGTCGCGCAGCCGGTGCTCGGCGTCGGCGGGCTCGCCGTCGACCATCTGCTGCGCAAGCTCGGGATCCGGCCCGATGCGGTGGGCGGCCACAGCTACGGCGAACTCGTCGCACTGGCGAGCGCCGGAGCCCTGGACCCGGCGGCGCTTCTGGACGCCAGCCGGGGCCGCGCGCAGGCGATCCTCGACGCGGCCGGCGACGACCCGGGCGCCATGGCCGCGGTCACCGCCGGAGGCGAGGAGATCGCAGCCCTGCTCGCGGAGCACGGCCTTGCCGACCGCGTCGTGCTGGCGAATCAGAACTCTCCCCGACAGGTCGTCATCTCGGGTCCCAGTGAGGATGTCGACGCCGCGGTCTCCCACCTGCGCGCCGCCGAGATCGGGGCGAAGCGCATCCGGGTCGCCTGCGCGTTCCACAGTCCGGTGGTCGCGGCGGCCGGCGAGGCATTCGCCCAGATCATGGACAAGGTCCCGGTGCGCGCCCCGGAGATCCCGGTCTACGCGAACCGCACAGCCGCGCCATACGGCCCGACCGCCGACGACGTCCGGGCCGAACTCGGCGCCCAGATCGGCGCGCCGGTACGGTTCGCCGACCAGATCGAGGCGATGTACGCGGCGGGCGTCCGGGTGTTCGTCGAAGCCGGGCCCGGCAGGGTCCTGACAAATCTGGTGGACGCGATCCTGCACGACCGCCCACACCTCGCCGTCGCCTGCGAGGAACGGCCCGGCGCCGGAGTGCCCGGCCTGCTCGCGGCCGTGGCCCGGCTGGCCACCGCCGGGGTCGCGCTCCGGACCGGCTGGCTGGTCGAGGGCCGCGACGCCCGGGACGCCGCCACCGCGACCGCGTCCACCCGACCCGGCTGGACGGTCGACGGCCGCCACGTCCGCACCGCCGACGGGGCCGGCGTGCCCGGCGGCCTCACCCCGGCCCGGCGAATCTCTCTGGAGGGCACCATCGTGACGCACGATTCCGCGACCAGGTCGGAAGCGGCCCAGGACGCCTTGCTCGCCGAGTTCCTGAGGACCAACCGCGAGATGATCGCCGCGCAGCGCGACGTGCTGCTGGCGTATCTCGGCGGGGCGCCGGCCGGACGCCTGGTGTGGCAGGGCTCTGAGGCGGCGGTGCCCTTGGCCGTCCCCGCGGCCGTCGCGGCGCCGATGACGCCTGCGGGTCCGGCGTCCGCCCCGCCTGCGGTGACTGCTTCGAGCCAGCCGCCGACCGGGCAGAAGGCCGAGGAACCCGTCACCGATCTGCTCGGCACGATCCTGGCGATCATCAGCGCCCGCACCGGGTATCCGTCCGACATGATCGAGCCCGAGCTCGACCTGGAGGCGGAGCTGAGCATCGACTCGATCAAACGTACGGAGATCGCCGGAGAGCTCGCCGAACGCCTGGGCCTGGCCGCCGCCGAACTCGACGACGACCAGTTGGAGGAACTGGCCAAGGCCCGCACGGCGAACGCCATCGCCGACTGGCTCCGGGACCACCTCGACGGCGGATCCGAGCCGCAACCGGCGCCCATCGCACCCGTATCCCAGGCCACTGAGCCCCTATCCTCCGCGCTGGCTCCGAAGCGCTTCGTCATGAACGAGGAAGAGCACGGCTTCCCAGAACCCCTCGACAACGCGATCCTGGCCGGAACCCGCTTCGCGATCGTCGGAGCCGCGGGCACCGGCCCGGTGGAGCAGGCGCTCTCGCAGCGGCTCACAGAGCTCGGCGCGTCCGTCGAGCTCCGCAGCGATCGGACCGAAGCCGCGGCCGCGGCCGAGGTCCAGGCCGACGGGATCGTTCACCTGGGAGCACTCGGCGCGGGCGACAGCATGGAGCCCCGGCTCCTCCCGCACAGTTTCGGCGCGATCAAGAAGGCGCTGGCCGGATCGCCGCGCTGGTTCCTCGCCGCAGCGCCGCTCCAGGACCGCATCGCCGGTGCCGGGCTGCGCGGCCTGTGGCGCACCATCGCCCGCGAGTACCCGCAGACCGTCGCGCGCCTCGTAGAGGTGGACCGGGACGCGACCGCCGACGAACTCGCGGCCCAGTTGGTCGAGGAGATCGTGAGTTCGGACCGCGAACCGGTCGTGGTGCGCCACAACGGATCCCGCCGCCGGATCACCCCGGTGGAGACCTCGCTCGGCACACTGGCCACGAACGGGGCCGGACCGGCAGGGGACGGAACCGCCGAGATCCAGGCGCTCGGCCTCGACCGCGACTCGGTCGTCGTGCTCATCGGCGGCGCGCGCGGGATCACCGCGCACCTGGCCGAGACGTTGGCCGCCGCCTGCCGCTGCCGCGTCGAGCTCGTGGGCCGCACCCCGCTGCCGGACGGCGCCGAGTCGGCCGCGACGGCGGCCGCCCCGGACCGGGCGGCCTTGCGTGCCGCGCTGATCGCCAACGGACTGAGTGTCCCGGCCGAGATCGAACGCGAAGTCGGCCGCATCCTCGCGGGCCGTGAGGTGTCCGCGACGCTCGCGCGGATCGGCGCCTTGGGCAGCGCCGTGCGCTACCACTCGCTCGACGTGCAGAACAGCGAGGCCCTGCACCGGCTGCTGAAGGGCATCCACACCGAGCACGGACGCATCGACGCGGTCTTCTACGCCGCCGGCATCATCGAGGACAAGCTCATCGCCGACAAGGACCCGGCCTCCTTCGCACGGGTCTTCGCCACCAAGGCCGAGGGTGCCAGAACACTGATCGCAGGCCTCGACGATCTCCCCGGGCGTCCCCGCCACACCGTTCTGTTCGGCAGCATCGCGGCTGTGTTCGGCAACCGTGGCCAGTGCGACTACGCCAGCGCCAACGACGCGCTCGAAGCAGTCGGCGCGGACTGGTCGGACCGGACCGGCGCGCACTGTCTGACGGTGCACTGGGGACCGTGGGCGCCGTCGGCCGAGCACGGCGGGATGGTCACGCCGGAGTTGATGCAGGCCTACGGCAAGCGCGGTATCGGCCTGATCGATCCCGAGGAAGGGGTGTTGGCCCTGCTCCGGGAGCTGGCGTGGGGCGACGGCCCGGCGTCGGTGGTCTACACGGCGTCCCAGTGGTGATCGTCAACGCGGAGGCGGATGTGCACGCGGGAGTGGCCCCGGTCGCCGTCGTCGGGATGGCGGTGCTGTTGCCGGGGGCCCCGGATCTGGACGCCTACTGGCGCAACCTGGTCGCCGGCACCGATTGCATCACCGACGTTCCAGCGCACCGATGGGACCCGGAGTTCCACGACCCGGCGGCCGATCCGTCACGGCCGGATCGGATCTACTGCCGACGCGGCGGGTTCGTGGACGGACTCACGGAGTTCGATCCGCTGGCGTACGGGATCATGCCGGACTCGGTCGCCGGTGCCGAGCCGGACCAGCTGCTCGCGCTTCGCGTGGCGGCCGATGCCATCGCGGACGCGGGGGGTCGGGACCGGCTTCCGGCCGGCGATCGGGTCGGCGTCATCCTTGGCCGGGGCGGGTATCTGACACCCGGCCTGGTCCGTCTCGACCAGCGCGTCCGCACCGCCAACCAGCTGGTCCGGACTCTTCGAGAACTGATACCCGGGCTCGCCGAGGAGCGGCTGGACGCGATCCAGGCCGCCTTCACCGAGACGCTCGGCCCGAACCGGCCCGAGGCCGCGATCGGCCTGGTCCCGAACCTGGCCGCGTCCCGGATCGCGAACCGGTTGGACCTGCGCGGCCCGGCCTACACCGTGGACGCGGCCTGCGCCTCCTCGCTCGTCGCGGTCGACCAGGCGGTGGGCGAGTTGGTCTCAGGGCGCTGTGACGTGATGTTGGCCGGGGGCGTCCACCACTGTCACGACATCACGTTCTGGAGCGTGTTCAGCCAGCTCGGAGCGCTCTCTCGGACCGGGCGGATCCGGCCGTTCCATCGGGGCGCCGACGGGATCCTGATCGGTGAGGGCACCGGTGTGGTGGTGCTGAAGCGGCTGGCGGACGCGCAGGCCGCCGGTGATCGGGTCTATGCCGTGATCCGTGGCACCGGCGTGGCCAGCGATGGACGCTCTGCGAGCCTGCTCAACCCGGAGCCGGCCGGACAGATGCGGGCGGTGCGCGCGGCTTGGGCGGCCGCCGGGCTGGACCCGCTCGCCGCCGACGCGATCGGGCTGCTGGAGGCGCACGGCACGGCGACGCCGGCCGGCGACCGTGCGGAGTTGCTGACCATCGCAGAGGTCTTTGGTCCGGCGCGCAACGATGACGAGGCCGCCGGTGGTGCGCCGGCGCTGGGGTCGGTCAAGTCGATGATCGGGCACACCATGCCGGCTGCGGGGATCGCCAGCCTGGTGAAGGCCGCGTTGGCGGTGCATCACGGAGTGCTGCCGCCGACGTTGCACTGCGAGGATCCGCACCCTGATCTGAAAGGCACGCGATTCCGGACGTTGGCCGAAGCCGAGGATTGGCCGGAGACCGGGACGCCTCGGCGCGCTGGGGTCAACGCCTTCGGGTTCGGCGGGATCAACGCGCACGTCGTCTTGGAGCAGGCGCCGGATCGGCCTCGGCGGCGTCGGGGAGCGGTTGGCGGTGCGGTGAGCGGTGTGGTTGACGGTGGTGCGGTGCCGGAACGCGAGGTGCGGTTGGCGGCTGATGACCTCGATGCGCTCGCTCGGATGCTCGATGCGGTGGAGTCCGAGCGGGATCCGGGCTCGTTTTCGCAGCGGGGCACCGGCGCGTACCGGATCGCGCTGATCGATCCGACGCCTCGGAGCTTCAAGCTGGCGCGGCGCGTCATCGCGAACGCGAAGCCGTGGCGTGGCCGCGGGGATCTGTGGTTCACGCCGCGTCCGCTGCTCGCGGGGCGTGGCGGTGAGTCCGGGGCCGAATCCGGTGCGGAGATTGGTGCTGAATCTGGTGTCGAATCTTGTGTCGAGCCCGGCGCTGAGCCCGGTGCTGAGTCTGGTTTCGAGTCCGGCGCTGACCGGATCGCGTTTGTGTTCCCGGGGCTCGAAGTCGACTTCGCGCCGCGCGTTGACGATGTCGCGGCCCGACTCGGGGTGTCCGGGCCCGGATACGGCGCGGACAGCGTCGGCTCGCACGGGCTCGGCGTGTTCGAGGTCGGGCGGCTGCTTGAAGGTGCCCTGACCCAGATGGGCATCCGACCGGCGGCGGTCGCCGGGCACAGCGTCGGAGAGTGGACCGCGATGGCCGGCGCGGGCATGTTCGCCGGCTCCGCGGTGGACGATTTCGTTGCCGGCTTCGACCCGGACTCGCTGCGGGTGCCCGGGCTGGTCTTCGGTGCCGTGGGTGCCGGTGCTGAGCGGGTGGCCGCGTTGCTGCCGCGGTATCCGGGGATCGTGTTGTCGCACGACAACGGGCCGAATCAGTGTGTCGTGTGCGGGCCCGAAGAGACGATGGCCGAGTTGCTGCGGGAGCTTCGGCGGCAGAATCTGCTGTGCCAGGTGCTGCCGTTCCGGTCGGGGTTCCACACGCCGATGCTCGAACCGTACCTCGGCCCGATCCTGGAGGCGTTCGAACACTTCGAGGTGCGGGCGCCGACGGTTCCGGTGTGGTCGGCGACGCTGGCCGCGCCGTTCCCGACGGACGCTGAGCAGGTGCGGCGGGTCTTCGTCCGGCACCTGGTGGAGACCGTTCGGTTCCGGCAGACGATCGAGGGGATGTATGAGGCCGGGATTCGGGCCTTCGTCCAGGTCGGCACCGGGGCTTTGGCGACGGTGATCGGTGATGTGCTCGGCGAGCGGGACCATCTGGCTATCGCGGCGAACGCGCCGCAGCGGGATGGGCTGGCTCAGCTTCGGCGGGTCGCGGCGGCGTTCTGGGCTGAAGGGTTCGAGACCAGTGATGGGCTGTTCGGCGGGCGTGCGAAGACGTCGGCGAAGCGTCGCAGTGCTCCGATGCAGTTGGATCTCGGCGGTGCGCTCGTCGGTTTGGGGGAGAGGGCTGCCGGGCTGGTGCCTGCTGCCAGTGGGCTGACGGGGCGCGACGAGCTCGATGAGCTGGATGGGCTTGCGGCCCGGTACCCGATGGCGGCGGAGGTCGCGTTGCTGCTGCGCGAGACGGCGGCGAGTACGGGGGCTGTGTTGGCCGCTCGGCAGGCCGCTGCCTCTTCTGCTGCCTCTTCTGCTTCTGCTTCTGCCTCTGCCTCTGCCTCTGTTTCTGCTTCTGCTTCGGTTTCGCCTTCGGTTTCTGCTTCCGGCGAGCGGCGGATCACGCTCGCTGTGGATACCGACTCAATGCCCTACCTCCTTGACCACTGCTTCTTCGCGCAGCGTGACGACTGGCCTGATGTGACCGACCGCTTCCCCGTCGTTCCCGCCACCACGGTGATCCAGCACATGATCGACGCCGCGGGCGGTCACGCGATCGCGGTGCGCGACGCCCGGTTCGACCAGTGGACGGCCGCCGCGCCACCGACCAGCGTCAACATCGTGGTTCGGCCGGATGAGAACGGCGCGGTCAAGGTCGAGTTCGGGCCCTATGCGCGGGCGGCCATTGAGCGGGCGGCCATTGAGACAGGGCCTGGATTCTCTCCGGCGCCACCGGCTTGGCCTGTCGAACCTGTGAACGAGCGCTCGCCGTCCATTGCCGCCCGGACCCTCTATGACGACCGCTGGATGTTCCACGGCCCTGTGTTTCGGGGCGTCGAGGAACTGACGGCCATCGGGGACCGGCATGTGCGCGGTGTGATCTCTGCGCTGGCGACGCCGGGCGCCATTCTGGACAACGTCGGTCAGTTGCTCGGCTACTGGGTCATGGACACCCTGCCCGATCGGACCGTCGTGTTCCCGATGGGGATGAAGCGCATCGTATTCCATGGTCCGACGCCGCGTGAGTCAGTGGCCTGCCATATCCGGATCCGGAGCGTCGAGGACACGGTTGTGGTCGCCGACGCTCAGCTGGTCAGCGCCGGTCGGGTCTGGGCCGAGATCTCCGGCTGGACCGATCGGCGGTTCGGGAGCCATCCGGACACCAAAGCCGTCGAGCGTGATCCGGGCGGTGCGTTGCTGGCCCGCCGGCGTCCCGGCGGTTGGTTCGCGGTCTTCGACCGCTGGACCGACCCGGCGTCGCGGCAGCTGCGGATGCGCAGCTATCTCGGTGCCGCCGAGCGTGACCTGTTCGAGGCGCGCCCGCCGCGTGGCCGGCGGCAGTGGCTGCTGGGACGCATCGCGGTCAAGGACGCGGTCCGGCAGGCGATCTGGGACGAGGACGGTCGGCGGAAACTCTTCCCCGCCGAGATCACGGTGGGCAACGACGAGGCCGGACGGCCTCTCGTCTCGGGCACGCATGGCCGGGCGCTGCCGCCGTTCGCGGTGTCGATCGCGCATGCCGGGGACGTCGGCGTCGCGATCGTGCGTCCCACCGCCGGGGATCGTCGGCCGCAGATCGGGATCGATGTCGAGGTGGTCGCCGCGCGCGACGCTGCGACGCTCGCCTTCGCGCTGTCAGAGGACGAACTCACCCGGCTGCGAGGGCTCGTCGACTTGGGCGGGGAGGGCGAGGATCTGTGGTTCGCCCGGTTCTGGACCGCGAAGGAGGCGGTCGCGAAGGCGCTGGGTACCGGCCTGGCGGGCAACCCGCGGCACTTCGGCGTCGTGGGGGCCACCGCTTCCGGCGCCGTGGTCGAGGTTCGCGGCGGTGGCGCTGGAGTGGGCCGCCATTTCCGCGTGCGCCTGGAACAGCTCGCCAATCCGGATGACCTACCCGCACGACAGTACGTGGTCGCTTGGACCGAGGGACCGGACACCGACAACCATCAGGAGACAGACACGTGACCGCTGAGACGACGACCACGGTGCTCGCGGAAGTCGCCGCCATGCTCGGCTCGATTCTGGACGAGTACGGGATCGACGACATCGACATCGACCGGGACAGCCGGTTCCACGACGATCTGGAGCTGGAGAGCGTGGATCTGGTCACGCTCGCCGGGATGCTCGCGGAGCGGTATGGGGAGCGCGTCAACCTGGCCGAGTTCATCGCCGATCTCGGGCTGGACGAGATCATCGAACTCACGGTCGGGCAGCTTGTGGAGCATGTGACTGTGTCCCTCGCCGCCGATGCCTCTGCCACCCCCGCTACTTCCGCTAACTCTGTTAACTCAGCTACTTCCGCTAACTCAGCTACCTCCGCCGCCCCCTTCACCCCCGTCACTAGTTCCGAATCGAGCTGATCGCGATGCCCGCCACCAGCGCCAACGGGATCCGTCAGAACTACGAGGTGCTGCTCCCGCGCGATGCCGCACCGAACCCGCCGACCATCGTGTGCGTCCACGGCATCCTGATCGACAGCCTCGCGAGCTACTACTTCACCGTCGCCCAGGCGCTGCGCGCCGCCGGCTTCCGCGTGGTCCTCTACGACCTGCGCGGCCACGGCAAGACCGAGCAGCCGCCATCCGCCTACCGCCTCGACGACTTCGTAGACGACCTGGCCGCCCTCCTCGACACCCTGGACGTCGGCGAGGCCCACTTCCTCGGCAACTCCTTCGGCGGCACCATCGTCTACGGCCTCGCCGCACGCCACCCCCACCGCGTCACCGGCATCGTCGCCATCGAGTCCGAACCGGCCACCGCCCCCTGGTCCACGAAGATGGCCGCCAACCTCCACAAAGCCGCGACCCAACTGGGCACCTTCGAAGCAACAGCCTGGATAACCGCCCGCTACGGCCGCGACCTGGCCCGCCGCTCCAAGCGCGCCGCCCGCCTCCTAGCAGCCACCACCCTGGAGCGCGACCTACCGACAAGCACAATCCTGTCGGCCCCACAGATCGCCGAAATCGCCTGCCCGACCCTCGCCCTCTACGGCTCCAAGAGCGACCTCGCGGACCAAGCAGAACACCTGCGCACCCTGATGCCCCGCTACGAACCGGTCATCCTGCCGGGCCTGGAGCACTCAGTGCTGGTCGAGGCACCGGCGCGAGTACTGGACCTGATCCTCGGATGGCTGGCGGAGCACCGGCTCGCCGAGCGGGGTTCGGCGTGAGGGCGGCGAATCAAGCAAAGCCCGGCGGCATGATCGTGGCCGATTCCGGCGCGGGCGTGGCTGACCTGGCGGGTTCCGGCACGAGGGTGGCAGGCCAGGCTGAGTTTGGCGCGAGCGAGGTTGTGCGCCCGCGCCGGTTCCTGATCGTCGTCCCGCCCCTGGTCGGCCACATCAACCCCACCGTCGGCGTCGCAGCCGCTCTGGTTGCGCGCGGCCACCAAGTTGCGTGGGTCGGGAATCCCGAGTTGGTCGGTAGTCTCGCCGGGCCTGGTGCCGAGGTGCTGGACTGTGCGGTGCCGGGTGCGCCTGTCGTGCGGGCGGCGGGGTTGCGGGGGCCGGCGGCGCTGAAGTTTCTGTGGGAGACGTTCCTCATTCCGCTCGCGGAGGCGATGGTGCCCGGCGTGGCGGCTGCGGTTGAGGCGTTCGCGCCGGATGTCATGCTCGTGGATCAGCAGGCTGTGGCTGGTGCGGTGGTGGCGATGCGGTGTGGTGTGCCGTGGGCGACCTCTGCGACGACGGCCGCGGAGCTGGGGAACCCGCTCGCGGCGATGCCCAAGGTCGATGCGTGGGTGCGGCAGTTGTTGCTTGAGCTGGAGGTGCGCAATGGTCTGGCGACCACGGCTGCCTCGCCGCGCTATCAGTGTACGTACGGTGACCTGCGCTTTTCCCCGCACCTCGTCCTGGCCTACAGCACCGCCGCTCTGTCCGGCGAGGTCGCGGCCCTGCGCGAGACGCTGCGCTACGTCGGCCCGTCCATCGCCGAGCGTCCGACGGACCCGGCGTTCCCCTGGCACCGGCTCCCCGACGACCGCCCGCTGGTCTTCGCGAGTGTCGGGACGGCGAACTCGGACGCCAGCGCGTCGTTCCTCCAAGCGTGCGCCGAAGCGATCGCCGACCGGCCGCACCTGTTCGGCGTCGTCGCGGATCCGACAGCAGCCGTGGCGCCGGCGGACAACGTCCTGGCCGTTCCGCACGTCCCGCAGCTAGACCTACTCCAGCGCGCCGACGCCGCCATCTGCCACGCGGGCCAGAACACCGTGTGCGAGGCGCTGTATCACGGGGTCCCGCTGGTCGTCGCCCCGATCCGGGACGATCAGCCGGTAGTCGCGCAGCAGGTCACGGCGGCCGGAGCGGGTGTCCGCATCCGCTTCGCCCACGCGCGTCCGACCCAGATCGGCACGGCCCTGGACCAGGTCCTGACCGAGCCGGCGTTCGCCGCCGCGGCCCGCCGGGTCGGGGAGTCATTCCGTGGAGCGGGGGGAGCGGCTGCGGCGGCCGAGCACCTGGAGTCCCTGGCATACCTGGAGTCCCTGGCATAATGGTGGGTATGCGTAACCGACTTCTTGGCAGGTCCACGGGCGCCGACTGGTAGAGGTCGGGCACGCCGGGTGGTCCGGCGGCCCTGCCCTGCGAGGAAGAGTGTCCCGTTCCATTCGGCACGGATCGCTGTGGCCTGCTCAGGCTGACGACGAGTCCAGTGTTTCTGTTGTTACGCGTGCGCTTTATGACCTGCGCTACTCCGCCGCCGAGGTGGAGCTGGCCGAGGCCGAGGGGCGCCGTGCGCGGCCGCAGCGTGTACGACCCGCCACCGAGAATCCGTGCAGCCGGGGCCGGTGTGGTGATTTCGCGCTGATCAACGGTGTGTACGCGGCGGCGCAGAGCAGCGTTCGCACCGCTGAGCGTGCGGCCCTCGGCGAGTTGCGGAAGCTGGCCAACAGCGGCGCCGGGGCGGCCGACAGCGGCGCCGGGGCGGCCGACGGGGTCGACTTCGGTGAGCGCGCCAACGGTCGGCGGGCCGCCTGGTGAAAGAGCCGGCTGCGGCTGACGCAAGTGATGTGTGGATGCGACAAGCGGATACGACAATCAGTCGTAGTACTCAGCAGGCGCGGCGAGGACCGCCGAGAAGTACATCGGCATCGCGTCCTCGTCGTCCTCATCGCCGTCGAGCGGGATGTCGTCGCGCGAGTTCCGCGAGAAGCCCAGCGTCAGGTCCCTGACCTGCGGGTGGAAGTACTCGCGGTCCTCGATCCGATAGCCCGCCGCCTCGATCCGCGCCAGCACCTCGGCTGCCGGGGTCCGGAACACGTCGATGCCCCGCCAGGTCACGGAGATCTCCTCCGGACCGGCGAACGGCCGCCAGATCTCCACCGACGTCAGGGTCTTGCCGTCCTCGAGGTGAAACGTGATCGCGAACTGCGCCAACACGGTGTCGACCTTCATGAACGCCCACCCGCGCGGCGGCCCCTCATCGATGACCCGGACCCGCCCGAGCGCCGCGGCCGCCGCCTTGACCTCCTCGGCGGGCATGCCGAAGGGGAAGCCGGTGATGCCGTTCGGCGGGTCCAGGTCGATGTGCACGGTGACACTCTAGGAGGCCCGTCCCGTTGTAGGCCATCGGAGCGAACCTCGGCATGCCGGGCCCGCGAGCGGGACAGAAATCCGGTCATGAGCCCACTGACCAGGGTCGTCACGCTTGCCGCGGCGATCGCGGTGGCCGCGTGGGCCGGTGTGGAGACCACGGGCCGCGCCGCGCCGCAACCCACGCGGAGCGCGAGCGCGACAGGCAGGGCGAACGCGCTCTCCGCAGCCGCCCCGCGATTCCTCCACATCCCCTCCCGCGTGGCACC
>NZ_JAAFYZ010000188.1 GCF_018274385.1 Catenulispora pinistramenti | reverse complement strand
GGAGTTAAAGAGGCCTGAGGTGCGGCGGGATTGTGAACGCGAAAACCGGCAGCCGACAAACACACCCACCACCCCGAACCCCGAACCGGCACACCTATAACCGAAGGCCGTAAAAAGCCTTGAAACCCATAGACTAACCGCAACCCGACCCACAAACTCCACCCCCCGCAAAAAGATCCGACCACCACGAAGTCAGTCGAAAAGGCCGCCAGCGACCGAAAACGTTTGGCTGCCTATGGAATGGTGGCGGCTCGGTAACGTTGAACCTTCATGTCGCCGCCACCAAGCGGCGACCGGTGTGGTCTTCGACTCGGAGCACCCCCCGTGACAGCCGCAAATACAAGGGTATGCCTCTGCTATGTCCCTCGTCCGGAACGCGACGTCAGCCGATTCGCACTCGACGCCCACCGTGTGGCGCCGATGGGCGTTGCGTGCTCTGGTTCCGTTCGCGGCGCTGTTCCTGCTGCTCGCGGCGTTGTGGATGGCGGTGCGGATCACCCCGCTGCAGTCGGTGACCGGCGCCGGACAGACCGTCGAGGTCGGGGCCGCCTCCCCGGGGCTGGGCTTCTCCGGTCCGGGCGAGATGGATCTGTTCGGCCAGACCATCTCCACCCAGCCGCACTTTCCCGGGCCGGTTCGCCCCCGACTGCGGCTCACCCACATCACCGCCAACGCCGAACTGGAACAGCTCCTCGGCTCCGGCGACCACAACAGCGTGGGGCTGCTGGGCCGCCAGCTCTCCGAGGGCTGGCTGCGCTACGCGCTGTGGGAGGGCGCGGTGTCGGCGGGCATCGTCATCGTGGTCCTGGCCGCCGTCACCGGCGTACGCCGCTACTCGCTCCGCCGCACCACGGCCGTGCTGCTCAGCGGCGCCGTGACGATGACCGCCGTCAACCTCATCGGCTTCGGCCTGCTCGCCTCCGGCACCCCCGCGGCCCTGCGCCAGGTGCACTCCTTGTCCGACCTCGTCGGCCGCAGCTCCGGCTCCCCCGTGTCCCCGGCCGACGGCCCGACGCTGGGCACGATCCAGGCCGTCGTCATGGGCGACTCCACCGCGGCCGGCATCGGCAACCGCCCGGTGACCGACGCCGACCCCCTCGACAAGGCCTGCGGCCGCAGCGCCGACGCCTTCGCCGAACAGCTGGCCGAGGTGAACAACTGGAACGTCCTGAACCTCGCTTGCTCAGGCGCGACCGTCCGCACCGGCCTGCTCGACGCCCAGCCCGCGGGCCCCCTGTCCGCCCCGCCCCAGATCGCCCAGCTCCAGCGCGCCCCCGATGCCCGCGTGGTGATCGTCAGCATCGGCGCCGACGACCTGCACTGGGCCGACCTGACCCGGTTCTGCGCCGCCAGCCCCGACTGCGACGACCGCGCCACCGACGCCTACTTCCAGCAACAGACCGCCGCGTTCGTCCTGGACTACCGGGAGCTGCTGACACAGCTCGCGGCCCTGCCCAACCACCCGATGGTGATCGTCAACCAGTACTACGACCCCTTCGGCCCGGACACATCCTGCCTGGCGGCCGAGGACGTGGACGGCTCCAAGGCGACGGCCCTGCAAGGCCGGCTGGACCAGCTGAACAACGCGCTGAAGCAGGGCGCTGACGCGGCAGGCTTCACGTCGGTGCGGCCATCGTTCGCGGGCCACGCGCTGTGCAGCGCGGAGCCGTTCGTGCAGGGGCCGAAGGACCGCGCGCCGCTGCACCCCAATGCGGCCGGGGAGCTGGCTATCGCGCTGGCTGATCAGCAGGCGCTGTCCAAGGCTGGGAAGTAGGAGCGAGTGGTGAGGCGGGGCTTAGAGCCGATGCTTAGCGCCCGTTCTTAAAGCCCGCGCCTAGAGCCCGCGCCCGCGCTCAGCCCCGATAGTCGTGTCCTCACCGTGCCCGGTGTGAACGACCGTCTCGTCAGGCAGTACGAACAGCTTGGCCTTGATCGACGCCTCAAGCGTCGGACGGTCGCTATAAGAACGCCCTGTCGCCCCGGGACCGCCGTGGAACAGGGTGTCGCCGGTAAAGACACAGCCGAGTTCAGGTGCGTACAGACAAACACCGCCAGGCGCGTGCCCAGGCGTGTGCAGCACCCGCAACGTGACGCCACCGACCGCGAACGTCTGCTCGTCGCTCAGGTCGACATCCCACAGCGTCGCCTCCGCGTCCTCGGGCCCGCCGTGCACGAGCTCCCACAGCGGGCGATCCGCTGGGTGCAGCAGAATCGGCGCGCCGATCCGCTCCCGCAGCTCCGGCGCCACGCGGACATGGTCATCATGCGCGTGCGTGCACACGATCGCCTTGACCAGCCGCTCGCCCACTACCGCCAGGATCCCGTCCACCGAGTGCGGGGCGTCGATGACCACGCACTCGTGCTCATCGCCGACCACCCACACGTTGTTCTCGACCTCGAACGTCTCGCCGTCGAGGGTGAACGTCCCGGACGTCACACCGTGGTCGACGCGCGCCTCCGCGCCCATCGCCGCCCCCATCGCCGCCCCCATCAGAGGATCACCACCGACCGCAGCACCTCGCCGCGCCGCATCCGCTCGAACGCCGCCTCGATGTCGGTCAACGCGATCTCCTCGCTCACGAACGCGTCGAGGTCGAGCTTGCCGCGCTGGTAGAGGTCGACGAGGACCGGGAAGTCGCGGCTGGGCAGGCAGTCGCCGTACCAGCTGGACTTCAGGGCGCCGCCGCGGCCGAAGACGTCGATCAGCGGCAGGTCGGGGATGCGCATCTGCGGGGTGGGGACGCCGACCAGGACCACGGTGCCGGCCAGGTCGCGGGCGTAGAAGGCCTGCTTCCAGGTCTCGGGGCGGCCGACGGCCTCGATCACCACGTCCGCGCCGAAGCCGCCGGTCAGCTCCTGGATGGCGGCGACCGGGTCGGTGGCCGAGGAGTCGACGGTGTGGGTGGCGCCCAGCCGGGTGGCGGTCGCGAGCTTCTTGGCGTCGACGTCCACGGCGATGATCGGGTCCGCGCCGGCCAGCGCCGAGCCGGCGACGGCGGCCACGCCCACGCCGCCGCAGCCGATCACCGCGACCGACTTGCCGCGGGTGACGCCGCCGGTGTTGACGGCCGCGCCGATGCCCGCCATCACCCCGCAGCCGAGCAGCCCGACCGCGGCCGGCCGCGCGCTGGGGTCGACCTTCGTGCACTGCCCCGCGGCCACCAGCGTCTTCTCGGCGAACGCGCCGATGCCCAGCGCCGGGGTCAGCTCGGTGCCGTCCTCCAGCGTCATCTTCTGCGTGGCGTTGTGCGTGGCGAAGCAGTACCAGGGCTCCCCGCGCCGGCAGGCACGGCACTGGCCGCACACCGCGCGCCAGTTCAGGATGACGAAGTCACCGGGCGCCACCTCGGTGACGCCGGGGCCGACCGCCTCGACGACGCCCGAGGCCTCGTGCCCCAGCAGGAACGGGAACTCGTCGTTGATCCCGCCCTCCCGGTAGTGCAGGTCGGTGTGGCACACGCCGCAGGCCTGCACCTTCACCACGGCCTCGCCCGGACCCGGATCCGGCACGTTGATCGTCACGATCTCGACCGGCGCGCCCTCGGTCCGCGCGATGACCGCCTTCACCTGCTGCATAACACTCCTTCGTGGGTCGCCTGCCCTTGCCCGGGCGGCGTCGTGGGTGCCGAGTACGCGCCGAACGCGTGCCGACGACACGCCGCCGCCCTGACTGAAGCATGCCCTACAACGATCGCGACAGCCGAGTCTCACGCATTCGGCGTCACGATGTCACGACGTCACGATGTCACGGTTCGTCGAGCACTTCGACGAACCCCTCGGTGCCGTGCACGCGGATCAACTGCCCCTCCCGGATCAGCTGCGTAGCGCGTTCCACGCCCACCACCGCGGGCAGGCCGTACTCCCGCGCCACGACCGCCCCATGCGTCATCAGGCCCCCGACCTCCGTCACCAGCCCCTTGATCGAGACGAACAGCGGCGTCCAACTGGGATCCGTGAAGGTGGTGACCAGGATGTCGCCGGCTTCCAGATCGGCCTGCGCCATGTCCAGGACGACCCGGGCGCGTCCCTCGACGGTCCCGGCCGACACCGGAAGGCCGACCAGCGCGCCGGGCGGCAGCCCGTTGCGTCGGTAGGATCCGGCGATCGTCTCGCCGTCCGAGGTGAGGACCCGCGGCGGGGTCAGCGCTTGGTAGGAGGTGAACTCCTCTTTGCGCCGGCGGATGAGGGGGTCATCGCCGCGTTGCGTGCGCACGACGTCGGCGAGTTCCTGGAAGGTGAGGTGGAAGATGTCTTCCCTCTCACCGATCGCACCGGCGTCCACCAGGCGCTGGGCTTCTTCCAGCAGCGCCTGCTTGTAGACGAAGTATCGGCTGATCATCCCGTACTTCGGGTACTCCCGATAGCCGATGAACGTGCGGACCCGATCGATCATCGCCTTGGTCTCATCAGCCTTCTGCTCCCCGTCAGGCAAGGCGCGCAGCCGCTCCAGCACCTCCCGCTCCTTCGCGGCCGCCTCCTGCCGCCCACGCTCGAACCGCTCCGCACCGGCGCCCGGCCCGAAGTTCTTGACGTTGCCGAGGATCGTCGGGATGAGCGCGGTCGGCTGCTCGCTCCAGCGCGGCCTGGTGATGTCGATCTCGCCGGCGCAGCGCATCCCGTACTTGTCGAGGAAGCCCCGGATCGCGTCGCGTGCTTCGCAGCCACCGGCGCTGGAGAGCGTCAGCAGGCCGTCCAGAAAGTTCTCGTCCTCGGTCTTCGCCAGGAAGCCCACGACCTCTGGGTACGAACGGATCACGTCCGCGACGTCGAGCAGCGCCAGGCCCATCTCCGATGTGATGTTGCCGGGTGCGGACAGGGTGAGGGTGTCGGCTACGTTCGTCTCGGCCAGCCAGGACTGAACGTGCTCGTTGAGCCACGAAGTGGCGGCCATCGCCGACATCAGGACTTCGGTGCTGCGCGGGTCGAACAGGATGCGTTGCAGCTCCTTGATGTCCGACAGGATGAAGTCGACGAGGTCTGATCCGGTCTTCGTCCGGATCTCGTGTTTCAGGACCGCGATGGATGCTTGGGTCTGGTCGATGAGTTCGGCGACGATGGCCGGGTCGGTGTCGAGTGGCTCGGGGCGGCTGGCTGCCTGCGCTCCTTGTGCTCCCTGTGCTCCCTGTGCCGTGGCCGGGGCCGGGGCCGCAGGATCTGCGGCCGGTGGCTCGTCGGGGACCACCGTGATGAAGTCGCCGCGATCGAGAACGCTCTGCAACGCGTCCCCGGTCAGCGGATCCCCCTGCCCCATGACCTTCACGAGCCTGGGGCCCTTCGCCGGCGACGACAGCTCCCGGGTGACGTCGACCCACAGCCGCCCCGCGGCCTCCAGCATCGGGCGGCGCGTCGTCAGCCGCCACAGTGAGAGCCCCAGCGGCTTCATCGGATCGGTCATCATCTGCGGATGGCCGACGGACACGTAGACGTGGTTCTCTTCGTCGCCGACGTCGGGGACGGGGAACAGGGTCGTGATCGGCCGGCTCTGGACGATCTGGAAGCCGTCGTCGACCAGGCACCACTCGATGTCCTGGGGACGGCCGAAGTGGGCCTCGATCCGTCGTCCCAGGGCGTCCAGCCGCACCGCCTGCGCATCGGTCAGCGTCGGCCGCTCCCGGCCCTCCGGGTCGCGGTGCGTGATCGTCCTGGCCACGACCTCGCCGTCGCGCACCCCGTAGACGTCCGGGTTCACCTGACCGGACACCAGTGCTTCGCCGAGCCCGAAGACCGCCTCCACCGAGGCGATCCTCCGGTTGGACGTCACGGGATCGGCCGTGAACAGGACGCCGGCGGCCTCCGGGAAGACCATCCGCTGCACGACGACAGCCATGCGGACCTTGCGGTGGTCGAAGCCGTTCCGCAGGCGGTAGATGACGGCCCGCTCGGTGAACAGCGACGCCCAGCACCGGCTGATGTGCTCCAGCACCGCCGCCGGCCCCACGACGTCCAGATAGCTGTCCTGCTGACCGGCGAAGGACGCGGTCGGCAAGTCCTCCGCCGTCGCGCTCGACCGGACGGCGTAGGCGGCGGCCGGATCACCATGCCCGGCCAGCGCGCCGGTGATCGCCGCCGCCAGATCGTCGGGGATCGGAGTCGCCTCGATGGATCGGCGAACCTCCGCGCTCAGCCCGGAGATCGCCCCGCGGTCGTCGGGCCGCAGCCGCGCCAGCCGGTCGAGGCGATCATCGATCCCTGACACGGTGGCCAGCACCCGCTGAAACGTATCCGTGGTCACACAGAACCCGGCCGGCACGCTGACCCCGCCGATCCGGGACAGCTCCCCCAACGCGGCGCCTTTGCCCCCGGCGGCCGCGACCTGGGTCCGGTCGATTTCCAGGAGGTCCAGTACATAGCGGTCCAGTACATAGCGGTCCATCCGGCCACCTTACTGAGGGGCCGGACCGCGAGCACCGACCTCCCGTAGGAGGCTGTGCCTACCAGCGGGGAGAAAGCCGGTCGTGGCGGCACCGGACGGCCGGGGCGACGATGAGATCGCCAAGGATCGAAGAATCGAAGGACCGAAGAATCGACTGACCGACCGGCGTCTCCGGCTCGGCACCGGATACGCCCGCTGGAGAGCGGAGCACGACGATGCGTGAGTTCCTGGTCGAGATCACGACCGCCATCCCCGAGGGCACCAGCCAGGACGAGGTCGACAAGCGGCGCGCGGCCGAAGCCGTCCGGGCCCGCGAGCTGGCCGCGAGCGGCCACCTGTACCGGCTGTGGCGGCCGGTCGGCGAGCGGCGCAGCGTCGGCATCTGGTGCGCCGAGGATGAGGCCGAATTGAGGGAGAAGGTGCTCGGCACGCTGGCCCTGCACGAATGGATGACTGCTGAGGTCACGCCGTTGGAGCCGCACCCTAACGATCCGGGGCGGGGTGGTGCTGGTGGCGGCCAGGCGAGCGGTGACCGAGCGAGCGGTGGCCAGGCGGGTACGCGGTGACCGATGTCGAGCTGAGCGGGTCGCGCGACGGGATGCCCAGCATGGTCCTGCCGACGGCCTCGACACCGGCACCACCCGCACCCACACCGACACCGACACCGACACCGACACCAGCCTCGATACCGGCACCGGCACCGGCACCGATCCCGCCGGCGCACCTCGCAGCCGACCAAGCGGCTGAGCACGCACTCAGGCCGAGCACGCCGCCGCCCCGGCCCTGGAACCACGTCGCGCAGACCGCCGCGGCGCTCGCCGCCGGGATGGGAGTGGGCCGGTTCGTGTTCACCCCGATCCTGCCCGCGATGCACGCCCAAGCGGGCCTGTCCGCCGCGTCCGGCGCGAACCTGGCGACCGCGAACTACGTCGGCTACCTCATCGGCGCCGTCACCGGGATCGTGCGGCCGTCGCTGATCCGGTCCCGCTCGGTGCTGCGGATCTCCCTGGCCGTGCTCGTCGTGAGCCTGGCCGCGATGCCCGTGACGCACACCGTCACCGCGTGGCTCGTCTTCCGCCTGGCCGCCGGGATCGCGAGCGCGCTGGTCTTCGTCGTCGCCGTCAGCTCACTGACCAGCCACCTGCGCGGCCACCCGGCGCACCTGACCGGCTGGGCGTTCGGCGGGGTCGGCGGCGGCATCGCGTTGTCGGGGCTGCTCATCCTCGCCATCCGCGCCTTCGCCGGCTGGCAGGCCGACTGGTGGGCCGCCGCCGGACTGGCCGCGCTGCTCAGCGTTGTGGCGTGGAACCTGCGGCCGGAGACCGCCGCGACGGCAGCCGAGCCCCGCCACGAGCGGATCAGCACCCACCGATGGTTCACCGCACTGTTCATCTCCTACACCTTCGAGGGCATCGGCTACATCGTCGCCGGCACCTTCCTGGTCGCCGCGATCGAGCAGGGCTCGCCGGCCTGGGTCGGCAGCGGCGCGTGGGTGCTGGTCGGGCTGGCGGCGGTGCCGTCGTCCGCGGTGTGGGCCGCACTGGCCCGGCACCGATCGCGACCCGCACTGCTGGTCACGGCGCTGCTCATCCAGGCGGTCGGCATAGCCCTCCCGGCACTGGTCGGCGGCATCGCACCGGCGATGATCTCGGCCATCCTGTTCGGAGCCACCTTCATCGGGGTCAGCACACTGGCCCTAGGCACCGGCACCCATCTGCGGTTCCCGCGCTCGGTCGCCCTGCTGACCGCCGGCTACTCGGTCGGGCAGATCCTCGGCCCACTCGTCGTGACGCCGCTGCTGCAGCACGGCTATCGGCAGGCGCTGTTGTCGGCTGCCGGGTTCGTGGTGGTGTCGGCGGGTGCCGCGGTGGTGCTTGGGGTCGGGTTTCCGCATGCGGTTTCGGCGGCGGCCCGGATAAGTCCCCCTGATAGCCGCCGACCTATACAGCCCGACGACTGGGAGACGGATCGTGGGCGGCTGGTCAGGGGCACGGCCGGGCGTAGGCGACCGTCGGGAGGTACCGCGCCCACACCGCCGGGGTGAGCGCGTCTCCCGTGGCGGCGCACACGCGGTCGATCGCGTAAGTGACGTCCAGGTCGGTCAGATGGACGGTCCGGTCGTCGCTGGCGGTGGCGAGTATCCGGCCGTCGGGGCTGAGTGCCGCATTGTCGATGGGACCGGTGTGGTCGGCCACCGGGCCGCCTATCGCGGTGGGGTGTGCCAGATCGGTCACGTTCCACAGGCGGATCGTGCCGTCATCGCTCGTGCTGATCAGGGTCCTGCCGTCGGGGCTGAGGCCGACCCAGTAGACGTAGCTGGTGTGTCCGGTCAGCACCTGGCCGAACATGGTGGGATGCCGCGGGTCCGCCACGTGCCAGAACCGGATCGAGTGGTCCACCTCGCCGGTGATCAGGACGCTCCCGTCGTGCGTGAAGACACCGGCCAGGATGCCGTCGGTACCGGCGACCGCCCCGTTTCCCCACGCGGCCGGGTGCGCCGGGTCGGCGAGGTTCCACAGCCGCAGCGTGTCGTCTGCTCCCCCGCTGGCCAGCACTGTCCCGCGGGGGTTGAATGTCAGCCAGAACACGTAGTTGTGGTGGCCTGCCAGCGGTGGTGCGAGCGCGCGCGGGTGCGCGGGGTCGGTGGCGTCCCACAGCCGTATCGAGTAGTCCGCGCCCGAGCCGGCGAGCGTCCGGCCGTCTGGGCTGAACGCGACCGTGAGCATGTAGCCGGTGGGGCCGGTCAGCGGCGGGTTCAGCGCGGTCGCGCGCGCGGGGTCGGTCACATTCCACAGGCGCACGGTGTTGTCGCGGGCCGCGGTGGCCAGCGTACGGCCGTCGCGGCTGAACGCCACGCGCACGATCGAGCTGGTGTGGCCGGTCAGCGGGGGGCCCCAGGGAACCGGGTCTGCGGGGTCGGCGAGATTCCATAGTCGCGCCGTACCGTCGCTGCTGACGCTGGCCAGCGTCCGCCCATCGGGGCTGAACGCCACACCGTTGACGTCGCTGCTGTGGGCCACCAGGCGCGTTTTCGGCAGGCTCCACAGCCGTGTCGTGCCGTCGTCGGCGGCAGTGGCCAGTAGATGTCCGTTTGGGCTGAACGCCACCTGGTTCACAATGCTGCTGTGGCCGAGGAGCGGCTGCCCCAGGGCGACGGGATGCGCGAGGTCAGTGACGTTCCACAGCCACACCGTGTGGTCGTAGCCACCGCTGGCGAGTACGCGGCCGTCAGGGCTGAACGCCATCGACAGGACGATGTTGGTTTGGCCGACCAGCGGCGGGCCCCGTGGCGCTGGCCGCGCGGGGTCGGTGACGTCCCACAGCCGCACCGTGGAATCGTAGTACCCGGTGGCGAGCGTCCGGCCGTCCGGACTGAATGCGACAGCGTAGGCCGTGTTGACCTGGCCCGCGATCGAGTGGGTGGCCGGGCCGGGTATCGGCGCGGCCCACAGGACCGGGCGTGCGGGGTCGGTGACGTTCCACAGCCGCACTGTGCCGTCGGCATCGGCGACGGCGAGCGTCCGGCCGTCGGGGCTGAGCGTGGCCGACGACACGGCTGCGCCGTTGGCGAACGGCTGTCCCAGGGGCGTGGGCCTCGCCGGGTCGGTGACGTTCCACAACTGCAGGGTGCCGTCCTGGCTCGCGCCGGCGAGCCTGCTGCCGTCCGTGCTGAACGAGACCGAGACTGAGGGCCCGTGGCTTGACGGTCCGCGCAACGCAGCACCCCAGAGTCTGGGTGTGGCGGGGTCAGTGACGTTCCACAGCTGCATGGCGCCGTCGCCGTCCGCCGTGGCCAGCGTACGACCGCCCGGGCTGAACGCTACCGCGAGGACACCGCCGTCATGGATGTCGACCGGCGGCCCCCACGGGCGCGGGTTGGCGGAATCGGTCACGTTCCACAACCGCACCGTGCCGTCCTTGCCGCACGTAGCGAGCGTGCGCCCGTCTGAAGCGAACGCGGCGCCGTACACAGCGCCCGCATGGCCTGTGAGCGTGTGGGAGAGCGGGATGTTCTCAGTGCTGAGCAGGTCGGTGTACGCGTTCGAAGTCGCCTGCACACGGTAGGACGCGAGCATCATCTGCGCGGCGAGCGACGGATCGGTGCCCCGCAGCTGCTCGGCCTCGTTCAGCAGTTGGCTGGCGATCGCCTGATCGCGCTCGCGCTGGGCGGTAGCCCGCTGCTGGAAGGCGACGACGGCGAGGAAGGACGCGGCGAGCGCGAGCGCGCCCAGGGCCGCGAGTGCCGTCCGCCGGATACGGGCTCCGCGGCGGGCGTGCCGCAGCGACGCCGCGAGAAACTGTCGGACTCGCTCGCCGGGCGGCACGACGTGGTGGCGCGCCGCCCATTCCGTCGCGGCGGCCAGCCGACTGCCGCGATACAGATGGGCCGTGTCCTGGGCCTCACGCTCCCACGCGATAGCGGCGTCGGTGAGCTGCTGGTGGATCAGCAGCCCGGCGCGGTCCTCGTCGATCCAGCGGCGCAGCCGCGGCCAAGCGCTGAGCAGCGCCTCGTGGGTCAGCTCCACCGTGTCCGCGTCCAAGGCGATCAGCCGGGCGCGGGCCAGAGCGTCGAGTACCGGGCCGGTTTCGCCGGCATCGAACTCGCGGCGCAGGGCCGGACGTTTGGTGTCCTCGGTGCCCTCGCCCAGGGCGACCAGGCGCAGCAGGATCCCGCGCGCCACGCGCTGCTGGTCTTCGGCCAGCTCCTGGTAGGTCGCCTCGGCGGTGCGCGAGAGCGCGTAGTGGATCGCCCCGGCCGCCTCGTACCCGGCCACGGTCAGGGTGTTGCCGCGCCGGCGGCGCCAGGTCTCCTGCAGCGCGTGCGAGATCAGCGGCAGCGCGCTGGGCTGCCCTGCGGCGTCCGCGACGATCCGCGCCAGCAGCGCGCCCTCCACCACGCAGTCCACCACCGCCGCCGGACCGCTGATTGCCCGGCGCAACTCCTCGGTACTCATCGGCCCGACCAACACCTGCGCGTCGCGCAGCGCCTCGACCAGATCCGGATACTGCGCGCAACGCGGGTAGAAATCCGCACGCACCCCGACCACCACACGCGTACGGCTGTTCGGCTCCACCGCAGCGGTCAGCAGCAGTTTCAGGAACTGCTCGCGCTCGTCCTCGGCGCACAGTGTGAAGACCTCCTCGAACTGGTCCACCACCACCAGCAGATCCATGTCCGCCGGAGCGTCGAGCAGCGTCTGCAGCGCGGCCAGGTGCAGCGCGCGCGAGTCGTCGCGCAACTGCCGGTGCAGCCCCGACGCCGAGCTGCCGGCCAGCACCGCCAGCCGCGCGGCGCACTCATCCAGCGGATGCGGGCCGGGGGTGAACAAAAGCGCTGGCTGGCCCTGCCCGCCCGCGCTGTCGGTCGCACTATTCGCGTCGGCATTCACCCGAGGCAGCAGCCCGGCGCGCAGCAGCGAGGACTTGCCCGACCCCGACGCCCCGAACAGCGCGGTGAACCTGCGGGAACGCACGCGAGCGACCAGCTCGTCGGTCAGCCGCTCCCGACCGAAGAACCACCGCGCATCCCGCGCTTCGAACGCTGACAGGCCCGCATACGGGCACTGGTCATCTTCCTGCGGGCCGGGCTCGGGGTCGGCGCGGCGCCGCTCGCCTGCCAGTTCTGCGGCAAGCTCATGCCAGCGCGCCTCCCACTGCTCTGCTTCCGCGCCGCAAGCTCGCACGTACGCCAACGTCACCGCCAGGCTCGGCAGCCGCTTGCCTCCCGCCGCATCCGCCAGGGTGGTTGAGGAGTAGTGCGCGAGCCGCGCCAGCCGCCGGTACGGCGGCGAGCCCGCCTTCGCCCGCAGGGTTCGCAGATCCGCCGCGAACGCGGTCAGCGAGTCGTCCCCCTCCAGGGGCTGCTCCGATCTGGACACCGATCCGCCCCCCTCCGTGTCTGATCGACCACCCTAAGCAATCCGCCGAAGGCGTGGCAACCAACCATGTCAGAGCACTGATTATCGGTGGCCCGAGACCGGCAGCCCACCACGACGCGGCTGCGCCCCCGGCCGGGAGATGCGCTGCCGAAGCTCTTCGACGCTCATCGGGCGGACCAGCAACCGGCCCGACTCCGTCACCGCCGCCAACCCGACGTGCCCGGCTGCCGGCGGTTCGGAGCCCATACGCCGCCGCGTTTCCCCGCCTTCCGGGTCGCCGCCATAAGCACGAACGAACGGTTATAGACGCTCATCGCACCGGCGCACAACGCACTAACGGTCGCCTGCCCATTGTCTTGACTTTGATGTCCGGTGCAGAGCCGTCGACACCGGACAACGAGCCGCAGCTAGAACAGTGAGCGAACCCAAGCGTGTCCGACACGCGGGACGGGCCAACAACTCGAAGGGATCACCGCGATGAACGCAGTACGCAAGACGATCACCCGACGCGCCGCCCTCATGACGGCTGCCGCCGGCCTGGCAGCCACCGGCAGCGTCGCGATGGCGGCTGACGCCTCGGCGTCCACCTCGGCGGCGTACATCAGGTACGGATCGCATGGCGCGGGCGTCACCTGCGTGCAGAAAGCGCTGAACTACTACGACGGCGCAGGGCTGGTCGTCGACGGCATCGACGGCGTCGGGACAACCCACGCCATCGAGCACTTCCAGAGCGAGCAAGGCGTCACGGCCGACGGCATCGTCGGACCGAAGACTGGAAACTACATCTATTACATCAACTACTACGACGCGGGTGGCAGCGGCTGCTACGCGTACATCCCCACGACGTACTGACATTCCCGGGGCGCCCGATCCGGCAAGCCGATCGCCGGATCGGGCGGCATGCTGTTCGGGAGAAGGCCAGCTTTTCAATTCGTGGATCATCACAGACCACGAACACGAGAAGAGTCCGCTGGTCAGGAAACGAAGTTCAACCAGGGCTGGAGACACCGGCCGAACCAGGAGGCTCTTCATCTGGGGGCGGACCAGGGCTCCGGGGCGGTTCAGGGTGCCGGCGGCCGCGCTCGATGCGGCGGCCGGGGGCCGGTGGACGCGCAGCCGGTAGAACCACCGGGTGCGGCTCCGGGCCGGACGGCGATCAGTCCGGCCATCGATACGCGCAGCGCCTCCCGTCGCGCCCACCCCGCGGCGTCCACCCCGCCACCCTGCGCATATCTCACACTTATGGCATCCCGGCGACCGCGAGCCACAGCAGCACTCCCAGCCCGACTGCGACCCGGAAGCGTCAGTAGCATGATCGGCGGACCGACAGACCGCTTACCCGAAGGCAGCCCAATGGCAGACGCCACCGACAACGCCCGCATGATCGCCCACTGCTTGACCGATGCCGAGTTCGAGGGCATGCCCGGGTTCTATCGCAACAAGGTGCGCGATGCCTACCCGTTGCCCGGTCGGCGCCGGCTGCTGGTCTCGACCGACCGGCAGTCCGCGTTCGACCACGTCCTGGCCGCCGTGCCGCACAAGGGCCAGGTGCTCACCCAGACCGCGCGGTACTGGTTCGACGTCACCGCGGACGTGTGCCCCAACCACGTGCTGTCCTACCCCGACCCCAACGTGGTCCTGGTGAAGGACCTCGAGATGTTGCCTCTGGAGATGGTGGTGCGTGCCTACCTCACCGGGTCCACCAACACCAGCCCCTGGCCGATGTACGCCCGCGGCGAGCGGGTGCTCTACGGTCACCGCTTCCCCGAGGGGATGAAGAAGAACCAACCCCTGCCCGAGCCGATCATCACACCGACGACGAAGCCGGCCCAGGGCGGTCACGACAATGCCGATCACCGAGGCCGAGATCCTCAGCACCCAGCCCGTCACGCCCGAACAGTGGCACGAGATGGCGCAGAAGAGCCTGGCGCTGTTCGCCCGCGGCCAGCAGGTCGCGGCGGAGAAGGGCCTGATCCTGGTGGACACCAAGTACGAGTTCGGTCTCGACGAGAACGGGACCGTGGTCGTCGCCGACGAGATCCACACCCCCGACTCCAGTCGCTACTGGGTCGCGAACTCCTACGAGGAGCGGTTCGCGGCCGGCGAGGAGCCGGACAGCCTGGACAAGGAGTTCCTCCGGCTCTGGATCACCAGCCAATGCGACCCCTATACCGAGCCGATCCCGGCGATCCCGGACGACACCATCATTGAGTTCAGCAACAAGTACATCGCGCTCTTCGAGCGGGTGACCGGCCAGACCTTCGAGCGCCCGGACCCGGCGCTCTCGGTCCGCGCCCGCATCCGCGAGGCGCTGGCGCGGGAGTTCCCCGAGTATTTCTAGGCGCCGGCCGACCGATCACACTCGCCGCCCATGACAGAGAGCTGAAGATCCATACGGACCACGTGCGCCGCCGGACCACGTGCGCCGCCAGACCACTTCGGCGCCCGACCTGCTACGGTCCCTGGCATCCTCACTTGCCCCGACGTACCTGGAACTTCAATGACAAACCTCGGCTCCGACGTCCACGAAATCGACACCCTGATGTCCGGGCACGCCGGCATCACGGCCGGCTATGCGATCCTCGGCGACCATCCGGCGCTGGTCGAGACCGGGACTGCCAAGTCGGCGCCGGTGGTGCGGGATGCGCTCGCGGCGTTGGGGGTGGGGGCGGGGGATCTGCGCACCATTGTGGTGACGCACATTCACCTGGACCATGCCGGCGGGGTCGGGGATCTGGCGGCGATGTTCCCGAATGCGGAGATCGTGGTGCACGCCTCCGGGGCGCGGCATCTGGTGGATCCCGAGCGGCTGATGTCCAGTGCGCGGCGGGTGTTCGGGTCGCTGATGGATGACGTGTTCGGGCCGCTGTTGCCGACTGAGGCGCGGCGGGTGCGGGCTGTGGAGGACATCGGTTACATCGACCTCGGTGGTGGCCGGCGGTTGGAGACGCACCACACCCCCGGGCACGCGCGGCATCATGTCGGCCTGATCGACAACGTCACCGGTGACCTGTATGTCGGCGACGCCGCCGGCTTGTACATCCCCTCCGATGACCCTGACCAGCCCGGGGACGTCCGGCCCGGCACTCCGCCGCCGGACTTCGACCTGCCGCTGGCGCTGAACTCGCTGGAGAAGTTCCGCACGCTGCGGCCCACGCGCCTGCTGTTCAGCCACTACGGCCCGGTGCGCGATGTCACCGACACGCTGGCCCGGGCCGAAGAGGAGGTGCGGCTGTGGGTGGAGTTGGTGCGCGACGCCCGGACCAGCCGCCTGGATCTGGACCACGCGATCGAGATGGTGCGGGCGAAGACCGCGGCGCGGTATCCGGTGGAGCAGGCTAATGAGGAGACGCAGACGAAGTTCGAGGAGCTGTCGTCGTATGCGTCGAACATCGTCGGGATCAACATGTACCTGAACAAGGTGGATGGCTGGGAGCACCCGATGGCGGACGCCTCCAGCGCCGGGTGACTGGGGCCGGGTGACTGGACCCGGGTAGCTAGAGCCGGCTGACTAGAGCCGAGTGACTCGAACTGTCACCAGATCCACCAATCGGTTTATCGATAAGTCAGCAGAATCGGGAACGCGTCCACGACGTCCCGGACCACGGAGGTGGCCGCCGGGGCGGAATCCCCCTTGCCGCTGTCGATCCACACGGTCGCCAGCCCCACCGCGGCTCCGCCCCCGACGTCGGCCTGTGCGTTGTCGCCGACCATCCAGCCGCCGTCGGACAGCTCGCAGTCGGCGGCCTCGGCGGCGATCCGGAAGATCTCCGCGTCCGGCTTGCGCACACCCAGCGCCCCGGACACCGCGATCGAGTCCACCAGGCGGTCCAGGCCGGTGCGCTTGATCTTCCCGAGCTGGTTGTCCGCCTCGCCGTTGGAGACGATCCCGAGCCGCCATCCGGCGCGGCGCAACGCCACCAGCCCGTCGCGCACCTCGTCCCGCAGCTCCACCAACTCCGGCATGCGCCGCCGGTAGAGCCGCCACAAATCCTCCACAGGCTCGGTGAGCCCGTAACGCTCCCGCACGAGGGCGAAGTACTCGTCCCGCTTCTGGTAGGGATCCCAGGCCGCGAACAGCCATTCCTGTTCCGTCTCCGGCAGTCCGTGCTCCCGCGCGAACTCCGCTGCGAAGCGTCGGAAGGCCGGAGGCAACGCGATGAGTGTGTCATCCAGGTCGAACAACGCCAGCTGCCCCATGGCGATGATCGTACCGACCGCTACGCTTGGCTCAAGGCCCACCACGCCAGTGGGCCGTAAGGACTCCGGGAGGGCCGCCGCTGTGACCGAGACAGTCGTCGAGAGCACCGAATCCGCCGAATCCGCCGAGGGCACCGAATCCGCAGACCCCACCTACCCCGTCACCGCGCCGGCCGCGGCCCAGGCCGAGATACGGTCCGTGGAGCAGCTCCGCGAACTGCTCGGTGAGCCGATGGAGCGGGCGATCAACAAGGAGCGGACGCGGCTGCTGCCGATCGACCGCCAGTGGCTGGCCGCCTCCCCGCTGTGCCTCATCGCCACCTGCGACGACCAGGGCAACTGCGACGTCTCCCCCAAGGGCGACCCGCCCGGCTTCGTGAAGGTGCTGGACGAGACCCGGCTGGCCATCCCCGAGCGGCCCGGCAACCGGCGCGCCGACGGCTATCTCAATATGCTGAGTAACCCGCACGTCGGGCTGATCTTCCTCATCCCCGGCCGGAACGAGACGCTGCGGGTCAACGGCCGGGTGCGGCTGGTCCGCGACGCCCCATACTTCGACGACATGGTCGTCAAGAACCACCGGCCGATCCTGGCCCTCGAAGTCGAGATCGAGCAGATCTTCTTCCACTGCGCGAAGGCCTTCATGCGTTCCTCGCTGTGGAAGCCGCAGACGTGGGACCCCGACCAGCTGCCGCACCACGCCGCCATCGTGAAGTCGGTGCAGTGGACGCGGGAGTCGTTGGCGGAGCTGACCGAGTACTACGGCGAGAGCTACGAGAAGTCGATGTACGTGACCAAGAAATAGCTGGACGCGACTAAGAAGCGGCAGGTCAGGCGGCTACGCGGGACACGTGCCGGGGCACGTGCGAGGGCGGTCGCGGGAGCGGCTGTCGGCGGCGGCGGGTAACGTCGGATCATGGCTTTCAACTACCAAGTCGTCATCGATTCCGCCGACCCGCACACTCTGGCCGGCTGGTGGGCCGAGGCCGTCGGCTGGGATCTGGAGCCCTCCAACGAGGCGTTCATCCGCCAGATGGTCGCCGCCGGCCACGCGACCGAGGCCGACACCAAGACCCACAACGGCGTCCTGGTCTGGGCCGTCGGGCAGGCGATCGTGCACCCCGACGGCAAGGACGCCGGACCGGGGTCGCGGATCCTGTTCCAGGCCGTGCCGGAGCCGAAGACCGTCAAGAACCGCGTGCACCTGGACGTCAAGGTCGGCGAGGGGAATCTGGAGAGCGAGCTGGCGCGGCTGACCGCGGCCGGCGCCACCGAGCTGCACCGCGGCCAGCAGGGGCCGTCGCGCTGGGTGACGATCGCCGATCCGGAGGGCAACGAATTGTGTCTGCACTCGTGAACCCCACCGGTTAAAGTCAGGTCCATGACGTCCGAAGCGACCGCTGTCCGGGTCGACAGCTGGATCTGGTCGGTGCGGCTGACCAAGTCCCGCTCGATGGCCGCCGACGCCTGCCGGGGCGGGCACGTGAAGGTCAACAACGAGAGCGTGAAGCCCTCGCACCTGCTGCGGGTCGGCGACGAGGTGCGGGTGCGGCAGGACCAGCGCGAGCGGGTCGTGGTGGTCAGCAAGTTGGTCACCAAGCGGGTCGGGGCGCCGGCCGCCGCCGAGTGCTACGTCGACAACAGCCCGCCTCCGCCGCCGCGCGAGCTGTTCGTCGCGGTCGCGCTGCGGGACCGGGGCGCCGGGCGGCCGACGAAGCGGGACCGGCGGGACATGGACCGGCTGCGCGGGCGGCCGTTCTGAACGCGGCCGTTCCGAGAAACCGCGGCGCCGGACTCAGGGATATCCGGCACCGCGGCGTGGGCTTGCTTGGTGTGACGCAGGCCGGTCCGGCCTACTTCTTGCGGCCGTACCGGGTCTCCGCGTACTTCTTCATGATCGCGAACGTCTTCGGGTTGCGGGCGAACGTCGCCGGCTCGAACGGCGTGGAGTACCGGCGGCGGGTGATGGCCTTGGGCCGGGTGAACTCGCGCAGCCCGTCGGCGCCGTGGATGCGGCCGAAGCCGGACTCGCCGACCCCGCCGAACGGCAGGCCCGGGATGCCGGCGAAGGCGATGACGGCGTTGACCGAGGTCATGCCGCTGCGCAGGCGGCGCGCGATGGCCGCGCCGCCGCGCCGGGCGAAGACCGAGGCGCCCAGGCCGTAGTCGGTGGCGTTGGCCAGCTCGATCGCCTCCTCCACGTCCCGCACGCCCTTGACCGTGATCGTCGGCCCGAACGTCTCCTCGCGCACCGCGCTGGAGTCCTCCGGCGCGTCCAGGAGCACGGTCGGCTCGACATAGGGGGCCCGCACCGCGCCGCTGCCGCCGACCACCGCCGTGGCACCCTTGGCCAGGGCGTCGTCGATGTGCTTGCGGACCACGTCGAGCTGCGCGGGCATGGTCATCGGACCGTAGGCGGCGTCCGGGCCCTGGCCGGGGGCCAGCGCCAGCTTCTGGATCTGCGCGGTCAGCTCGGCGACGAACTCGTCCTTGACCGAGTCCACGACGTAGACCCGCTCGATGCCCACGCAGGTCTGCCCGGCGTTCGACATCGCGCCCCACAGCGCGGCGTCGGCGGCCTTGGCCAGGTTGGCGTCGCCGGCCACGATCATCGCGTCCTTGCCGCCGCACTCCATCAGCACCGGGGTCAGCGACGGCGCGCACGCGGCCATCACCTTGCGCCCGGTCCGCGCGCTGCCGGTGAACGCGATCTTGTCCACCCCGGACTCACACAGCGCGGCCCCGGTCGGCCCGGTGCCGGTGACCAGCCGCAGCACGTGGTGCGGGGCGTCCGGATTGGCCCGGTCGAAGGCGTCGACGATCCACTTGCCGATCGCGGTGGTGTACTCCGAGGGCTTGAACACCACGGCGTTGCCGGCCGCCAGCGCGTAGGCGATCGACCCCATCGGAGTGAACACGGGGTAGTTCCACGGCCCGATGACGCCGACCACGCCCAGCGGCTGGTACTCCAGGCTGGCCGCGTGGTTGGACATCAGCAGGCCGGAACCGACGCGGCGCGGGTGCAGCACCTTGCGCGCGTGGCCGGCGGCCCAGCCGATGTGCTCGATGGCGAGGAAGACCTCCAGGAAGGCGTCCCCGCGGGGCTTGCCGTTCTCCTGGTGCATCAGCTCGCACAGGTCGTCGAGCCCGCGGGTGATGACGCCGGCCCACCGGCGCAGCCGGCGCTCGCGCTCGGCCCAGGTCAGCGCCGCCCACCAGGCGGCGGCCGGGCGGGCCTCGGCGACCACGGCCCGCACCTGCTCGGCGGTCATGGCGGGGAAGGTGGCGACCTCGCCGCCGTCGGCGGGGTCGTAGGAGACGAAACTGGAGGCGCCCGGTTCCAGGACGCCGACAGCCGGGCCGTTAGCTGAACCCTGATCGCTCATGGCTGACTGCCTCTTCCTTGCGGAGGGGGTGGGTGGGTCGGGGACGGATGGTGCCGGACCGTGTCCGGTCGATCGCTACCGCTGAGTAACGTCGATGTTCCGATCCTTCACCTCGAAGCGGCCCGGGGCAATAGGGAGTTGGGGCTTGTGGTGGATCTGGTGGTGGATCTGGGCTCTTCGAACTTGACCGTGCCTGGTGCCGGCGTCACGCGTGCTCTGAGATGAAGTAGTACTCCAGGTCTTCGTGACGCTCGGGCCAGTCGAACGTGTAGGCAAGTTCCGGCCACGCCTCGTCCGGGATGCGCCACTTGCCGATGTTGCCGGTGCCGACATCAGCCATCGATCTCGCTATGGCCAGTTGCTTCCTGTTCGCCGCGATCTCGACATGCACGCTGCCGTATCGATCAACACCAACGACGAAGCACCGGAATTGATCATGCGGCATGTTGGTTGCCCCCTTCCCGTTCAGCGTAGAGCAGCTCCCACCTTCATGAACGTCGCGGCCGGCTGTATCGGCCGCTGGTTCGGGTAGCGAGGTGTCCGCGGGCTCGTCGGGTGGTGGCGCAGCGGGCACGGAGCCGCTGGTTGGCGGGATTGCGGTAGCCGAAGGCGCAGCGGGCGTCGGTCTTGATCGCGCGGTTGATGCCCTCGGAAGCGGCGTTCGTGATGCCGGTGGCGATCCCGGCCAGGATCTGCGGCCACCAGGTGGAGACCGTGGTCGCCAGGCGTTCCATCTCCGGCAGTCCGGAGGCGGCGGCGGACTCGTAGAACCTGGTCAGCCGAGCGGAGATCGTCGTTCGGTCGGCGCCGGTGCCGTGCAAGGCCAGCAGGTCCATCAGGTCCTCTTTGCAGTTCCAGGCGGCCAGGATCGGCTGGCCGATCTTCTTTGGGAGGGCTTCCAGATCGGCGACCATGGGGTCCAGGTGGGCGGCGTGCATCCGCGCGGCGGATCTGGTCAGCCGGTTGCGCAGCTCCCACTCGCGGTTGCCCTTGCGGCCCAGGTCGCAGAATCCGACATGCCACCGGTCAGCGACGACCTCCCAGACGTCGCTGCCGTCCGGGCCGGTGACCAGCCGGAACTTTGCCTTGCCGCGCCGGGTCTCATCGATCCCCAGATGCTCCACCGTTGGCGTGACCTCCGGCAGCGTGGCCTTCGCCGCGGCGGTGAACGCCGCGTTCGCGATCGGCCAGGACACCTCGAAGTCGCGGGCGGCCTGCACCACGGTGCGCCCGTGATCGGCCACGGCCGACCCGATCGCGGCCCTGGACCTGGCCGTTAGTCGGTGCCGGGGCGGTATCGAGGGCAGCGCCTCGGTGAACGTCTTGCGGGCGCACTGCTCGTTCCCGCAGCGCCGTACGGCGCTTGGTCCATCTCAGCGCCGTACGGCGACCGGCCACTGGCAGATCCCGAGGTCGAGTCCGCACCCAGGAGTGCGGACGCTCGGAGCGTACTCCGCACCCGGGACAGCAGCGGGCCTGCTCGCAGGCGGTGACCAGGTCCAGCATCGGGAAGTCGTCCTCGCCGACGTCCACGGCGACCACCTCCACCCCGGGCAGGCCGAACAGACGGGTCGTATCGTTGGACAAGCCCGTGGCCCTTCTCGTGATCCTTTAAGCTTCGCAACTCGAAGAATCACAGAGCGTCACGGGCGCCTTGCATCCATCAAGGCCCTGATCTCACCAAGGCACCCGCAAACTCATCAAGCACGGTCAAGTTCGAAGAGCCTGGATCTGGTGGGTGTCTGGTGGCGATCTGGCGAGGATCCAGCGGGACTCCGCGCGGGAAAAGGCCGACCGGCGGCTGCCCTGGGGGGGGCGGCCGCCGGTCGGTTGGGGGTGGGGTCAGTGG
>NZ_JAAFYZ010000187.1 GCF_018274385.1 Catenulispora pinistramenti | reverse complement strand
CCCCACACCCACCCCGACCTGCCCCGCAAAGCGGATTGCGGATCTCCCCCCAGGATGCGCTAACCTAGTCACGCACCGCCGGACGGAGCCGCCGAAAACGGCACCCCCCAGCGGGCAAGAACGATCCTGCATAGCTCAATTGGCAGAGCAGCCGGCTGTTAACCGGCAGGTTATAGGTTCGAGTCCTATTGCAGGAGCGCACGACGAACGTCTCCGCTCACGTGGGAAACCCACGCGATCCGGAGACGTTTGCCGTCACTAGGGGGAGTCGATCACAGGGGAGGGTTGATCCGCCACACCGCCGGGCAGATGCCCAGCAGCGTCGTGAGCGGCGAGGCACTTCAAACTTGGGGCGTTAGCTCAGCTGGTTAGAGCAGGGGACTCATAATCCCTTGGTCGTGGGTTCGAGTCCCTCACGCCCCACTCCTAACAGAATGAAGATGCGCGGCCCTGACCAGCGAAGCAGCAGGTCAGGGCCATTTGTGTCGTGACAAGTGGCTGGCATGGCAGATCGCGCTGAATCGGAAGACAGTCCGGCTGAACCCGGCTGATTCCGGCCGGCTCCGACCCGGCTCGGCAAATACGCGGCAAAGCGATCTTGAAGGCCTTCCTGGTCACGACCCATTTAGATCATCCTCTGCGCCCGGTTGCGCGGTCGCGCGTCTTCGTACAGGCGCTCCAGTTGCCGCGACAGGATCGCTTCGGCACCTTCCTCGTCCGTCAGATCACCCCGCCCCATGACCTGAACAACGAACCAAGCTACGTCACGCCACAAGACCGACCGGACAAGCTCTAGTCAGCCACGCTCCAGGAGCCAACCGATTCCAACTCCGCACTGATCCGCCTCACCGCCAAAGCGATCCCCCGCCGGTCACCGACTGATTGGGTCCACGACAAGTGGCCGATCATGACACGCAGGACGCACAGATGGCGCAGGGCCGTGAGGGTGGTGAGATCGAGCCGGTGGACCCGTCCGTAGCCCTGGATCAGATCCGACGTGGGCATTCGCGGGCTCTCGAAGAAACAGTCCCACCACCCGATGTCCAAGGCAGGTGGGCCGCTCTTGACGGCCTCCCAGTCGAGAACCGCGGTCACCCGATCACCGTCCACCAGGACGTTGTCGGGGCTGAAGTCGCCATGGAGCAATCCGCTGGGACAGGCGTCGAGAAGCGCCCTGTGCCCGGCCAAGACCGTAAAGGCGTCGTCGAACAACCGCGCGGCTTCGGGGCTGATCTGTCGAGCCTTCCCGAGCTTGTCAGCGAGTCCGTCAACGAACCACACCCCGAGACTGTCCGCCGGACCACGCGACTCGTCGCTGAGAGGACCGAAGCCGGTGGTCGCCACCTGGTGGATCCCTGCCAGCACCTCGCCCGCACGGCGAACCAGCTCCGCGGCCCGCCGATCGTCCACCGACTCGGCCGCCTCCCTCAGGGGCAGACCTTCGGCCTTCTTCTGGATCATGACGACGTCGCCCGCCGGCGAAGCGGCGGGGCCGACACTGAGGACGGCCGGCACCGGCACGCCCTCGGCGGCACACCGGCTGATGACGGCCGCCTCGATGTCGAACCTGCACCGCCCCGGGGCGGCGAGCCGGGCGATGTACGCGTCCTGGCCGAGGTCGCAGAACTCATAGACACGATGGCTGCGACCTGACAATCGGCGGACGGAGACAACTCCGCCGCCACCGCCCTCGGTCCATGCCCGGACCACGGCTTCCACGTCCTCGGGCGGGCACAGACCCGACGTCCGCACGGTGCTGGTCACTTCGCGCCTGTCAGGAGGCCGTGCAGCTGTTCAGCGTCACCGAACAACACCTCGCCATCGCTGCCGTGGCGCGTGGCCGCGTACTGCACGAGCAAGGCCCGTCTCGGGTCGTACGCCTTGTTCTGCGGACTCGAGTGGAAGAGATTGCTGCTGAAACACACGATCGAGCCCGCGGGCATGGTGAGCGGCACCCCCGGATGCGTTCCGAAGTAGCCGACGAGATCGCCGTTGAGACCGTCGGCGAGGTGTGTGACACGGGTACGGACGCCGATCTCGGTGAACGGTATCACCGTGAGCGCACCGTTCTCCTCCGTCACGTCGTCGAGGGCAACCCAGCAGGACAGGTACGGATCGTGTTCCTTGGGCACATAGCCCGAGTCCTGGTGCCAGGAGAAGCGGCCCAGCGACTGCGGATTGCCGTCGCTCTCGAACGTGGTCGCGTGCTGCGACGAGGCCTCCGACCCCATCTTCACCGAGAACTGAGTCCAGATCGAATAGGCCAGCGGACCCATCAGCGACGTGCAGATCTCCGTCATCGTGGGCCCGAACACAAAGTCGCGCAATGCACGCCGGTCCACTCTGCCGAAACCCGGAGTGTACTGCAGGCCGCGGCGGCTGCCGCCCAGAACGTCGACGCCCTCGGCATCCATCCGCGCGTGGACTTCGATGATCGCCTCCTGACACTCCTCCCGGAGGACGGCCAGCACGCCTTGAGGCAGCACAGCCGGCAGTAGGCAGTACCCATCGGACTGGAACTGCGCCAGTTGTTCAGCGGAGAGTGCAGGGCCTTGATTCATGGGAATACTTCCTTCCAGGTCAGGTCAGAATCCGGTTCTTCGCAATTGCTTCGCCCAGCAGCACGATGCTTGGCGATCCGCTCCAGGAGGATCAGATGCCGATGGAGCAGCCCTGGGCCATGAGGCGATTGCCACTGGGGCCGGTTCCGGGCGAAGTAGGCCAGTCGGCAAACAGAGAGCAGCGCAAGGTAGCGAATGATGACACGGTTCGCCGGAGCGGTCCCACCAAGCATGGCGGTATAGCCGTCGAACAAGCCCGTCACATACGCGGCGCGGCGTGGCTCGGCCAGAACCTCGAACGCCCAACTGCTCAAGCTGGCCACGTCGAACCAGCCGTCGCCGGTGGTCAGCTGCTCGTCGATGAAAACCATCGCCGGCTCCGACGAGGAGGACGGCCGATGGATCACCACGTTTCCGCCGTGAAGATCGCCGTGCACGACCGTGGAGCATCCTGCGGCGAACCGCGCCGAACCGTCCTCAATCCAGCTGCGAACCGCTTCGACCACCCGTTTGGCCCGCTCCACCGCCTCGGACTCGAAATCGCCGACGGAGCCTGCGGCGGCCAGAAGGCTCGCCGCTTTGTCAGACTGCGCAAGGAGCCTGGCCGACCACAGTCGCCCGGCCTGCCGGAGCACAGCCGAGCCCTTCGCCTGGACCACCGACATACCTGCCAGATGAAGCCGCGCGACTGCCGTACCGCAGGCATGACCGACCTGATACACCGATCGCTCCGAAACACACTCCGCGGCCATCGACTGGTTCAGATCGCTACCAGGAAGGTATTCGAACACAGTGAGCCAATGTGTTCTCCCATTCCAGGGACCGGGCCCGGCGGAAAGGAGTTCGGGTAGGCAGGCGCGGAGAGGTTCCCGACGCGAGATCTCGCTGGACAAGTCCCGCCGGAGCTGAAGAACCGTCCTGACCGAAGCATCTCCGCTCGTGGCGACGACAAGCTTGACGTAACCGCGAGCCCGATCGCACCGCGCCAGATACGAATCGCGGCCGAGCCTTCGAACGACCCGCCACTCCGTCTCAGTTCGAGCGTCGACGGTAATCACCGTAGGGCGTGCGAGTGACGAGCCGGAAGTCGACGACGAGCCGACGCAGAGACGCGAAGTCGGCGGAGACCTGGCTCAACAGGACGTTCGCCTCCGCCTCGGTGTACGAACGGCCTTCCTCGAACAAGGAAGCCAGAAACGCCGCCAGCGTTTGCGTGCCTTCGGGCGTCATCGGCGAACGCACCAGCCGGCCGTGTTCGAAGAAGGGACTCAGCTGCGGATGACTCTCCAAAGCCACGACGATGGGATTCATCGCGTCGAGCGCGTCAGCGGCCGCGCGGAACGTCGACAAGTCGGGCCCGAAGGTGTTTCCATCGCGGGTCAGCATTCCCATGTCGACAAGCCGGGCGATCGTTTTCGCAACACTGTGCAGGCCGCCGCCGAGTTCGCGCGCGCATCTCGCGGCCGTCGCGTCTTCGCTGCCGGCGTTGAGAACCATCCAGGCGAAGACCCGTGCGCGCGCCGAGTCCGACAGCGCTTGGAGAAGCTGTGCGGGGTTTTCCATCGATCGACCTTTCACACCGTGGGTACGGCGGCTGACGGGGGCAGCGGTCTGACACGAGCGCGGCGTCCCGCCGAATCCAGCGCGGCGAACTCCAGATAGCGCTCTTCATTTCTGCGCGTGGCTTCATAATATGCCGGCCGACCACCTACGGGGTGCCATAGATGCAGTAGCGGATAGCCTAGCGTAATCGGCTCTCCTTGCAGGCTTATCCCGCGTCTGTCGCTCTCATAGGGATGGAAGGCTTGAACCGTCCGCCAGAACATCAAGTCTTCATAACCCCATCCTGGAAGCTCCGGGATTCCACCTACCCGCCGAAATGCAGCATCAGTACATAAATATGCCGCGCTGGCGCGCGGACCGGCGCTCACTCGGCACAACCGCGATGCGGCAGAGATGCCGGGCCGCCACGAGTACGGCGCATACTCGCGATCATCGAGACCCCAGAGTTCTTCATAGCCACTTTCGATCAGCGCCCGGCTGAGATCCGCAGGCAGCCATGCGGCAGTCTCAGCGATGTCGAGTTCGTCGGGGATTATCTCGCTGTGGCTCAGGTCCTCCTGCCGGGCCGCGGGTTCATCCCTCATACGCCAACGACCCACAGCCGCCTTGAAGACCTCGACCAGCGCAGTAGCTGGAATCAGGCCGCTGCGCACGGCGCCACTGACCGGACGCGAGAGGTGGATCTCGCCCCAATAGGGATACACGAATGGACAACCGAGATCAGTGAGCTTTCCCACTCCCTCGCCCAGAACGTCCGGCGCCACCAGGAAATCCGCCTGGTGGAAATAGACCAAATCGGCAGCCGAGTCCCGGCCGAGGAATCCCACGTTCATGGCACGCCCCGGACTGAACTCGCCGGACTCGGCGGCAAAGATGTACTCGGCACCGAACTCCTTTGCCATAAGACGTTGTGTGGCTTCGAGGCCGAGTTCAGTCACCACGATGCGGTAGTTCGGGTAGGCGAGGTCCTCACGAAGGCCCTGCAGCACATGAGCCAGATTCTGCTGTCGCTCGGGCTGCTCCGGGCAGAACCCGAACGGCAGGATCACATCTACGCGCGGCGCGGCTATGACACACCTCCTGGCGAGGCGGCTGCCACCACGGAGGGAACCTGGTCGCGGAGCGAGTGGGCTCCGGCACCTTGCCCCTTGAGATAGGGGTGGTCGAGTCCTCCAGCGGTGAAGAGCGAGACCTGCTCCCTGGCCAGCGCGAAGAGCCGCGCGGCATCGGAAGCCAGACAGGATCGGTAGAGCTGACAGGCGCTCGCGTTGTGGCTCTGCCCCGCCGTCAAGACATACATGGCCTCTACCGCAGCCGTGCCGGCGGAGGTTCGGCCCGTCGCCCACAGGCTTGTGGCACTTGTCAACGACAGCGGGCTGCTGAAGGCCTGCCAAAGAAGGTGGACCCCGGCCTCGGTGAAGTCCGGTTCACGCCTCCCGGCGGCTTTCAACACCGCCGCGTACAACGCTTCGTCACCCAGAGCCTCACGAGTCTGCTGGTAGAGCCGGACGGCCGCCGGCTCGTTCCGCACGCCATAGCACAGCCAGGCGAAGGCGGTGCCCGCTCCCCCATTGGCCCCGGTCCTGGCCGCGGCGAGGTAGTGGTTAATCGCCGCTGCCGGGCTGTCCTGCTTGGTCCAGGAATTGACAGACCACTGCCAATCAACGTATTCGGCGAAGGTGTCAAACACGGGGCATCCCTTCCATCGAAGCGCGATCCGCCGAGCCCACAAGGCGTTCGAATTCGCCGGAGCCGACGAACGAGGCCAGAGCGCCCAGATCAGGGAAGACCCGGGTGGCCAGCGAGAAGATCGTCCAATTGTCGTGAAGCGGACTGACGGCCAGCACCGGGACACCGGCCCGATGTGCCTCATACATTTCGACGGCCGTGCCCATACTCACCTGCGGCAGCCACGCGATGAGCGCATCACACCGCCCCGCATGCGCGACGTATCGCAGGAACATGCTGGTCTGGTCCCGTCGGGTCCACGACAGCCGGTCTGGATTCTCCGCATGGGGATCCACGATCTGGGCGCCCAGCGGGGCCAGAACCGCGGTGACGGCGGTGCGGTATCCCTGGTCGTGGATCGTCCCGTCGGCGATTCCGCCCTGGATCACGCCCGCGAGGAATATCCGCATCATGTGCTCCGTCCACGCAGTGCCAGAAACCCCTCGACAGCGTTCAAGCAGGCAGCCAGGCCGTTGCCGCCGAGCCCTTCGATGAAGCCGGAGCCTCGCCCCACCAGGTCGGGCCAGCGTTCACGATCAGCCAGCGCACGGGCGAGCGCCTCACCCACCGCCGCACGGGTCGCGCCGTCGCGCTCCCACTCACGCAGTTGGGCAAGGAAGGCTGACGAACGTTCCCGAAGTGGGAGAGCCATCAGTTCCAGGCGGTCGTAATGGTCCCGGAGATGGACCCCCTCGGTGACAAGGCCGTGCCTTCTGTACTCGTCGAGCTGAACGTACTGGCTGCTGTTGGACGGCGGCATGAACACGGTCGGCACCTCGTAGGTCCACGCCTCAAGGGGCGCCTCCAGACCCGGGACCGTGAGGAACACCGACGCCTGCCGCAGAGCCCTTATGAAGTCACGATGGCCCAGGCACCCGAAGGTGAACGGGCCATCGGGCCATCGCCGTCGCAGCTCGAACGCGATACGTTCGTTGGCCGTCACGGTCACCGCTTCGAAGGCCGAGAGATCAACCGCGCTGTCGAGCACCTCCATGAGGACGAACGGATAGTCCGTGTCCTTGCCCACCTCATACCAGCCGGCTGCTTCACCGCCCCCGAAGTTCACGAGCAGGCCTGCCGAACCCCGGGCCGCTGACGACTCCGCCGGCGCGGGATCGACGATCGGTCCCACTTCGAGAAGGTTCCGCTGCGTCCTGCGATCCCCGCCGTCCGGCCCCGGCCTGATGGACCGTTGGGCTATGCACAGGTCGAAGTCCCAGGACCAGTCCGCAGACTCGTCCCACCACCAGGTCAGCGGATCGAGCCAGATCGTGGGCAGTCCCGCGCGGCGGGCTGCCGCGGCGCTGGGCCGGTCCATGCACGAGAGCAATGCGTCCGCGGAAGGGAAAAGAGTCCGGGAAACCGACGAGAAGGCAGGGCTCGCGGTATCGCACTTGACAACGTCCCAGCATCCGGTCCGGGAGGCGAGTTGGTAGGCGGTGCCGCAGCCGACGAAAGTGAGCTCGTGACCGCGTTCGGCCAGGGCCTCGGCCACCGTGATCAGCTTGCCCGCGGGACCGAACGCGAAGTTCTCGGCGGTCATGACCAACTGCGCCATCAGCCCGGATTCTCCACCGAGACCTTGTACACCGTGTACGTTTCATACGGCAGCGGCAAAGTCGCCAGGACGGTCGCCAACAGGCCGGCTTCGAGTGCGTGCTTCTCCACATCGAAGATCCCCAGGCCTCGGTGGGCATCCGTCGCGATGAGGTAGGCGCGGCCGCGACGGGTCAGATGCTCCGGCAGTTCTTCGAGGAACCGTTTGGAATGGATCAGGTCGGGGTCGAAGATCGCCGACTCCAGCCGGGTCGCGGGATCACCAGGAAGAAGTGGCGGGTTCGCGATCACCACATCGAACCGCCGTCCGTCTACGGGGGCGAACAGGTCACCGGTCAGGGCGGTGACCCGGTCGGCGACCTGGTTGACCGCGGCGTTGGCCGTACAGCACGCCGTCGCCGCCTCCGACCAGTCGACGCACGTCACCTGGCCGGCCCGGCGCGCGACTCGCAGGCCCTGGTATCCGGACCCGCTGAACACGTCGAGGACCGATTCTCCCGGTTCGACCCGCACATGCTCGGCCAGGAACGCGCTCGTCTTGGTGAATGCGGGGCAGAACACCTCGGGGAGAACGGTCAGGCGCAGCCAATCGATGTCGATGGCATAGGGCTCCGAGTGCTCAAGGTGTCTGTCGATCAGGCGCCGGGCGGGATTGAGATCCATCGAGGTCGGGGTCGAAGTCATCGGCGAGCACAACTCCAAGTCGGGTCGGGTCACGAACGGGTTCGGGCGAAGTCCGCGAGATGGTCGGCGACGGCCGCGTGCCATACATGCGTCGGGTGCCCGTCGAACCGGTAGAACCACGGCTCGCGGCCGGTGTCCGTCGCCAGATCCCTCAGGTCGACGAAGGGAAGACCGGCGTGCCGGAGCTTGGCCGTCATGGCCTCGCCCAGGTCCTGCTCGGCTGCGATACGCGGCAACGGGGGTACGACGACGAAAAACCGCCGCCCTCGTCCGGTAACGTCCTGGTGCATGGCGCGCAGCACTTCAATGCTCACCCGCCACTCCATGCGCTCAACCAGGCCGGGGAGCAACAGCGGGTCGCTGCTGCCCTCGCCGACCCCGATCAGTCCCCGATGCTCCAGCCTGCCGTCGACGAGGTCGAACACCGGATGGCTCGGCCCGCCTGGATTCACCCAGGCGTTGAGCCGGATCCAGCTCTCCCGCCGCCAGGCACGAACAAGTTGGTCGGGCACCCACAGGTAGAGGACGAGACCGTCGTCTTCGCCAACCGCATCGATGTCGATCTCGTGCTTGAGAAGGAGCAGGGCATTGGTCGGGCCGTACCCCATGCACGCGTAGTTGTGGCTCGGTGCCGAATGACGGGTGGTGAGCAGCCCCGCCAGCGCCTGCTCGTCGTCGACGCCGTGGCCGAAGCCCCAGGAACAGCCGAGCACGACGATCGACGCCCTCTGGCCCCGGTATCCGGAATAACGCCGACCGGCCGCGTCGATGCGATAGCGCGCCCGGAACTCGAAGGACGGATGGACCGCGGCGGAGCCGGGCCGGTGCCGCCAGCCGAGAACCGGATCCGGCTGGTGGATCCCCAGCCGCGGCTTGCCCAGACGCTCGTACGGGAGACGGTGCAGGGTGTTGTTCAGCATCCGCGATCGCGACAGGGGCGTCTGGGACGAGACCCGAGACAGAGCGTGATAGTACATATCCAATATTCCAGACATACTGTGCCATCAGTCCGTGTCCGTGATCGCCGGAACGATCAGATCAACCTGCGATTGGTCATGGCGGTCGAGGATGAAGTCTCCGAGGCACAGGTAGTCGATCTCTGTACGCAGGAAGGTCCGCAGCGCGTCCTCGGGGGTGCAGACGATCGGCTCACCACGGACGTTGAACGAGGTGTTGACCAGACAGTGGACACCAGTCCGTGCACCGAAAGCCTGGATCAAGCGCCAAAAGTCCGGGTGCACGGCGCGGTCGACGGTCTGCAGGCGAGCCGAGTAGTCGACGTGGGTCACCGCCGGCAGAAGACTGCGGACCCCGTGGATCCGATCGAGCGGACCGCCGGCCTGGTCGGCCTCGCCGGCCGCGACCCTGATGTCGGGACGGACCGGAGCCACGAACAGCATGTACGGGCTCGCATGTTCGAAGTCGAAGTAGTCCGCACAGCGTTCCGCGGCCACCGCCGGCGCGAATGGCCGAAAGGACTCACGCTGCTTCACCGCGAGATTGATGTGCCGTTGCAGATGGGGCTGCCGCGGGTCTCCGAGGATCGACCGGTTCCCCAGCGCGCGCGGGCCGAATTCCATCGGACCTCGGAACCAGGCGACGATCTTTCCGGCGTCCAGGATCTCGGCGACCGTCCGGAACACGTCTTCAGGATCCAGCCGCCGGTATCGGGCGCCGACGCTTTCCAGATAGTCCCGGATGGCCTCGTCGGTGAAAGAGGGTCCGAGAAGCGCGCCGCTCATGGCGTCGCGTCCATTCGGTCGCCTGGGATTGCCGAGCCGCTGATGCCAGACATAGGACGCCGCGCCGAGTGCCCCGCCCGCATCGCTGGCCGCGGGCTGGACCCACACCTCGTCGAACGCGCCGTCCGCGTAGATCTTGCTGTTCGCCACACAGTTCAACGCTCCGCCGCCGGCCAGACACAGGTTCGGTGATCCGGTGAGCCGGCGGGCGTGGCGTGCCATCCTGACGACCGCCTTCTCGAAGACTGCCTGGATGGACGCGGCGACGTCGGCGTAGAAGTCATCGATGTCGGACTCCGCCGGCCGCCGTCCGCGGCCGAGCAAGGCCTCGAACGCGGGGTTCGTCATCCGATCAGAGCTCGGATCGAGGAAGGCGAAATAGTCCATGTTCAGCCGGAACGCACCGTCATCGAGGACGCGGATGAGGTTGTCTTCGATCAGCTGGGCGTAGCGTGCGGTTCCATAGGGCGCGAGCCCCATCAGCTTGTACTCGCCGCTGTTCACCCTGAAGCCGCAATAGTCGGTGAACGCCGAGTACAACAGACCCAGCGAGTGCGGAAACGACTGACGCCGCAGCGGAGTGATCGTGTTGCCGTCACCACGACTGATCGACGTCGTCGTGTACTCCCCAACGCCATCGACAGTGACGATCGCGGCCCTGTCGAACGGACTTGGAAAGAACCCGGATGCAGCATGCGACGCGTGATGCTCGACAGCCAGCACCCGGGCGCCACGACGCGCGTGCGGGAACAGAGCCCTTACATTTTGTGACGTCTTGGGCAGCGGCCGCACGGCATGCCCGGAGAATCCGGAGACAGACGGCCCGCCGCACACGACGGACTCCGAGTCCGCGACCCGCTGACGCTTCAACGCCGGCAACTCGTTATAGGCGAACCAATCGACGTCCGACCAGTCCAGCCCTTCGGACTCCAGGCACCATCGGGCCGCGCGCGAGGGGAAGGACGGGTCGTGTTTGCGGCGCGTGAAGGCCTCTTCGGCCGCGGCAGCCACGACGGACCCGTCTTTGAGCAGGCATGCCGCGCTGTCATGGAAGAAGGCCGAGACCCCCAGGATGGTCGTGCTCACGTCAGCGGGTAGTGCGTCGTGGGCAGTTCCCGGCTGCTCGTGTCCGGCACCGGCCTGGAAGAGCGCGGCCTCACCTCGAGCGTCTCCACACGATCCCATCTCCCCCACGAAGGGTTCGTGCTCCACTCGATAGAAAGCGCGTACTTCGAACCATGAAAGACATCTCCCCGACGATCACGTGTGAACCTACTGAACTGCGAAGATGCTGCACGCCAGACGTTAAGCGCTTGCATATGCGGACCCTTCGATCAGCAGAACGACAGTCCCGGACGCTAGCCGGGACACCTGCGGAACAGCAAGGAATAATCGATCAGCCTTGTCCGCATCGTTACCTGACAGACATCGACACGTTACCTTCTCGGCGCGTCGCCAACAGCCAACCTGGCCTATTTACCTGGGGATACATGGTCCATGATCTGTAACAGGGGCGATGAGTCGGGTTGATCACCGTGCTGCGCCAGCGCTCCGCCGCGCCATCGCATCAGCCTTTTGATCATGATGAGAGCGTCGGCGCGGCGAAGAAGATCCTTGACGCCGATCGGTGGGGCTCACTACGATCACGGCGATCAACAGGTCTTTCGCCAATCAGTGCCCTGCCGACCTAACATGCAGGTCACACTGGCAGATCAGGACCGAATCCCGACCGGACCGGCGACGATCCGGCCCCCGACGAACCGAGTCGGGCGGCGTCGCTCCCACGAAAGTAAGCGATTACCTCACGATGGGGGAGGTATGCGAGAACTGCTGGGCTTCCTTCGGATCGCACGTCACAGCCGCGTCGTCGTGTTCCTGGTGCTGCACGGGCTGTCGCTGTCGGAGCCCGCCGCGGTCGCGTTGGCGATCGGAGCGGTGGTGGCGAAGGTGTCCTCCGCGTCGTTCCGAACCGGTGCGATCGGCTCGGTAGTCGCGCCGGTCCTCATCCTCACCGGCGTGATGACCGCCGCCGAGGTCTCCCGGGCACTGCTGTCGCTCATCGAGTGGCGTGTGGTCCAGGACATCGACGGAGCGGTCCACGACGAGGTCATCCGCCGGGTACTGGCACTGCCGACCGCGGCCTGTGCCGAATCCGTGGATTTTCAGGAAGCCGTGGCCGTCCTGCGGTCCCCGGCCTACGCGTGGTCCGACGACGGCATCGGGGCCGGCGTGGTGAGCGGCGTCCGTCTGGTGCTGCGCTACGCGGCACTCGTGCCCCCCATGGTGATCCTTTCCTCGGTCAGGTGGTGGTGGGGGCCGACGGCCGCAGCCGGCGTGCTGGCGCTGGGATGGCTTCGAGAGCGTGAATGGCGGGGTCTGAACGCACTCCAGATATCGATGCAGCCCGTCATCCGCCACGGATACGGGTGGGCCGAGATACTCGCGGGCCGCTCCGATGCCAAAGAGGTCCGCGTGTTCGGGCTCGCAGACTGGCTGGGCGAGCACCATCGCGTCACTCTTCGCGACGTGCTCGGCAGGACCGTGGCCGCCAGGCGCCGCCTGTTGCGGACGGAACTGGCGGTGTGCCTGGGTTGGATCGCCGTCGCCGTAGTGATCTTCATGAGTCTGGCCGACCCGGCCATGCGGGGCGGGGAATCGATTTCTCGGTTCGCGGCAGCGGTCGCGGCGGTCAACGCGTTGTTCACGGTGGCCATGGCCAACGTCGGCAGTGACGCCGTGGAAGCGGCGATGCCCGCCGTGCACGCGATGCGGCGGCTGCGCACAAGCCCCGCGCAAGCGGAACCCGAGACTGACCGGAGCACCGGGACGGATGTGTGCCTGTCCAAGGTCACATATGCGTACGGCACGCGGGCGGTCCTGAACGGAGTCTCCTTGACGATTCGGCCGGGCGAAGTGGTCGCTGTGGTCGGAGCGAACGGGGCCGGCAAGTCGACCCTGGCCAAACTGCTGTCCGGCCAGTACCGGCCGACTTCCGGCACGGTCAGCACCCCGCCGGCCAGCTATGTCGTTTACCAGGACTTCGTACAACACGAGCTGACCCTTCTGGAGAACATCCTGGTCTCCGCTCCCGAGGCGGACATGGCACAACTGCACGAAGCCGCGCGAGCGGTGGGCGTGGACCATTTGGCCGCGAAACTGCCTCGCGGCTGGGACACGACACTGGCGTCGGGGTACCGCGACGGAGTCGCGCTCTCGGGCGGGCAGTGGCAAACAGTCGCCCTGGCCAGATGCCTGCTGGCTGCTTCCTGCGGCGCGGGCCTACTGATCCTCGACGAGCCGACCGCCCATCTGGATGTGGAGACCGAGCTCGCGGTGTTCGAGCAGATCAGAAACCTTCGCCGCGATGCCGCTCTCGTGATGATGTCCCACAGGCTCTCGACGGTACGCAGAGCGGACAGGATCCTGGTCATCGCCGACGGTCGCATCGCCGAGCAGGGCACCCACGAGGAGCTGATGACCTCGCGGGGGCGGTACGCCCAGATGTTCGCCGTGCAGGCGGAGAGCTTCGAGACGAGGGCGGGCTGATGGTCGCCGATCTCAGGCTCGTGGTGAACCTGTGCCGCCGGTATATGCCCCGCGCGAGCCTGTGGTTGTTGTTGCTGACCTGCGCCACGGCCCTTGCACCGAGCACATTGGCGTTGGGGATGCAGTCGATGCTCGACGGGGTTCTCACCCACTCGCTCGCGAAGGTGTGGCCGGGCGTCGTGGAGACCGCCGTGTCAGGAGCCTTCATGGTCGCCGGCCGCCGCGTCGTGGCGGTGCAGCAGACCATCGTGGGTCAGACCGTCGGCACACACCTGGATCGGAAGATCTTGAATCTGTGCGCGACGCTGCCGGGCACGGCGCATGTCGACGATCCGGCCGCACTGTACCGCGTGGAACAGGTCAGGGGCCTGGGCGTACGCGCGATGATCCTGTCCGTCCAGGCCGTGACCATCATGCGCGCGCTCGTCTGGCTGGTCTTCGCTGTCATCATGCTCGGCACAGTCCATCCGCTGCTGGCCCTGCTCCCCGCAGCGGCACTGCCCTCACTCGTCCTCGTACGGTCCTCGGCTCGAAGCCTGGCCGAGGCGCGACAGCAATCGGCCGAACACCACCGCGCAGCGCAGCATCTGCTCGTCGAATTCCTGACGCCGGCCTCCGCCAAGGAACTCCGAGGGGGCCGGAGCGGCGGTTATCTGCGCGAAATAGCCCGACAACGCCGCGAGTCGGCCGTCGCACAGATGGCGCGCGCGCAGCGCCGGGTCATGATCGGAACACTCGTGGGAGCGGTGGCGTTGACGGTCTCCTGCACAGCGGCGTTGCTCTTCGCCGCTCACCTGGCCGCCTCGCACGCCGCCTCACCCGGTTCTGTGCTCCTGGTGCTGACGATAGGCGGCCAACTGCGGGCGCAATGTGCCGACGTCTTCGACAGCCTGCGCATGTCCGCCCGGGGCCTGGAGATGATCGGGCACTACCGGTGGCTGGCGGCCCTGCACCGCGAATCGGCATCGAAGGGCGGGTCACCGGTGCCGACGACCCTGACGACAGGGATCGAACTCCGGGACGTGGTGTTCCGCTACGGATCCGCCGAGCCCACGCTCGAAGGCATCGACCTTCTCCTGCCCGCCGGCGCGACCGTCGCCTTGGTGGGGCTTCACGGCAGCGGCAAGTCGACCTTGGTCAAACTGCTCCTTGGAATGGTGCAGCCGACCTCTGGCCGGATCACCGTCGACGGCGTGCCGCTCGATGACTTCCGCCGTGAGCAGTGGTGCGCCAGGACGACGGCGGCGTTTCAGGACTTCAGCCGCTTCCCACTGCTCGCGGGCGAAGACGTGGGAGTCGGGGATCTCTCCCGGCTGACGGACATCGACGACGCTGCACGCCGCGGAGGTGCCGAAGCAGTCTTCAACTCGCTCCCGCACGGTCGGCACACCCGCTTGGGCACAGCATTCGGCGACGGGGTCGGCCTGTCCGGCGGTCAATGGCAGAAGATCGCGGCATCACGCGCGTTCATGCGAACGGATCCGCTTCTGGCCGTCCTGGACGAACCGACCGCGGCGCTCGATGCCGACAGCGAGCGGCAGGTCTACCACCAGTACAACGAGGCCGCGCGTACGTGGAGGACGGCGTCCGGCGGGATAACCGTCCTCGTCTCCCACCGCTTCGCGACGGTCCGCGCCGCCGACCTGATCGTCGTGCTGGCGAACGGACACATCGTCGAGACCGGCTCCCACCGTCAGCTCATGGCCCGAAACGGCAGGTACGCAGAGCTTTACCGCTTGCAGGAGGCCGCCTACCGATGACCGGCTTCCGATCATGTTTGCGGACTCTTGAAAGGACCTCGAGTGCTTGTGCTGCACGTTGTCAGCAACAACGGTGTCGGCGGCGTGGAACGGCATGTCCAGACCCTGGCCGCGGCCCAACGGGCGTTGGGTACGCGAGTGGAGATCCTGTGCCCCGCACGTGACCACTTCGTCACCGAGGCCGAATCGCTCGGGCTGTCAGTACACATCGATCCGGCACTCGCCCCCGGGACGGACGCGGGAGACACCGCGCTCGCGGCAGCACGCTCCGCCTTTCTCCGGCATCTGCGACGTCTCACACCTGACGTCGTCCATGCACATTCGCGGCGCGCCGGCACCGTGGCGATGGCGTCTGCGATCTCGCTGGGGATCCCCGCTGTCTACACACATCACTCGCTGGACGTCTCGCCGTTCCTGCAGGCCGAACATGTGCTGGGTCGCCGTTATCCCATCGTCGCGGTCTCCACGGCCAGTGCCACGCTCCTGCGACAGAGGTTGGGCCCGGACGCGGACGTGCGGGTCGTTCCCAACGGGATACCCGCCGACTCCCCGCCGATGCAGACCCATGACCTGCCACCGCGGCCATCACTGGCGGTTGTGGGCAGACTGACCCCTGAGAAAGGGGTCGACCAGGCAATCATCGCCCTCCGACACCTGGTGGACCATCAGGGGGCAGAACAGGCTCCGGCCCTGCACATCTTCGGCCGGGGCACGGAGGAGCGCACGCTGCGCTTGCTGTGCCAGCACCTCGATCTCACGGGACGAGTCCACTTCCACGGCAGCCGGCCGGGAGTCCTGGCGATCCGGCTGCCTGTGAACGCCTTGGTCATCCCGTCGAGGTCGGAATCGGCTCCGCTGGTCCTTTTGGAAGCGATGCGCAGCCGCATCCCAGTCGTGGCCACAGATGTCGGGGGAATCGGAGATGTCCTTCCCTCAGACAGGTACGGCGTGGTCGTGCCCGCGGGCAGTCCGGAAGAACTGGCCCGGGGAATCCTGCCGGTACTCGCCGACCCCGAGCGGGCGGCTTCACGCGCCGACGCTGCCCACGAGAGATTCATCGACGAGTTCACCGCCGATCGTATGGCCCTGCGAACCCTGGACCTCTACAAGGAGACTCTGCATGCGTGAGACCATGACCCAGGTTGCGCAGAACGGCCTCGTCTATGCTCAAGGATATGAAGGTCTGCACCGCGCACAGACCGACATTCCAGATGTAGCGGCCGAGCACGGAGAATACCCCACACCGCCGCCCGTTCAAGCCCTCATTCCCACGTGGAACGATTTGCTGTCCCTCATCGTCTGCCTCCCGTCGGTAGCGACGACCGTCGACCAGATCATCATCTGCGACGACGGTTCCGACGACGGAAGCCATGAGTTCATCGAGTTCGTCAAAACCTGCGGATTCCGCGCGGACATCGTGTTGCTCCACACGTCAGGCAGAAGGGGCGGCACGGAGACCAGGGAGCTTCTGCGAACTCACGAACGCCCCGACATGGCGCGGTTGTGGCTGGACGCCGACGACCTCCTGATTCCCGAGTGCTGGCCGCGCTTCGCCGCCGAGTTGGCCGGAGCCGGCTGTCTGGCCCTCGGGTTCCATGAGGTGTGGGGCGACCATGGGCACACCACCCACTGGGGGTTCCGGGCCGATCCGTGTCATATCGCCCTCGCCCCTGAAGACCGGCGGCTGGTCAAATGGGCCAAGCGCGAGGGCAAGGGCTTTCTGGTGCCGGTCTACGATCAGGGCCCTTCCGGTGTCGGGCCCCTGGCAGCCTTCCATCTCAACGGCTTCAAAGTCGATCAGCGTCTGGCGCACAAAGGTGCACCGATGCGGCGCCACAATGACCACCCCGACGCCCCGCAGAACCTCTCTGCGAACACTGATGGCGACATCCACCAAGCGGCCATGCGTGTGCTGTTCGAAAACCGTGAGCATGTGGCCGCGCCCATGCCGACCGAACTCTCGGCCTATTTGGAAGGCTGGATCCCCCGAGACCTTCGTTTCACCATGACCGACGGGAACCGGCACGGCGACCCCGATGTGTGCGGCACGCTTGAAAGGCTGCGCGATGCCATGTTCGAGCCGCTGCGCCGCCTGCGGCAGTTCGGGGGCACCGACGATTCTGGGCCCAGCTTCTTCTGAGATCGCCTTTCTGATCGATGTTCATTATGTGATCGCACCGATGGAGATACCGATGCGCAGTTCTTCAACCGGCAGCCGCCGATCGTCCAGGGGCAGAGGGCCGGCCGTGTTCCTGATGTCCGCGTCAGTGGCACTGTCCCTCGGGCCCGCGACGCGCGGATGGGCGGATCCGGCCGCGGCGCCCACGACGATCGGCGCCACGGCCACGCCGATCGAGCATCTGGTGGTGATCTTCCAGGAGAACGTGTCCTTCGACCACTATTTCGGCACGTACCCGAACGCCGCGAACACCGACGGCACCACATTCCACGCATCGGATGACACCCCGAGCGTGAACAACCTGCTCGGCGGCGGCAACCTGCTGACCGGCAACACGAACGCGGCGAATCCTCGCAGACTGGGCGCCGACATGCTGCTGACCTGCGATCAGGGGCATGCTTACGCAGCGGAACAGAAGGCGTTCGACGGCGGTCTGATGGACAAGTTCGTCGAGAATACCGACAGGGAATCGTGCACCGCACCGGACAAGGGCGTTCCCGGCCTGGTCATGGACTACTACGACGGCAACACCGTCACCGGGCTGTGGAACTACGCGCAGAACTATGCGATGTCGGACAACTTCTTCGGCACAGTGTTCGGGTCATCCACTCCCGGCGCCCTGAACCTGGTCTCCGGCCAGACCTACGGCGGCTACGCCGTCGACTCCGGGACCGGCCGGAAGGTGAACGACTCCAGCGTGGTGTCGGCTGCGGACGCCGACGGGATCGGCACCGTCATCAGTGATCCGGATCCGGCCTTCGACGACTGCGGAGCTCCGGGCCACCGGCTCGCGATGACCGGCCGCACCATCGGCGATCTACTCAATGCCAAGGGCGTCACCTGGGGCTGGTTCGAGGGCGGCTTCAGGCCGACCACCGCGGCGGCCGCCGGAGCCCCGGCCGTGTGCGACTCCTCGCACGTCAACGTCGGCGGTGTCACCGTGTCCGACTACAGTGCGCACCACGAGCCCTTCGAGTACTACGAGTCGACGGCGAACCCGCATCATCTCCCGCCGACTTCGGTCGCGAGCATCGGGGGGACCGATCAGGCCAACCATCAGTACGACCTCTCCGACTTCGGTGCCGCGCTGAACGCCGGGCATTTGCCGGCCGTATCGTTCCTGAAAGCACCGAAGTACCAGGACGCCCACGCCGGCTACTCGGACCCCGAGGACGAGCAGAAGTTCCTTGCCGGCACGATCAACGCGCTGCAGAAGTCGCCGGACTGGAAATCCACTGCCGTGGTCGTCGCCTACGACGACAGCGACGGCTGGTACGACCACGTCATGCCGCCGATCGTGAACACTTCCTCCGGCCCCGACGATGCACTCGACGGCGCCGGCAGCTGCGGCGGCGGCCAGACTCCGCTCGGTGGCCACACCGACCGCTGCGGCTACGGCGCACGCCTGCCGCTGCTGGTCATCTCGCCCTACGCCAAGCGGGACCACGTCGACCACGCCGTCACGGATCAGTCGTCCATCCTGCGCTTCATCGAGGACAACTGGCACACCGGCCGCATCGGCGACTCCTCCTTCGACGCCCTGGCTGGTCCGCTGAACGGCCTGTTCGACTTCGGCCACCGCCGCAGCGGCAAGGTGCTGCTGGACCCGGCCACCGGCTCGGTCCTGCGGGACTGACGCCACGAGGGAGCGGAGCTCCAATCGTCCGCATGGCACCGACAGACAGGTCGCGACACCGAGAGGCAGGCACGATGCGCGTGGGTATTTCCGGTCTCGGCCGCTGGGGCAAGAAGCTCGTCGACGCCTTTTCCCGGCACGCCGAAGTAGTTGTCTGCTGCAGCGGCGGCGGGCTTGCCAATCGCGAGTGGCTGGCCGCGACCCACCCGTCCGCGGCATGGGTGAACGCCTTCGACGCCATGGCCGCCGAACCGCTGATCGACGCCGTGGCGATCGCGTCTCCGACGCACTTGCACGAGGTACAGGCGGCCGGGGCGCTTCGGTGTGGAAAACACGTGTTCGTCGAGAAGCCCTTGGCGACGAACGCTCAAGCCGCGGTGAACCTGATGCGATCGGCGGAAGTCCGCGGCCTGCGCCTGCAGGTCGGCCACACCTTCCTGTTCGATCGGGAGATCGAACGGATCACCCGGGAGACGGCTTTGGACCCGGTCGTGACCGCGAAGTTCGAATGGCACAAAAGCGGCCCGTTCACCGAACCACTCCTGTGGGCGCTCCTCCCACACGATGTCGCGCTGGCCATGAGCCTGTACCGGCGCGCTCCCGAAGCCGTCCGGGTCCGGGGCGCAGTGGCGGACGCCTGCTGCGACAAGGCGCGTGTCGACCTGGATTTCGGATCGGGGGCGCAGGCCACCCTGGCCTACGATCGACGCTCGCCCGTCGTGGAAAAGCGCGTCGAAGTGCTGACGGTCTCCGGGCGGCGGCACCGATGGCGGTCGCGTCCCATGAGTCCTCCGGCACTGGATAACGCCGTCGTCTCGTTCATCGAAGCGGTGTCCGCAGGGCGCGATCCGCTGGTGTCACACGGCGCGTTCGCCGTCCAGGTCGTCAAGGTTCTCGATCGCATCGGCACTGCCAGTCTCGATGGACTCCGTGGGTAGCGCCCGCGCCGCAGTCGTCGGCGGCGGAATATTCGGGATCACCGCGGCGGTCCAGTTGGCGCGTGCCGGGCACCGCGTGGACTTGTTCGAGCAGAGTGCCGAGTTGCTCTCCGGTGCCAGCTTCGGGAACCAGCGCAGGCTGCACCGCGGATATCACTATCCCCGCGGAATGGAGACCGCGTCCGCGGCGCTCCGGGCGGTCAAGGCTTTTGAGGCAGAGTATCCGGGCGCCGTCCATGAGACCTGCGCGCACTATGTGGCGATCTCCAAACGCGACAGTCTGGTGAGCGCGGAGCAGTACATGGACTTCTGCGCTGCGGCCGGGCTCCGGTTCCGCGAGGAATATCCGAGCTTCATTCGCCGATCGTCGGTCGACATCTGTCTGCGCATCGCCGAGTCGCTCATCGACGTCGACCGCCTGCGCGGGGAGTGCCGGGGGAAGCTGGCGTCGGCGGGAGTCGATGTCCGGCTCAGGACCAGGGCTGACCGCCGGATCCTGTCCGGCTACGATCTCGTCGTCCTGGCCACCTACGCGGACCTCAACCGGCTGCGGATCGAACTCGGCCACGGACCGCAGGTGTTCCAGTTCGAGGTCTGTGAGAAGCCGGTCGCCCGCCTTCCCGACGAATACCGGAACACCAGCCTGGTCATCATGGACGGGCCGTTCATGTGCGTCGATCCGGTGGCCGGCAGTCCGGACTTCCTGCTCGGGAACGTCGACCACGCCATCGTGGCCAGTACGGTCGGCTATTTTCCGCTGATCCCCCGCTCCGTGGCCCGGCACGTCCACTCCGGGGTCGTCATCAAACCGAAGCCGTCACGCTTCGATGACTTCGTCGGCTCCGCCAAGGAGTTCTTGGTGGGATTCGATCAGGCGATACATCGTGGATCGATCTTCACGATCCGAACGGTGCTTCCCCATATGGAAGCGACCGACGACCGGCCGACCCTCGTGCGGTCTCTCGACGAGCGGACCTTCGTGATCTTCGGAGGCAAGATCACGACCTGTGTCGAGGCGGCGCACGAGCTCGCCGCACAGATATCGACGCGTTCCCGGTCCGCACTTCCCGTACCTCGATAGGAGATCGCCAATGGCCGACGCGGCGGAAGTCTGGGCGATGCGCCGGGCGATCCACCTGGCCGAACCGACCGTCGGCTCGACCGGGCCGAACTCGCCCGCGGGCTGCGTCGTGCTGTCGGCCGCGGGAGAGCTCGTCGGGGAGGGATGCCACCGAGGTCCGAACACGCCGCACGCCGTGGCGGCCGCTCTGGCCGAAGCCGGGTATCGGGCTCGTGGCGGTACCGCCGTCGTCACACTCGAACCGTGCTCTGGCAACAGATCGACGCGTCCATGCGCCGAGGCACTGGTCGACTACGGTATCAAACGTCTGAGCTACGCAGTCTCGGATCCCTTCTCCACGGACCCGGACAGACTGGATCTGCTTCACTCCCATGGGATCGGCGTCGAGCGCGGGCTGCTGGCACAGGACGTGGTGGAGTCGAACGTCATGTGGCTGTCCGCCGCGCGTTCCAGCCGCCCGTTCGTCACGTGGAAGTTCGCCAGCACCATCGACGGCCGCACCGCTTCGGTCAACGGGTCCGCGCGCTGGATCACCGGGATCGAGGCTCGCCATGACGCCCGCCTCCACCGCGCGCGCCACGACGCGGTCCTGGTCGGTACCGGAACGCTCCACTGCGACGACCCACACCTGGGTCTTCGCCATGCCGTGGGATCGCAGCCGCTACGGGTCGTCCTCGATCCGCGTGGACGGATCCGCCCTGAGGCCCGCGTACTCGACGACTCGGCGCCGACGCTGGTGATCACGGCCGACGGAGCCGCGAAGCCCGCCCTGCC
>NZ_JAAFYZ010000186.1 GCF_018274385.1 Catenulispora pinistramenti | reverse complement strand
GCCCCGAGTCCGCCCCGCCCCCGCCGCCGCGCTCGCACAGCCGCATGCCGCTGGCGATCGCGATCTGCGTGGTCGGCACGACGGTCCTGATCGTGGCCATCGTCGTGGCGATGAACTCCGGGGACAAGTCCACGAACCAGCCGGGCGCACACGGCTCGACCGCGCCGACGCAGTCGGCCCCGGCCAAGCCCACGTCGACGAACCAGCCCGCGACGACACCGTCCGAAGCGCAGGTCAACCCGGGCTCGGCGGACTCCCCGGACTCCACGAGCGCCACCAGCGCCAAGAACTCGTCCACGACCTCGACCACATCGAGCCCGTCGAGCCCGTCCAGCACCCCGAGCACGCCCAGCACGCCGAGCACCCCCTCGACCGGGCCGACCGACATCGCGACCCAGATGTCGTCGTTCCTCACCGGCTACTACGGCCTGCTCCCGGGCAACCTCGACGCGGCCTGGCCCAACATGACACCGGCCTACCAGAACAGCGTCGCCGGGGGCCGCAGCAACTACAACAGTTTCTGGAACACGGTCCAGCAGGTCACCGTGTCGGACGTGGTGGCGACCCCGCCGTCCACGGTGGTCGCGACCATCCACATCGTCTACAAGAACGGCCAGGACGAGAACGACCGCACGACCTTCGGCCTCGTCAAGAACGGCACCGGCTGGCTGATCGACACCAGCCACGTCGGCTAGCTCCTCCGCGCCACCGGCCGGGCCACTCGTCGGCGCGGCCGAGCCGATAGCGATCCGGACGCCTGGAGACGACCTCAGGCGTCCGGCGCGGCGGCGGCCGTCAGCAACCCCTCACCGATGAAGCCGAGAACCCGGTCCGTCAGCATCCGACGATCCTGCTCAGGCGCCCCCCGCAACGGCCCCTGCCCGAGCAGCACAGCCAGCCCGTGCACCGTCGACCAGACCGGGAACTCGATCCCCGCACGCCGCCCCGCGTCCAGCAAGCCGACCTCGACCAGCTCGTCCAGCCCGGCCCGCAACTGACCCAGCGGGCTCGCGTCCGGACCGGTCACCCCGACCGGGACCGCGTAAGGATGCTGATCCGGCAGCGCGTAAGCCGTGGCGAACAAGCCCGGTTCCTCGCGCGCGAACTCCAGGTACGCCATCCCGACCGCCGCCATCCGGCCGAAGGCGGCATCGGCATCGCCGTCACCCCGCTCGCCGGGAACCCGCGCGACCTCGGCCGCCATCCGGTCGCCGAGCCGCGCCATCGCCGCCTCGCACACCGCGGCCAACAGCTCGTCGCGGTCGGCGAAGTGCCGGTAGGCGGCGTTCGGCACGACCCCGACGATCCTGGTCGCCTCGCGCAGTACCACCGCGTCCGGTCCGCCGGCCCGCGCCAACTCCAGGCCGGCCGCGATCAGGCCCTCGCGCACGGCACCGCGGGGGCGCCGGGCTGTGGGCCGTGACCTGGGGTTCTCCGCTGCGGATCGGTCGGTGCTCATCCCCTCACGATAGCAACGTGGACAGCGTCCACATAGCTGAGCTAACGTGGACAGCGTCCACTAAGCAGTCCCCAGCCTCCGACCGAACGGAGCTCGCCGTGACCAGAATGGCTCCCCTGCTCGAGAACAACGAATGGTCCGCCCACGGCTTCACCCCGGTCCCGCTCGCCGTGCCGACCGCCCGGCTGATCATCGTGACCTGCCTGGACCACCGCCTGGACCCGGCCCGGATCCTGGGCCTGGAACCCGGCGACGCCCCGATCATCCGCAACGCCGGCGGCCGGGTCACCGAATCGGTCGTCACCGACATCGCCTACCTCGGCTTCCTGGCCCGGCAGGTGTTCGGGGTCGAAGGCCCGCTGTTCGAGGTCGCGGTCATCCACCACACGCAGTGCGGCACCGGCTTCCTGGCCGACCCCGACTTCCGGCACCGGGCCGCCGACGCGACCGGACTGCCGGCGCGGACGCTGGCCGCCTCTGAAGTCAGTGACCCGTACGTGACGGCACGAGAGGACGTCGAGCGCCTGCTCGCCTCACCGCTGATCCCGCGCGAGACCACCGTCTCAGGGCACGTCTACGACGTGGAGACCGGCCGGGTCTCGATGGTGGTCGACGCCACCGGAACGTGACCGGCCGGTATCGGATCAGCAACCATGATTGCCAATCAAGGTTTATCAATCTAGATTGGCGATATGAACGCCCCCAGCGTGGACGATCTGTCCACCGCGCTGTACAGCGCGATCGGTCTCACTGTCCGCCGGCTGCGTCAGACCGCCACGCCTGACGAGCCGACCCTGCCGGAGCGCTCGGCGCTGGCCCGGCTGGACCGGCTCGGCCCGGCCACCGCCGCCGACCTGGCCCGGATAGAGCAGATCAGCCCGCAGGCGATGGGCATCACGCTGGCCGCGTTGGAGGATCGCGGGCTGGTCGAGCGCCACCGCGACGACGAGGACCGGCGCCGCTCGGTGACCACCGTGACCGAGGCCGGGCGGGAGATGCTGCGGCTCAAGCGCGGCGCCCGCGCGCGCATCATCGCCGAAGGCCTGGCCGACGGCTTCACCGCCGAGGAGTTGGCGACGCTGGCCGCCGCCGCGCCCCTGATCCAGCGCCTCGCGGAGAAGATCTGATGGCCGTCGCCACCGCCGCCCAGCCGGCCACCGACAAGCGCTACCAGTGGGTGGCGCTCACCAACACCACCGCCGCGATGTTCATGTCGGCGCTGGACGGCTCGATCGTGCTGATCGCGCTGCCGCCGATCTTCCGCGGCATCCACCTGGACCCGCTGGCGCCGGGGAGCATCGTCTACCTGCTGTGGATGATCATGGGGTACCGGCTGGTGCAAGCGGTGTTCGTGGTCACGCTCGGCCGGCTCGGCGACATGTTCGGCCGCGTGCGCATCTACAACGCCGGCTTCATGGTGTTCACCATCGCCTCGGTGTTGTTGTCCTTCGATCCGTTCGACGGGACGCACGGCGCGATGTGGCTGATCGGCTGGCGGCTGTTGCAGGCCGTCGGCGGCGCGATGCTGATGGCCAACTCCGCGGCCATCCTCACCGACGCCTTCCCGCCCGAGCGGCGCGGCTTCGCGCTCGGCGTGAACCAGGTCGCGGCGCTGGCCGGGATGTTCATCGGGCTGGTGGCCGGCGGTCTGCTGTCGGCGTGGGACTGGCGCGCGGTGTTCTGGGTGAACGTGCCGGTCGGCATATTCGGCACGTACTGGGCCTACCGGCGGCTGCGCGAGACCAGCCGGGCCACCGGCGGCCGGATCGACTGGTGGGGCAACGTCACCTTCGCCGTCGGGCTCGGCGCCGTGCTGATCGGGGTCACGCAGGGCCTTCAGCCCTACCACGGCAGCGCCATGGGTTGGGCGAACCCGACCGTGATCATGCTGCTGAGCGTCGGCGTGGCCAGCCTGATCGCCTTCTACCTCATCGAGTCCCGGATCGCCGAGCCGATGTTCGACCTGTCGTTGTTCAAGATCCACGACTTCACGGTCGGCAACTCCGCCTCGCTGGCGATCTCCGTCGCGCGTGGCGGCCTGCAGTTCGTCCTGGTCATCTGGCTCCAGGGCATCTGGCTTCCGCTGCACGGTTACGACTACAGCGACACGCCACTGTGGGCCGGCATCTTCCTGCTCCCGATGACCGTCGGCTTCCTGATATCCGGGCCGGTCTCCGGCTACCTGTCCGACAAATTCGGCTCCCGCGGCCTGTCCACCGCCGGCGCGGCCGTGTTCGGCTCCAGCTTCATCGGCCTGATGCTGCTCCCGGTCCAGTTCCCGTACTGGGCCTTCGCATCCCTGATCGCCATCAACGGCATCGGCAGCGGCATGTTCGGCGCCCCGAACACCTCCTCCATCATGAGCAGCGTCCCGGCCAGCAAGCGCGGCGCCGCCTCCGGGATGCGCTCGACGTTCCAGAACTCCGGCACCGCGGTGTCCATCGGCGTGTTCTTCTCTCTGATGATCGCCGGCCTCGCCTCCCGCCTGCCGCACACCCTGACCACCGGCCTGCAGGCCCAGGGCGTGTCGGTGCACACCGCCACGCAGATCGGGCACCTGCCGCCGGTCTCGTCGCTGTTCGCCGCGATGCTCGGCGTCAACCCGGTCCAACACCTGCTGTCCGGCGCCGGTGCCCTCAACTCGCTGCCTCAATCGGCACAGGCCACACTCACCGGGCGCGAGTTCTTCCCGAACCTGCTGTCAGGGCCCTTCCACCAAGGGCTGATCGTGGTGTTCGCGGTCGCGACCGGGCTGTCGGCGCTGGCGATGATCGCTTGCCTGCGGCGGGGGAAGGGACTGAATGTGAAGAAGGAAGTCGAGGAGGCCGAGGCCTGATCGGCGGGTTTGATCAGCGTTGTCCGAGCCCGCCGGCGGCCGGTCCGTTCATCGGACAACTACCGCCGGCGAGCTCTCTTTCGGATGAATCCGCCGGTGAACCGCCGTCTCAGGCGATTGACACCGCGCGCCGCCGGATAGACCGGCAGCATGACGAACCCGCCGTCGACGCTCACCACCGCCCGCGCCGAGGAGGACGAGCCGACCGGCAGTGATGCCGGGTATCAGAAGACGCTGGCGAACTTCCAGATCCAGATGATCGCCTTCGGCGGGGCGATCGGGGTCGGGCTGTTCCTCGGCTCGGCGGGGGCGATCTCGCGGTCCGGGCCGGGGTTGGTGTTCGCGTACGCGCTGGCCGGCATCTCCGCGTTCTTCGTGATGCGGGCGCTCGGGGAGTTGGTGCTCTACAAGCCGACGTCAGGGAGCTTTGTCGTCTACGCCCGGGAGTTCATCGGGCCGTGGGCCGGCTACGCGTGCGGCTGGATGTACTGGCTGAACTGGGCCATGACCGGCGTCGCGGAGCTGACGGCGGTCGGGATCTACATGCACTACTGGTACCCGGCGCTGCCGCAGTGGCTGTCGGCGTTGGTGGCGCTCGGGGTGCTGCTCGGCGCGAACGTGGTGTCGGTGAAGGTGTTCGGGACTCTGGAGACCTGGTTCGCGCTGTGCAAGGTGCTGGCGATCGTGGTCTTCCTGGTGGTCGCCGTCGCGCTGCTGGCCACGCACGCCGGGATCGGCCACCAGCACGCCGGCTGGGCGAACGTCTCCACCCACGGCGGCCTGCTGCCGAAGGGGATGTGGGCGGTGCTGGTCAGCCTGCAGTCGGTGGTCTTCGCCTACGCCGCGATCGAGCTGGTCGGCATCACCGCCGGCGAGACCGCCGAGCCGCGCAAGATCGTGCCGAAGGCGGTGCGCGCGGTGATCTGGCGGATCGCGGTGTTCTACGTCGGGTCGATCGGGCTGCTGGTGGTGGTGCTGCCGTGGACGCTGTACCACGAGGGCGAGAGCCCGTTCGTGACGGTGTTCTCGATGCTGGGCGTGCCCGGCGTGGGCGGCGTGATGAACTTCGTGGTGCTGACCGCGGCGCTGTCGTCCACCAACTCCGGGCTGTACTCCACCGGCCGGGTCCTGCGGGCGTTGGCGGAGCGCCACGAGGCGCCGCAGTACGTGTCGAAGATGAACAGCCGCGGCGTGCCGTACGGCGGCATCATGCTGACAGCGACGGTGTACCTGGCCGGCGTGCTGCTGAACCTGGTGGTGCCGTCGCGGGCGTTCGACATCGCGACGTCCACCGCTTCGCTCGGGGTGCTGACGACGTGGGCCACGATCCTGTTGTGCCAGGCCCGGTTGAAGGCTCGTTCGGAGCTACCGGACAGCCCGGTGCTGCGGCCGGCCTTCCGCATGCCGGGGTCGCCGTGGACGAACTACGGCACGCTCGTGTTCCTGGCCGGCGTGCTGGTGCTGATGGCCGACAGCGGTACGGAACGGCCCGTGCTGGCGTTGGTGCCGCTGATCGTGCTGGTGCTGTGGGTCGGGTGGCGGGCGATCAAGCGGCGGTTCCCGGTGGATGCGGTGTAGCTGCCCTTTCGCCCTGCCCTTTCGCCCTGCCCTTTCACCCACGATCCGCTGAGACGGCGTCCAGGGCGAACCAGTGCCGCAGGGCGGAGGCGGCCTGGGCGATGGCGTGGCCGGCGGCGTCAACCGCTCCGCTCATCGCGAAGAAGCCGTGGACCATGCCCTCGTAGCGGGTGAGCTCGACCTGGACCCCGGATGCGGCCAGGCGCCGGGCGTACGCCTCGCCCTGATCGCGAAGCGGGTCGTACTCGGCGGTGATGACGAGCGCCGGCGGCAGCCCGGTGAGGTCGGCGGCCCGCAGGGGCGAGGCGAGCGGATTGGCGGCGTCCGCCTCATCGGCGAGGTAGTGCTGCCGGTACCACGACACGGAACGGTGGTTGAACAGCCACGGGTCGGTGTTGTCGCGCATCGAGTCATCGGCGGCGAGCTGGTCGGTGTTGGGATACACCAGCAGCTGACCGGCCAGGCCGAGGCTGTCGTCGCGCGCCAGCAGCGAGACGACCGCGGCCAGGTTCCCACCCGCGCTGTCGCCGCCGACCGCGAGGCCCGCGGGCTCGGTGCCGAAGTCGTCGGGATGCGCGGCGATGTGGCGCAGGGCGTCGCGACAGTCCTCGACGCCGGCCGGGAAGCGGTGCTCGGGGGCAAGACGGTAGCCGACGGAGACGACCTGGACGCCGGCCTGGTTGGCGAGCGCGCGGCAGATGCCGTCGCAGGTGTCGAGGCTGCCGAGCGTCCACCCGCCGCCGAAGAAGTAGATCAGCGTCGGCAGCACCGGCTCGGCGCCGGGGCGATAGACGCGCACCGGGATATTACGGCCGGGAGCCGGGATCACGCGGTCAACAACACTATGGACGGGCTCCGGCGCGCGCTCCTCGGCCTGGATCGCGGCGAGATCGGCGGCGCGCGCCTCGGCGAGGCTGAGGGTGTAGAGCTGCGGGGTGGCGGCATGGACGCGGCGGTCGCGCATGGCTTGGATTTGGGGGTCTAGGGGCATCGGGGGTCCTTTGGGTCGTGGGGCAATTCGGGCGCAGACGCGGGCACGGGCATAGGCACGGGCTCCGGGCGGAGCGTCCTGCCCAGTGCTCGGACCGCTTCGGCGGCGGCGACGGATTGGGCCCGCGCGTTGCCGTGGAGCCCGTCGGCGCTCGTGGAGTCCATGGAATCGGCGATCGGGTGTCGGGTCAGGTCGATGTGGACGGTTCCCAGCTTCGCGGCCAGAGCAGTGGTACGGGCGCCGAGGGTGGCCATGCGTTCGGTGCCGGTGGGACGGAGCCAGGTCGGCAGGCTCGGGTAGGCGGGGCGGACAAAGATCGAGACGGTCATCACCAACGCCCCACAGTCTTGCAGAGCCTTGATAAGCCCCGCGATCTCCGTGTCCACCGCATCGGCACGCGCCTCATAGCCGGGCCGCAGCGCGTCGTTGGCCCCGCACGCGACCAACGCCAGATCCGGCGCGAAGCCGAGGGCCGCGGCGAGCTGCCCGGCGCGGACCTCGTGCGCGCGCAAGCCACGCCGCCCCAGGTTCAGGTACGCGATGGGATGGACGCGCGCGAGTTCGGCGGCGACCCGATCGGCGAACGGCAGTGCGCTGTACCCGGGCACTGTGTCCGCAACGCCCTCGGCGATACTGTCGCCGAGCACTGCGAAGCGGCGCCAGGGATGACCGGCGAGGAGCGCATCCGGCTCGCCGGGGCGAAGGCAGAAGGCGTCGGCGGCCTCGGTACCGACCATGCCCGCGGTCGGGCAAACACCATCGGCGGTCTCAGCGCCAACCGCGCCCGCCGCCAAGCAAGCAGCATCGGCAGCAACTGGGCCGGCAGGTCCAAGAGTCTGGAGATCCGGCGCGGTCATGGCGTCCACTCGTTCATCTCGACCGCGAACTGATCAGCGCCGGCAAGCGCGACGGCAGCGCGGAACCCGGGCGGCGCGTCGACGTCCGCCACCCGATACCAGGACCCCAGTGCCGCGACCGGTCCCTCGGGTGTCAGCAGCGGCAAGACTTGCGTGAGCCGGCCGCCGCCAGCCTTCGTGACAGCCTCCTTACGTGCCCACAGTCGCGCGAACGTCTCGGTGTCCGCGACGTCCCGCGCCTCAGCCTCCGGGAAATACCGTCGTGCCATCGCCGCCACGTCCAGCTCCGGGATCAGCCGCTGGATGTCGGCGCCGACCGCGCGCTGCGTGGACACCGCGATCAGGCATCGGTCGCCGGAGTGGGACAGGTTGGCGTGGATGCCGCTCCACTCCCCCACCAGCTCGGGCTTGCCGTTGGGCCCGGTCTTCCAGGTGAGCTCGGCCGGTGGGGCACCGAGGCGCTCGGCGACGATCTGCCGGACGGCCCCGTGCGCGATCACGAACCGCCGCCGCGCCGCGCCGTTCGGCAGCCGCGCGGCGCGGCGGCGTTCCTCCGCGTCGAGCGTGCCGGACAACCGTGCCAGCGCGCTCGAAGACACCTCACCGACCAGCCACGCCGAGACTACACCGGCTCCCGTCACGAAACCGGTCACGAAACCAGGTCCCGCACAAGCTTCCCCAACCGCCGAACACCCTCCTCGATCCGCGGCGGCTCCAACGCGCTGCACGACAAGCGAATCGCGCCCTCGCCCCCGCCGTCGCCGTAGAAGAAGCACATCGGCGTCCACAGCACCCCGTAGTCCCGCGCCGACACCTCCACCAGTGCCTCGTCAGCCACGAACGGCACGTTCAGCACCGCGAAGAACCCGCCGCTCGGCGTGTTCCACGTCATCGGCTCGTCGTCCCCGAACTCGTGCTCCAACGCCGCCAGCAGAGCCCGCATGTTCCGCCGATAGAACTCCACCTTGGCCCGATTCGCCGCCCGCAGGCTGTACTCCGCATCGACCAGTACCCCGCCCACCACCCCCTGCGCGATCGGCGACGTGTTCACCGTCACCATGCTCTTGACCGTCGACAGCTCCTCGGCCAGGAGCGTCCGCCGCCCGGCCCCGTCCACCACCACCTGATCGGCGACCAGGAACCCGACCCGCGCGCCGGGGAACACCGACTTCGCGAACGAGCCCAGGTAGATCACCGACCGTCCGCCCGCCGCGCCGTCCAGCGCCTTCAGCGTCGGCCGCGCCTCGTCATCGAGCCCGAACAACCCGTACGGATCGTCCTCCAGAATCAGCAGCCCGGCCTCCGAGGCCACCTCCAGCAACCGGCGCCGCGCCGCGACCGCCATCGACACACCCGATGGGTTGGCGAAGTTCGGCACCACATACAGCGCCCGCGCGCGCCGCCCCGACGCCCGCACCTCCCGCGCCACCCGCAGCACCGCCTCGGGATCCAGCCCGTCGGCCGCCTCCGGGACCGGGACGACCTCGATCCCGAGGATGCGCGCGGCCCCGGTGAACCCGACGTAGCAGGGCTCGACCGCGAGCACCACGTCATCAGGCCCCGCACACAGCCCCCGCAGCGCGACGATCATCGCCTCCTGACACCCGGCGGTCACCATCACCGCCTCGGCCGGCACCTCGATCCCCTCGTCGACGGCGAGCGTGCGGGCGATCAGGTCCCCGATCACGCCGTTCGTCCGGCCGTACTGCAGGAGCGTCCGGTCGATCGCGGACGCCGAAAGGCCGGTGCCGGCCAGGTGATCGCGATAGACCCGCAAGTACCGTTCGACATCGTCGGCGACGTAGAACCCGTCGTAAGGACGCCCGGCCGCCAACGACACCGCGTCCGGGAACCGGGCGGCGACCTCGTTGAGGAAGTTCATCGACGCGGCGGCCGGGTCACGGACCGCCACATGCAGATCCTCGCGCCGCAACTCGGCCGTCACCGCACCGCCCCCTCGAACCGCACCGCACCGCGGTCGATGACGTCCAGCGTCGGCCGCCCGGCCAAGGCCATGGTGTGTGCCAGCTCCCCGGTCGCCAGATCCAAGAGCCCTGCGACCCCGGCCGCGCCATCGACCGCCAACCCCCACAGCACCGGCCGCCCCAGGAACACCGCCTGCGCTCCCAAAGCCAAGGCCGCGAACGCGTCTCCCCCGCTGCGCACGCCGCCGTCGAACAACACCGGGCACGCCCCGCCCACCGCCGCGACCACTTCCGGCAACGCCGCCAGGCTCGGCACCGCGCCGTCCAGCTGCCGGCCGCCGTGGTTCGAGACGATGATCGCATCAGCACCGTGGGATACCGCGAGCCGGGCGTCCTCGGCGGTGAGGATCCCCTTCAGCACGATCGGCAGTTCGCTCCGCTCGCGCAGCCACGCCAGATCGGCCCACGTCACCGACGGATCGATGGCCTTCGCGGTGTGCACGGCGAGCGCCGAGGATCCCGAGCCCCGCACATGAGCCGCTGCCATCAACGCCGCGTCGAGGTTCACCGCCGCGCACTCCGGTCCGACCGCGAACCCGTTCCGCATGTCACGCAGCCGCCGTCCCATGCGCGGGATGTCGACGGTCAGCACCAGCGCGCGGTAGCCGGCCGCGGCGGCCCGGTCGATCAGCCCGACCAGCGCCTCCCGCTCCCGCAGCCAATACAGCTGGAGCCACAACGGCCCGGATGCGGAGGACGCGATGTCCTCCAACGTGCGGCTGGCGAAGATGCTCACCGCGTACAACGCGTCCGCCGCGCCGGCTCCCTGGGCCGTCGCGACCTCGCCGTCGGGATGCACCAGCCGGTGGTACGCGGTCGGTGCGACAGCCAGCGGTGTACCTACGGAGGAGCCGAGAATCTGTGTCCGGGTATCGCAGATCTCGGTGTCGACCAGTGTGCGCGGCCGCAGTTCCACCCGGGTGAAGGCCTGCCGGTTGGCCGTGACGGTGCGCTCGGTGTCCGCGCCGCCGTCGATGTAGTCCCAGATTTCTGGCGAGACGCGCTCCTGAGCGGCGCGCCGGTAGTCGTCGAGACACAGCAGCGGCGACGGGGCCTCGGGAGTGAAGCCGCCACGCGATCGGCGGACGTCGACGGCGGCCGTGCACAGGAGTCCGAGCTCCGGGTCAGCGTCGGCGAGCACGATACGGTGGCTGCCGCGCTCGGCGGGATCTGCTTCCAGCACTCCGGCCAGCTCCCACCAGACTCCGGTGAAGGGACGCCCCGGGGAGGCCAGGACCACATCCGCGCGAGCCACCAGCGCATCGGCTTCGGCCTTGAGCACCGCACCGAGAATCACGGTCCGCGCTTCGCCAAGGTCTTCGATCTGTGCGCACGGCGACCTCTCGGCCGCGCCGGCCCGCACACGCACCTCGCCGATCCCGACTCCGTCCTCGTCCCCGTCGAGGTCCCCGAACAGCAGCGCGACCCCGCTGTGTGCCGAAGGCACCGCGACGGGAACCCCGGGATCGTAGGCGAGCCACGCCTGCTCGACCACTACCAGCAGCGCACGCCGATAGTCCCCGCTGCGCTCGTACTCGCGGATCAACCGCAGCCCGGTGAAGCCCGCGGCCGTCCCCTCGTCGCTGACCGCGAAGGCCATCGGCTTGCCGGGGCAGACGTGGCTCAGATAGGTGGTGGTGGCCCGGCCCGGCGTGATATCAGGGATCGCATATGCCATGACCAGCAGGTCGACACCCTCCCCGGCCGGCACCGCCAGCTCGATCAGCGCCTCGGCCATCTCCCCGTACGACTGCCCGCGCGGCGCCAGCGCGCCGGGGTTCAGCGCGAGCCCGTGCGGTTGCAACAGATCGGTCAGATAGACGTCGAGCCGGGCCGTGTGCGCCTGGTCCTGGGCCAGGCTGGACGGTCCCGGGAACGCCAGCCGCACCGCGCGGCGGATCCCCCACCCATCGGCCGGCTCGGCGGCGGTGCGGTTCCCGGGCGGGACAGTAGTGTGCACGGCCTCGGTACCTCAGTCTCAGTCTCAGTCTTCGGGGATCACGTTGTCGGCGACGTAGTCGGCCAGCGTTCCGACGGTCTCGAAGTGCTCGCGGCCGAGGTCTTCCACGCTGATCTCGACCTCCAGGTTCTCCTCCAGCAGCAGCACGATCTCCAGGGCCCCGGTGGAGCTCATCCCCAGGTCCTCCATCAGCGTCGTGCCCTCGCCGGCACCGGCGACCTCGCGTTTGAGGACGTCGGGCAGCAGAGCGCAGACGGTGTCCACGATCCGCGCGCGCAAGCCCGCGTCGGCGGTGATGGCACCGATGTGCAGCTCCAGACTCTGCTCCGTCATGACGGTCCTTTCTCTAAGTTCTGCATCACGCGACACCCCTAGTGTTCGAAGACCATGGCCGAGAACGTCGCGCCGCGTCCCGCGCCGGCGGCCGCGACGACGTACCGCTCCCCCGGCTTCAGCAGGCTCTTGCGGCTGGCGGTCCGGTAGTTCAGGAAGGCGTCCGCGCAGAACACGTGACCGTCCGGCGTCACGTTGTCCAGCACGACCTTCGCCTGCGGGAAGCCGATCCGCTTGCAGACCCGTTGCCAGGCCACCACGTTCACGTTGTGCGGCAGCACCAGGCTGATCCCGGCCATCGCCAGCCCGGCGCCCTCCACGGCGGCCAGGATCGCCTCGCCGAGGGCGTCAGAGTAGATGCGCTGGAATTCCAGTGCCTGCTCCATCGAGTCGCCGTCGAACTCGCCGCGCAGGTCGGCGGTGTAGGAAAGCAGCCGGTCGCGGTCCCCGGACGCGCTCACCAGACAGGCCGACGCGCCCTCGCCGAAGAACGACGTCTCGGGCACCATCTGCGCCTCGCCGGTGAACGCCTTCTCCCCGGCCAGGACCAGCGCCAAGGCGTCCGGGCGGGTGTCGGCGTCGGCGGCCAGCAGGCGACCCGCGACGTCGATCGCCAGCAGGCCGGAGGCGCAGGCGTGGTGGCCGACGGCGAACGTCTCGGCGTGGTCGAGGCCGCGTTCGCGGCACAGTTCGCGCAACGGGTTCAGCGGATAGGGGGTGACTGTGGGGAAGGTGCGGGCGTGGATGACGTACCGGACCCGTTCCTCGTTGCCGGCCAGGCCTTCGAGGTCGTCCAGGGCGCCGCGCAGCAGATCGGACAGGGTCCCGCCGGGGTCGCGGCTGACCGAGCCGAGCTTGTGATAGCGCCGGAAGACCTTCGTCTGCATGGCGGTCAGCCCGAACCGGTCGGCCAGGTCCTCGATCGGTACCCGTTCGGCCGGGAGGTAGGTGCCGATGGCGGTCAGAGCGGTCACAGGGGCCTGCTTTCCTGTGCGTCCGAGGCCGTGCCCGAGATCGTGCCCGAGGCCGGGTCCGGGTCCGAAGCCGGGTCCGGGGCGTCCTGGGCCACGGAATCGGTCACGTACCGCTGTCGCATCAGGAACTTGCGGACCTTGCCGGTCGGCCCGACTACCAGCCGGTCATCGCCGATCACCAGGACACTGCGAAGGGTCGCAGCCGCGGCGTCGGTCAGCGCACCGCGGACCGCCGGCTCCCAGTCGTCGTGCGGATCGGCCCACGGATGCAGCGTCAGCAGTACGTCGGTCACGACGCCGCCCTCGGTGGGCACGGCCACGACCGTGCAGTCCAGGACGTCCGGGCAGGTCTTGAGGATCCGCTCCTCCGACATCGCCGTGTACAGCCACCGGCCGCCGCCGAGGTCGACCGCGTCGACCATCCGGTCCACGTGGTAGTAGTAGCCCTCTTCGTCGCGGTAGAGCAGATCGCCGGTCAGGTAGTAGCCGTTTCGGCGATTGCGATAGGTGTTGGCGCTGTCGTTCCAGTAACCCGGCGACAACGACGGCGACTTCATCCCGCACAGCCCGACCTCGCCGACCGGGACCTCCTCGCCGGTGGCCGGGTCGAGCAGTTTGATCTCGGCGAAGTCGTGGGTCCGGCCGACACAGCGGCCGTAGCGCTCGGTGTCGGGGGTGTGGGTGATGTGGAAGGCGTTGTGGCCCATCTCGCTGGAGCCGAGGCCGTCGACGAACATCGAGCCGGGGACCCGGTGCACGCCCTCCCGCGTGACCTTCTCGTAGGACCCGGCCGCGACCAGGTGGCGGATGTGCGGTTCGTGGGCGCAGTCGCCGGTGTTGTACCAGAGCGACACCGAATCCACGGCGCGCTGGCTCAGATCGATCCGGGCCAGCTCGGCCCAGGTGACGGCGAACCCGAACACGCCGGTGGGCCGCCAGCGTTCGATGGCGTCCACCACCGCCGGGCCGTCATCCGGGCGGGAGAGGTAAAGCAGGTCGCTGCGATTACACAGCGCGTGGTTCACGGCCATGATGCCGGCGGCGTGCGGGGCCGGCAGGGCACTGAGAATGCGCTCGGTGCCACGGGCCCGGGGCTTGCGCAGGCGTAGCAGGCGCGTGCCGACGAACAGGTTGCCGTGGGTCTGGGTGACCGCGGTCGGCATCCGGGTGGTGCCCGAGGAGTGGGTGATCGCGATCGGGTCGTCGTCGGCGTGCCGGTACGGCCGCGGCGCGGCGGCCGGATCGCCGGCGCCGGTGACCGCCACGTCGTAGACCGCCTCGGTCGCGAACCCCAGTTCCAGACCCCGATCCGCCCGGGCGAGCAGCCGCCGGTGATCCGCGTCTGTGAGCAGCCCGACGGCCCGCAGACGACGGATGTACTCGGCGGCCACGTCGCCGGGCAGATTCGGGTTCATCAGCGCCGGGATGGCGCCGAGCCAGGTCAGAGCCATGAAATGCAGGAAGCAGTCGGCGGCGCTGGTGACGTAGACCGCCACCGGGTCGCGCGGGCCGATGCCCTGCCGGCTCAGCCAGACGGCGCGCGCCGCCACCGCCTCGCGCAGTTCGCCGAGGGTCAGGGCGTGCCCGGCCGGGTGGGCGTCGACGGCGGTGTCGAACGTGACGCCGGGGCCGTCCAGCGGCACGCCGTGTTCGATCAGCTTGTGCAGCACGTTGCCGGCGCCGAGGCCGGGATCGGCGGCCAGCGCGGCCCGGATGCCGGTGCCGGTCACGGCGGGTCCGGGGATGGTGCGGCCGGTGATGCCGCCTTTGGTCGTGCTGCTTCCGGTCATGGCGTGTCCTCCTTCTTCGGGGCGCGGCTCAGGAACGGCCGGAAGCGGGCCTCGGAGCCGTCCGGCATCAGGGTGGTGGGCAGCGGGGGGAACGCGAAGGGCCGCACCGGGCGGCCGGCGACGAGCGTCCAGGCCTGGCCGGTGCCCGGCGTGTCCAGCACGGTCAGCGCGGCGGCGGCGACGTCATCGGGGGTGAGCAGCGGGAAGCCCTGCTTGCGGATCAGGCGGCGGGTGATGCCGAGGATCGCGGTGTCGGTGAACCCCGGACACAGGGCGTTGATGCTGACGCCGCGCGGTTCGAGCGAGGCGGCGATGGCGCGGACGTAGCCGATCGCGGCGCTCTTGGTCAGCGCGTAGAGCGGATTGGCCTGATCGGGGCCGAGGCCCGCGAGCGAGGCGGTGACCAGGATGCGGCCCGCGCGACGCGCGAGTTCGGGAACGGTCGCATCGATCCCGAACGCGAGGCCGTCGACGTTGACGCCGAGCACGCGGCGATAGCGCTCGAGGTCCAGCGGCAGGTCCGGCGGCTGGTCGGAGCTGACGCCGGCGTTGAGGACGGCGATGTCCAGGCGGCCGAGGCGCTTGACGGCGTGGGCGACCATCGCATGGTTCTGCTTCGGGTCGGACACGTCGGCGGGGAAGGCGATGCCGCCGCAGGACTCGGCGGTCTTGGCAGCCGCTTCGGGGTCGACGTCCACGACCAGGACGCGATGGCCGGTCGCGGCGAGTTCGGCGCACAGCGCCGCGCCGATGCCGTTGCCGCCGCCGGTGACCAGCGCGACTGGAGCCGCTGGGGAGCCGCTCGCGGCAGGTGCGGCTACTTCAGTTGCTGCTGATCCGACTATCGGCTCACTCATCGGGCACCCCCACTCTTCACAACAGCCTGAATCGCCGTCCGCAGCTGTTCCCGCGTCGGCTGAAGCGCGCGGTCCAGCCCTTCGGCGAAGGGCAGTACCGCGCCGTCGGGTCTCGTGACCCGCTTCGGCGGCGCGACCAGGCGCATCTCCTCCGCGGCGGTGGCGAGGATCTCGCCGCCGATGCCGCAGGAGCGGTTGCTGTCGTCGATCACCACCAGGCGCCCCGTTCGTTCCAGCGACTCCGCCAGGCCCTGCCAGTCGAAGGGGTGCAGGGTGCGCGGGTCGAAGACCTCGACGTCGACCGTCTCGGCCAGCTCGTCGGCGACCTCGAGGGCGGTGTGCACCAGGTGCCCGACCGCCACGACCGTCACGTCGGTGCCCGGGCGGTGCACCCGGGCGACTCCCAGCGGCACCGGTGCCAGCAGCGACAGCTCCACGTCCTCGCGGCGGCCCATCGCGCCGGCCGGGGCGAAGACCACGACCGGGTCGTCATCGCGGATGGCGGTGGCCAGCAGGCCGTAGGCGTCGGCCGGGGTGGCCGGGACCGCGGTCTTCACGCCGATGTGGGCGAACAGGCTGTAGGGATGATCAGAGTGCTGACCGGCCCAGCCGTCGCGGGATCCCGAGCTCGGGATCAGGTACGTCACCGGGACGCTCACCTGCCCGCCGGTCATCAGCGAGAACTTGTGGGCCTGGTTGACGATCTGTTCGAACGCCAGGAACAGCAACGCGGGGATCTGGTACTCGATCAGGGGACGCATACCGGACATCGCGGCGCCGGTGGCGATGCCCGTGAACGCCTGCTCCGAGATCGGCATGTCGAGCACGCGCGCGTCCCCGAACCGCTTCACCAGCCCCGCGGTGACGTTCGTGACGGCGGCCCGCACGTCCTCACCGAACACGCACACCGCCGGATCGCGCTCCATCTCGTCGGCGATGGCCCGGTTCAGGGCCTTGAGATAGGACAGGATCGTCATCAGGCCACCCCGGCTCGGGCCTGGGTACCGTCGGCGTAGAGGTGGTCCAGCGCCGTGGCCGGATCGGGGTGCGGACTGTCCAGGGCGAACCGCACCGCTTCCTCCAGCACCGCCTCGATCTCCGCGTCGATCTGCCCGCGCCGCGCCTCGGGGAGCCGCGCACCCTGGATCTCCAACGGGTCGCGGGACCGTCCGAGATCGACTTCCTCGGCGGAACGGTAACGGGGGCGCGCGGCGTGCTCCCATGTGTGGTGCGCGTCGTAGCGATACGTGACGCACTCCAGCAGCGTCGGGCCCTCCGAACGCCGGGCCCGGGCGATCGCCGTGTCGGCCGCCGCGAACACCTCCTCGGGGTCCATGCCGTCCACGCGCGCGGCCGGGATCCCGAAGGCCTCGGCGCGGCCGGTGATGGAGCCGGCGACCGCGTCGTCGGTGCGGGTGGTGGTCGCGAACCCGTTGTTCTCGCACACGAACACGACCGGCGCGCGCCACAGCGCGGCCAGGTTGAAGGTCTCCAGCACCACGCCCTGGCTGACCGCGCCGTCGCCGAAGTACGTCAGGACCACGCGGTCCGATCCGGCGCGGCGGGCCGCCCACGCGGCGCCGGTCGCGATCGGGGCGGCGGCGCCGACGATGGCGTTCGCGCCGAGGATGCCGATGCCGAAGTCGGCGGCGTGCATCGACCCGCCGCGTCCGGCGTTCAGCCCGGTGGTACGGCCGGCGATCTCGGCCATCATCCGCGCCGGGTCCGCGCCCTTGGCCAGGACGTGGCCGTGGCCGCGGTGGGTGCTGGTGATCAGGTCGTCCGGTCGCAGCGCGGCGCAGGTTCCGGCGGCGACGGCTTCCTGCCCGGTGTAGGGGTGGATGCCGCCGAAGACCTGGCCGGCGTGGACGAGCTCGACGGCCCGCTCCTCGAAGCGCCGGATGAGACGGACAGTCCGGTACAGCGCCGCCGAGTCAGGCTTCTGCGAACTCGGCGACGCCGGACCTGACAGCACAGGGTCAGCCATCACTGCTTCCGACCAACGCCACCGCGCGCTCGTTGACGGCGGCCAGGATCCCGTCCCACAGCTTGGCCCGCGCGTTCAGCGCGCGGGTCACCGTCGCGGCGCACTGTTCCCACTTGACGTCGTCATCACCACACAGGTCGGCCAGCATCTGCATGGCCATCGGCGTGTGTTCCTCGCCGTCCACCTCGATGTGCCGCGCCAGGTAGTCGACGAAGGTGTCGAGCCCGCCGATCGTGGCGTTGACCGTGACGACCTGCTCGAACATCTCCGGGATCAGGTCCTCGCGGCCGAAGGCGAACGCGGCGGCCTGGCAGTGTACGGGTGCTGCGACGATGATGTCCCAGGTGAGCGCGACGAACTCGGCCGCCGGCGCCGGGACCGCGGCCTCGGCCAGCGCCGCCTCGACCGTCGCGCCGGAGCGCAGCAGAGCGATGAAGGCCTCGATGACCGAGACGTCGGCGCCGGCCTCGGTCATCCCGGCGACGTAGAGCTCGAAGTGGCTGGTGAAGCCGCCGCGCAGCTCGTCGCTCTCCTCGACCAGGACGATGTCGTTGATCAGCCGGCGGCTGCCGGTCGGGCCGGTCGGCACCCACGGGACCGCGACGCAGGTCAGGTTGCGTTGCAGCGACTTGAGCAGGGACATGAAGTCCCACACCGCGAACACGTGGTGCTCCAGGAACGTGCGGATCGCGTCCTGGTCGCGCAGCCGCGCGTACAGGGCGTGCCCGACGACCTCGGTCCGGGCGGTCGCGATCCGTTCCTCCAGCTTGTCGATGCCCGGGTGCCGCTGTCCCCAGTCGTAGCGTGTGGCCATCAGTTCCTCCAGAGCACAGGGCAGAATTCGGGGTCGGCGTAGTCGGGGCGTCCGTCCGGCAGGCGCCGGACGAGCACGTCGTGGTTGTAGGCGGCCATGGTGCCGTCGCTGAGCTCGAACCGCTGGTACTCGTTCGCACCGTCCTGCAGGTGGAAGGAGATCGCGCGGCGCGGCCGCGAGCTCAGGTTCGGGCCGCTGCCGTGGTAGGTGCGGCAGTGGTGGAAACTCATGTGGCCCTTGGGGATGAGCATCGGGATCTTGCGGATCTCGGCGCCGTTGTGCACGGCGTTCTCGACCAGCATCCGCTCCAGGTCGGCCTTGTCGCGCTCGGCGAAGTGCTTGACCATCGAGTCCTCGCGGCCGATCTCGGTCCAGCGGTGGCTGCCGTCGACCATGGTGATGGTGCCCATCTCCGGGCCGCAGTCGTGGAACGGGATGAACGCCGTGAGCATGTTCTCCGAGGTGCACGAGGCCCAGTAGTGCCGGTCGAAGTGCCAGGGCACGACGTTGCTGGGCTCGCCGGCGATCGGCGGCTTGTAGATCAGCGTCGACTGGAACACCCGGATCTGGTCGGCCCGCGCCAGCCGGGCGGCCACGGCGCCGAGCAGCGGCTTGGCCAGGATGCGCGCGATGGCGTCGTTCTCGTAGTGCACGTAGTCGTTGTGCCGCTGCACCGGACCGTCAGAGGGCTGCCACGCCGCCAGCTTGGCCGGACGGACCGGCAGTTCCCGGTCGCGCTCGCCGTCGTAGTAGCGGTCGGTGGCGGCGGTCAGGGCGTCGATCTCGTCGTCGGTGAACACCTTGCCGGTCAGGAACCAGCCCTGTTCGGTGTAGGCCTCGACCTCGGCGTCGGTCGGCAGCAGCGCCGCGTCCTCGTCGCTGAGGACGAAGTGTCGCTGTACTGATTCGGTCGTCATTTCTGTCCCGCCGCTCCTATCGCTCCGATTTCCAGGGAGTCCCGCACATCGGCGAGCTCCCGTTCCTTGGCCGCGTACAGCGCCGGGATGTTGCTGGTGCCGAAGGTCTTGGCGCCGTGCCGCTCGATGAGCTCCCAGAAGAAGGTCCGGCGGATGTGCATCGACTTGGCGAAGATCTGGAACATCTGGCCCCAGTGGTCGCGGTCGACCAGGATTCCCAGCGGCCGCAGCCGGTCCACCGGCAGGTCTATGTCGCCGATACGTTCGCCCAGCACTTCGTAGTAGGCGCCGGGGGTCTCGGCGAAGCCGGCCCCGTTGCCGCTGAAGGTGCGCACCGCGGTCACGATGTCGTCGGTGCTCAGCGCCAGGTGCTGCACGCCGGCCCCACCGTGCCAGGCCAGGAAGTCGTCGATCTGGCCGCTCTGCCGGCTCATGTCCGGCTGGATGATGGTGAAGGTGGCGCCGCCCGACGGGCTCTGGACCACCTGGGAGTACATGCCCTGGGCGCCGACTTCGACGTACTCCTCGAAGATCAGCTTGAAGCCGAAGACGCGCTGGTAATACTCGACTACTTGTTCCAGCTCGCCGGCCGGGACGCAGAATGCCGCGTGGTCTATGGCGCGGACTATCTCAGGGCCGTTGTTCGTCGGAGCCGCCTGGGCTTCGATCGCGCCGGGCCAGAACGCGGCGCCGTGGCGTTCCACGAAGCGGTGCACCACGTCGCCGAAGCCGCCGACGGTCGCGGTGATCACGGTGTCGTCGCCGGACGTATAGGTGCGCGGCGCCTCGATGGACTCCGCACCGGCGGCCAGCGCCTGCTCGTAGGCGCCGACCGCGTCGCCGGTGTCGAAGGCGATGACGCCGACGCCGTCGCCGTGCCGGGAGACGTAGCCGTCGGCGGGGTGGTGCCCGGTGCCGAGCGCCGAGGTCAGCAGGACCCTGCTGTCACCGTGGGCCAGCAGCAGGCTGCGCTGGCGGGGCAGTTCGGTCTCCGGGCCGCCGTGGCCGGCGATGTGGAACCCGAACGCGGTGCACAGGAAGAACGCGGCTTGTCGCGCGTCTCCCACGTAGAACTCGACATGGTCGATGCCGAGGATGTCCATTCCTTCTCGCCTTCCGCTATGTCTGCCGTGCCAGCTGTGTCAGCCGTGTCAGGCGTGTCAGCCGTGCGCTATGCCGTACGGGACCGTCGGGTGCTGGGACGGCCGTACACGACGCTGACGTTGTGGCCTCCGAACCCGAACGAGTTGGACATCACGTGCTCGACCCGCACCGCGCGCGGAGTCTTGCGGATGTGGTCGAGATCGCAGTCGGGATCGGGGTCGTCGAGGTTGTGGGTGGGCGGCAGCAGGCCGGTCTGCAGGGCGCGGATCGACACCGCCGACTCGACCACCCCCGAGGCGCCGAGCATGTGGCCGGTCACCGCTTTGGTGGAGCTGACCGGCGGAGTGCTCGCGCCGAACAGGGTCCTGATAGCCACCGCTTCGGCGAGGTCGCCGAGCTTGGTGCTGGTGCCGTGCGCGTTCAGGTAGCCGATGTCCGCCGGTTCCAGGCCGGCGTCTTTGAGCGCGCGGCGCATACACTCGCGCGCGCCCTCGCCGTCCGGCCGCGGGGTGGTCGGATGGTGCGCGTCATTGGTGACGCCCCAGCCGAGCACGTCGGCGTACGCCTTCGCGCCGCGCGCCTCGGCGAAGTCTTTACGTTCGAGGACGAACACACCCGCGCCCTCGCCCAGGACCAGCCCGTTGCGGCGGCGGTCGAAGGGGCGGCTGGCGGCGGTCGGGTCGTCGGCCCAGCCCCGGGCCAGCGCGCGGGCGTTACCGAAGGTGTCGGCCAGGGTCGGGAACAGCGGGGCCTCGCTACAGCCGGCCAGGACGACGTCCGCTTCGTCGGCGCGCAGCAGGCGCAGGGCCTCGCCGACCGCCTGACCGCCGGCCGCGCAGGCGGTGCCGCTGGAGGAGACGTAGCCGTGGATGCCGTACTTGATGGCGATGCGGGCGGCGCCCATGTTGGGGAGCATGCCGGGCAGCAGGTAGGGGCTGACGCCGAGGCGGCCCTTCTCGGTGCGCAGGATGACCTGGGCTTCCAGCGTCGCCAGACCGCCGGTGCCGGAGAGGATGACGGCCACGCGGTAGGGGTCGGCGTCCCGGCCGACTTCGAGCTCTGCGTCACTGAGCGCATCCGCCGCGGCGGTCAGGGCCATGACGATGTAGCGGTCGACAACGCGCGCCTCAGTCGCGGGCAGCACACTCGTCGGATCGATCGGCGGCGCGAAGGCCCCCACTTCGAGCGCGGTACCGACCTGGTGACCCTCGGGCGGCCGGCGCAGGCCGGACCGGCCCTCGCACATGGCGCTGTGGACGGCGGCGGCGCTGGTGCCGACCGGGGTGACCATGCCCATGCCGGTGAGGACCACTTCGGGGCGGGTCATGGG
>NZ_JAAFYZ010000185.1 GCF_018274385.1 Catenulispora pinistramenti | reverse complement strand
TCCGAACCTGCTGTTTTGAACCTAGACAGTCCAAAACCCTAGGCCAGAGACGGCGTGCCCCACTCCCGCCACACTCCGTGACCCACACATAGGTCAGAAGCGCCTAAAAATCGCCTTTCAACCCACACCCCAACCGCAACCCGGCCCACAAACTCCCACCCCGAAAACCCCCGTCGCCTCGTCGAAGGCGTGCGCCTGGTATATGCAGACGTTGCTAGGGTCAAGCAGCAGGCTAGTGGTTACACGTGAGCAGTCACACCTGAGCAGTTACACATGAGCAGTCCCCGCCGGAGCGAAGCCGTTCCAGCCCGACCACGCACCGCCAGCAACGGTCTCGTACCGGTTCTGCATCGAGCCGTCGCTCATAACCGCGAACACCTCCAGCCGACCATCGGAGTGCCGCACCACCGTCGCGGAAGTCGCGGTGCCAGAAGGCCCGAAGCCGTTCCAGCCGGACCAAGCTCCGTCCGCGGCGGTCTCGTACTTGTTCTCGATGCCGCCCGAAGGCGTCACCGCGAACACCTCAAGCCGACCGTCCTTGTGGGCACCGGCCGCGTCGACGCCAGGGGACCCGGTGCCCTTGGCCGTGCCGGCGGCAGCGTAGGAGTTCCAGCCGGACCAGGCGCCGCCGGCGACCGTCTCATACCGGTTCTGCATTGAGCCGTCCGTCATGACGGCGAACACCTCAAGGCGGCCGTCGAGGTGCCGCGCCGCCGTGACCGCGTCGACCGTGCCGCTGGGGCCGAAGCCGTTCCAGCTGGACCAGGCGCCGTCAGCGACCTTCTCGTATTTGTTCTGGACGCCGCCGGAAGGTGTCACTGCGAACACTTCCAAGCGTCCATCGGCATGGACACCGACAACGGCGTCCTTGGCGGTTCCCGCGGGTGCATAGGAGTTCCAGCCGGACCAGGCGCCACCGGCGACGGTCTCATACCGGTTCTGCATCGAGCCGTCGCTCATGACGGCGAAGACCTCCAGCCGACCATCGGCATGGCGGCCGGCGGCCACCGCGACCGCGGTGCCGGAAGGGCCGAAGCCGTTCCAGCCCGACCACGCGCCGCCAGCAGAGGTCTCGTACTTGTTCTGGATCCCGCCGGACGGCGTCACCGCGAACACCTCGGCCCGGCCGTCAGCGTGCACGCCGGTGGCGACCCGGCCGCCGCTGCCCTGCGAGTACACCGCGGGCGGCGGCGGGGTGCCGCCGGAGGTCCAGAGGTAGGTGACGGTGACGTCGCCGTTGTCGGTGAGGCCGATGTTGGCGAAAGTGCCGTCGGCCAGATCGATACCGGCCGGGTTCACGATCGTGGACCCGATATCGGACTTGTCGCCGTTGTAGCCGTTGTCGTAAGCGGCCTGGGCCTCCGGCTCGCCCTGCGGCAGGTCGGTGAACTCGGCGCGCGGGTTGTCCCAGTAGTTGTCGTGGATGTTCCACGGGCCGACGTCCCATACCGGCGCGGTCTCACACCGCACCGGCCCGCAGACCTGGACCGAGTACTCCCCCGAGCCCTGCGGCGACAATGCCGAACCGGACGGCAGCGCCACGAAGTGGTCGTTCGGCTGGATCACGTGGCCGTTCGCTGTGGTGCCGCCGACCAAGCCCTCATCGGTGGCGTAGACCTTGTAGGACAACGGGGTCGTAGTGGCGTTCGGAGCAGCTACAGCCGCCGTGAGGGACGGGTCCGCGATCACCGCGATACCGCTGACGCTCGGGGTCGCCCCGGAAGCGGAGGCCCATAGCGTGACCCGGGTCTGCACCAGCTTCGCCGAAGCCGGAAGCCGAGTCGCGCCACCGGCTACCGCAGGAGTCCACTCGGTCCAGGAGCCGTTGGCAGCCTGGCCCCTGATATCGACCTCGATACGGGTACCGGAGGGCTGCTGCTCGCCAGCGGTGACAGTGAACTGATTCGTCGCGGCGGACAGGGGATGCGCCGGGAAGGTGTCCATGGCGTAGCCGACCGAACTGTGCGCCGTGGTGGCGTGGGCATTCCGGATATCGAGAGCGTGGCCGGTCCAGGCCGTGTTCACGTCGTCGGAGTGGGCCTGAGCCAGGTTCTCCTGCCAGCCCGCCGGGCTCGCGGCGGCGACTGAAGCGGGCGCCACAGCGATCGCACCGGCCGTCGCCGCCGCGAGCAGGAGCGTCACCGCGGTCGCGGATGGTCGATGAAGTCTTCGAAGTGTTCGCATGGTCAAGCCGTCCTCTGGATGTCGGGTCGGACGCGAGCGGAGCAGTGGGCCCAGAATCGCGGCAGCGACTATCACCGGCGCAACACCGACATCACAGGGGTCTGTAAGACCCCGAAGGAGAGGCACGAACCCTGATTCAGTCCGCCTGCTCGGTGGCCGCCATCACGGTCTGCTCGACGTCCGCGCGCAGCTCGGCCAGGTCTTCGCCGCCGAGCTCGTCGACCAGCGCGGACGCCTGGTTCCAGACCGCCGCCGCTTCCGGCGAGCGTCCGAGGCCCGCCAGCACCCGGGCCAACCGCAGCAGACTCTCACCCTGCCCGGCCCGGTCATCGATGGCACCGCGCAGCCGCGCGGCGTCGGTCAGCAGGGACACGGCTTCCGCGCCGCTTCCGCTGACATCGTGGGCCGCGCCCAAGGCGTTCAAGATGCTCGCCTCGATATAGGGCGTGGCGGCTTTGCGGGCCAGCAGCAGGGCCTCCTGCAGACACCCGACGGCCGCCTGGTGCTCGCCGCAGGCTGCCAGCGCCTCGGCGAGATCGGCCAGGCCCGCGGCGATCTGCTCGGGCTCGTTGATCTCCCGCAACGCGGCGACGGTCTTCTCTTGCTGCGTCACGGCCTCTCGGGGACGTTCGGCCTTCAACAGAAGCCATCCGTAACAGTTGCACGCGGTTATCAGCAGCTTCGGGTCACCGACCCGTTCGGCGGCCTCGACCCCCTGGCGAGCGGTCTCCAACGCCTCGTCGTAACGCTCGAGGTGGCCGAGCGCGTAACCCAATACGCTGAGAATCCGCGCCAGACCCAGCAGGTCCGCTACCCGCCGCGCGCATCGCAATGCGACCGTGAAGGTCGCCGCCATCTCCGCCCATCGCCTGCTCTGACTGGCGAACAGCACGAGTTGGGAGGCGAGCACCCATGCTTGCGAACCCGGCAGATACGCCTCGGCGCAGACCACGGCGGCCTGGAGGTTGGCCGACTCCGCGCCGAACCAGGACCAGGCCGCCTCCCGATCAGCGAAGCTCGGTACCACGGCGGCCACCGGAACCCTGGTCAACAGGTCCCAGTCCGCGGTCCGGGTCGCCAACTGGTCGGCGGCTGCCGAGGCGGCGTGGCAGTACCAGTTGACCAGTCGGGTGAGCGCCGCCGACCGCGTCGACACGCGTTCGGAGTCCTCTGCCTCCCCGTCTGTCGGCGTGGCGAGTTCGCGTGCGAAGTCCCGCAACAGGTCGTGCAGGTGGTAGCGGCCGGGGCTCGCGCTATCCACGAGGTGCGCGTCCATGAGCACGTCCAAGGCCGCCTCAGCGTCCCCGATCGCGATGCCCGCCAAGGCGGCGACCGCGTCCACCGTGATGTCCGGCCCGGTCACCAGACCGAGCAGCGTGAACACCGTCGCCGGCGCCGATTCCGGGTGCGGGCCGGGCGGCAGGCTCCGGAAGCCGACCTCGAAACTGGCCCGGGCCGCCAGATCGCCGATGCTCAGCTCGTCCAGGCGGCGCCGTTCGTCGTCCAGCCGGGTCGCCAGCGTGTGCACCGGCCAGGAGCTGCGGACCTGGAGCCGGGCGCCGACGATGCGCAAGGCGAGCGGCAGGCCGGCGCACACCCGCAGGATGTCCTCGGTCGCCTCCGGCTCGGCGCCCAACCGCTCGGCGCCGACCAACTCCTCCAACATGCTCAGAGCCTCGGTCCCGGACAACGGCTTCAGGTCCAGCCGGGCCGCGGCCGGCAGCTCGGCCAGCCGGGATCGGCTGGTGACCAGGACGGCACTGCCGGATGCGGCAGGCAGCAACGGCAGCACCTGCGCGGCGTTGCGGGCGTTGTCGACGACGACCAGCAGCCGCTTGGCGTGCGTCAGACTCCTGAATCGCGCCTGCCGGGCCTCGGCGTCCACCGGCACCGATCCGGCGGGCGTGCCGAGGTCGACCAGCCACTGCCCCAGCACCTCGGCGGGGTCTTTCGTCGTGGCGTCCATGCCGTGCAGGTCGACGAACAGGCTCCCGTCGGGGAACAGGCCGGAGACGTGGTGCGCCGCGGCGACGGCCAGTGATGTCTTGCCCAGGCCTCCCCCGCCGGTGATCACCGCGACCGGGACCTGACCGGCTCGGCCGGAGCGGGCCGCGATCGCGTCGGACAGGAACCCGATCTGCTCGTCGCGGCCGGTGAAATCGCTGATGAGGGCGGGCAGCTGGGCGACCCCGACCGCGCCGGTGCCCGCCTCGGCCATCGGCTGCGGCTCGTCCTTGGCAGCGGGCTGCGACGTGAAATCCGCGGAACCCGACACCGGATCTGCCGAACCCGACACCGGATCTGCGGGACGCGGCACCAGGTCCGCGGGACCCGACACCGGCGTCGCGATCCCGGCCGAGCCCTGGCCGAAGCCCGCATCCAGCGCAGGATCCTGATTCAGGATCCGCTGATACAGCTCGCGCAGCTCAGGTGAGGGATCCAGACCCAACTGCTCGTCCAGCAGGTTCCGCGACCGCAGCAGGGCGTCCAACGCGTCAGCTTGCCGTCCGGCCCGATACAGCGCCAGGCTCAGCTGCCGCCAGGCCGGTTCGTGCAGCGGCTGGGTCGCCGTCAAGTCCGACAGCTCGCCGACCAGTTCCTGATGCCGCCCCAGATACAGATCCGCCTCGATGCGGACCGTCTGCACCAGCAACCGCTCCTCCCGCAACCCGTGCAGCCTGCTGGTGAGGTCCAGCCCGAAGGACCGGCCGGCCAGCGGCTCGCCCCGCCACAGCACCTGCGCGGCGGTCAACGACGCCGACGCCTCGGCCCACGCGCCTTCGGCGGCCGACCGTCGGCCCTGTCGCGACAGCGCCAGGAACTCGGCGACGTCGAAGGAGGCACCGTCCAGATCGATCAGGTAGCCGGAGGGCCGGGTGGTCAGCCGCTCGGCGGTCACCGGCCCCAGGAACCGGCGAAGCCGGCTCAGATGGTTGCGCAGCGAATCGACGGCGGCCGCCGGTGGCCGGTCGGCCCACACCGCGTCGACCAGGGCGTCCAGCTGGACCGTGCGCGGGCTGCTCAGCAACAACGCGACCAGCACCGCCTCGGGGATGCCCGACGGCAGCTCGGTCACCCCGACCCCGTCGTCGACCGTCGTCGGCCCCAGTATGGCGAAACGCACGGCTGGCCCTCCCGTCGCCTGGTACCGGCGACTGGATATGGATTATCCCCTAGTTGGGATCGCTTCTGAAGCCGGATTGCCGACCGACCGCGTCGTAGAGATAGTCATACGCGGCAAGCAGTTCCCGGCCGGTGTTGACGAACGCGGTGTCGTGGGCCCATGACGCGGCCGGGTTCCCCAGCGGCGCGATGGGATCGCCGGGGTCGCCGACGGTAGTGGTGTAGCCGAAGGCCGGGCCGGTCAGGTTCGGGGTGCCGACCTTGATCCGGGTGCCGTCGGGAATGGCCGTGGCGATCGGCGCCGGCCGGTCGGCGGTCGGCAGGCCGACGATCATCTTGCTGATCCCCGTGTCGAACAGGATCGAACCGCAGTGCGAGGTGTCGCCGTAGTCCGGGAAGGCGAAGCAGCCGGGCATCGACTCGATGTCGGAGCCTGTGCCGCTCGGCGGCGGCGCCGAGGCCAGGTGCACGGTGTGGAACGAGGCGATCTGCTGCGCGGTCAGACCGAGGGTGACGCCGCCGCGGGTGACAATGTAGCCGGGCTGCGCCTGGCCGTTGCGCATCGCCGCGAGCTGGAGGAACGCGTTGTCCGCGGAGGTGGGGCCGGGGCTGTCGGTCTTGGCGTACTCGCTGTATCCGACACCGAGCATGCCGACCTTGCTGATGTCGCTGTCCGGCGTGCAGCCGGGGTAGCCGCTCGCGCAGCTGCTGGCGGTCACCCCCAGGACCCGGATCGGCACGGTGGCCACGGCGCCCTGCGGACGCTGGAAGCTGACGGCCGCCAGGAAGTACTCCCCGGAGAGGATCTTCCCGCTGCTGGTGTACTCGATGAAGCCGGCCTTGCCGGTGTCCACCGCGCCGGGACCGAGGGCACCGCGGGCGATGACGAACCCGAGCGAACCGGTGTCAACCTCAACGTCTCGGGTCGGCCCGCCGCCGACGTTCACAGCCAGCGAAAGCCCGTCGGCGAGGTTGGTGGCCGCCGTCGAGACAGTCGGGATCAGGTAGCTGACCGCGCTTGCGGCGGGTTTGCCGGGCGCGGCGCTCGCCATCGTGGCGACCACACCGGCGGCCACGGCCCCGGTGATGGCCGCGACGGCCCAGATGTGCGGGCGACGGATGTGCATGGAACCCCTTTGCCTGCGGCGGACGCTGAACGATGATGACGATGCCAGGTCAGCCTATTGCGATAGGGGCCCTCTGCCCCAGACTTGCCCATGCCCCGAGAGAGGCCGCCATGATCCGACATCGGCTCCGGCTGCTCGCCGCCGGATGCGCAGTACTCCTGGCCGCCGGATTCCTGTCCGGCGGCACGTTCGCCGCCCCCGCCCACGCGGACGTCACCTCGATCACCGTCGACGGCACGCAGAGCGGCGGGACCTTCGACGGGGTCGGTGCGCTCAGCGCCGGCGCCAACTCGCGGCTGCTGTTCGACTACCCCGAACCGCAGCGTTCGCAGATCCTCGACTATCTGTTCAAACCGGGTTACGGCGCGGACCTGCAGATCCTGAAGGTCGAGGTCGGCGGCGACACCAACTCCACCGACGGCGCCGAGCCCAGCGCGCAGCACACCGCGAACGACGCCGACTACAACCGCGGCTACGAGTGGTGGCTGATGGGACAGGCCCAGGCCCGCGACCCGAACATCAAGTTCGTCGCGCTGGCCTGGGGAGCCCCCGGCTGGGTCGGGGTCGACGACCCGGCCAACCCCAACCCCGGTCAGCCGTACTTCTGGTCGACGGACATGATCAACTATTACGTCGACTGGATCGAGCACGCCAAGTCAGACCACGGATTCACCATCGACAGCATCGGCGGCTGGAACGAGCGCGACTACGACAAGACCTGGTATGAGAACTTCCATGCCGCGCTGGTCAAAGCCGGCCTGAGCACGAAGATCATCGCCGCCGACAGCTTCGACTGGGGCATCGCGAACGACCTGGCGTCCGACCCCGCCTTCTCCGCCGCCGTCGCCACGGTCGGCATGCACTACCCGTGCGGCTACCTGTCGGAGTACACCTCATGCCAGAGCCCCGCGGCCGCGCAGAGCCTGAAGCAGAACCTGTGGGCCAGCGAGAACGGCTCGGAGGACCTGAACGCCGGGCCGGCCGTGGCGCGGGCGATCAACCGGGACTACATCGACGGGAAGATGACGGCGTACATCAACTGGCCGCCGGTCGCCTCGATCTACCCGGACCAGACCTGGTCCCAGACCGGGCTGATGCTGGCGAACCAGCCGTGGGCCGGGTCCTACCAACTGGGGTCGGCGCTGTGGGCGACGGCCCAGACCACACAGTTCACCGCGCCGGGCTGGCACTACATCGACAGCGCATCCGGATACCTGAGCGGCAGCGGTACCAACGGCGACCCGCACAGCGGCAGCTACGACACCTTGGCCGCGCCGAACGGCACCGACTACTCGACCATCTTCGAGACGCTGGACGCCCCGGCCGCGCAGACCGTCACCATGACCGTGGCCGGCGGGCTGTCGACCGGCACCGTGCACGTGTGGTCCAGCGACTTCACGACCGGCGAGTACATGGTTCAGGCCCCTGACATCACCCCGAGCGGCGGCACCTACACGCTGACCCTCCGGCCGGGTCGGGTCTACAGCATCACGACCACCACCGTCCAGGGCCACGGCACCGCCGTGGGCAATGCCCGCGCGACCATGGCCCTGCCCTACAGCGACAACTTCGACGAGTACGCGACCGGCAAGGAGGCCCGCTACCTCGCCGACCAGCAAGGCGCGTTCGAGACGGTGCCGTGTGCCGGCCGCTCCGGCATGTGCGTGCGGCAGATGGCGCAGTCCAAGCCGATCGAGTGGAACGACGACAGCGAACCGTACGCACTGCTCGGCGACGTGGACTGGACCGACTACACGGTCGCCAGCGACGTCTACTTCGAGCAGGCCGGCAGCGCCGAGCTGATCGCCCGCGTCGACGCCCAGGGCGGCCACCCGGCCGACCTCGACGGCTACTACGTCATCGTCGGCAGCGACGGCACCTGGTCGATCGTGAAGAACAATGTCACGAACGGCCGCACCACCCTGGCCGGCGGCACGGTCTCGGCGCTCGGCACCGGAAGCTGGCACTACGTGTCCCTCACGGTGCAGGGCACGACCATCACCGCCGCACTGGACGGCACCACCCTGGGCTCGGCCACCGACTCCGCCTACAGCCACGGCCAGATCGGCCTGGGCACCGGCGGCTATCAGGGTGCGCAGTTCGACAACCTGACGATCGCCCCGACAGGCCAGGACTACGGCCAGCTCTGGAGCGGCGTCGGCAACGCCAACAGCGGCAAGGTGTTGGAGGTGCCCGGCGGCAACACGGCCGACGGCACGAACGTGGATCAGTGGACTGACACCGGCGCGCCCTGGGAGCAGTGGGCGCTGGTCGGCGACGGCAGCGGCTACGTCAAGGTCGTCAACCGCAACGACTTCAGCCTGCTGGAGGACCCCGGCTCCTCGGCCGGCGCCGGGACGGTCCTGGATCAGGCCGCTGACAACGGCGGCGCGAACCAACAGTGGCAGGCGCGGCAGAACCCCGACGGCACCGTCACGCTGATCAACAGATCCAGCTCCCTGGTGGCCGCGGCCGCCGCGGCGGGCACCGCGGACGGCACGCCGGTCATCCAGTGGACCGACCTCGGCACGTCCGAGCAGGCGTGGAAACTGGTCGCCGCCCCGGCCCCGAACCACACGTACGCCCTCGTCAACCGGGGCAGCGGCCTGGATCTGGAGGTGCCCGGCGGCAGCACCGCCGACGGCACGAAGGTCGACCAGTGGGCCGACCTCGGCGACCCGTGGGAGCGCTGGACGGTGCGATCGGTCGGCGGCGGCTACGTCGAACTGGTCAGCCCCAACAGCGGCAAGGTGCTCGACGACACCTACGGATCCACGGCTTCGGGCAACCAGCTGGAGCAGTGGACCGACATCGGCGTCGGCAACGAACACTGGCAGTTGGTCCCGGCCGGGGACGGCTACTACCGGTTGCAGAACCAGACCAGCGGCCTGGTCGCCACGGTCTCCGGGAGCGGCGACGGGGCGATCGTCGTCCAGAGCGCTCCGTCCGGGACCGCGAGTGAATGGTCCTTCGCAGCATCCTGACCAGCACTTGGCACAGCGTGAGGAACGAGCGCCGCCCGAGGCGGGATCCCCGGCCGGGCGGCGCTCGTTCGAGGCGCGTGAAAATTCCTTAAAGATGATCTTGAGGAGATGATTGCGCAACCGCGGCAAGGGTGCTTCGATTCTCGTTAAGAAAGTTTACTGACGATCGACGGAAGGCCCCACACCCATGTCATCGATCCGTACCGGCTTCGCTGTGGCAGCCGCCGCAGCCTTCGCACTCGGCACCCAGTTCGCCGCCGCGAGCGCCCACGCCGCTCCGGTCCACCACACGCTCACGGCGAACGCGGTCGCCGCCTCGGGCACCGACTACACCGCCGCCCAGGTGCTGGCGGACATCAAGAAGAACTCGACGTCGGCCACCAAGGTCAACACCAAGCCGCACATCAACACCATGACCCGGGACATGAACGTGAACGTGTACCAGCCCACCAAGGGCGTGTTCACGTACACCTCGAGCATGGCCATCGACGACGACGGCAGCGACCCGGATCCCGACCCCGACCACGAGGGCACCACGACGTTCCAGGACAGCAACGGCAAGCAGCTGGCCGCGCACCACGTGCCGTTCTTCGTGCTGGGCGACGACTGCTGGGACAAGAAGACCCCCTGCCCGCACTTCTTCTACAAGGAACACGGCATGTCCGGCCGTGAGTTCGCGCTGATCTTCTACAAGGGCAAGGTCATCGGCTCGATCTTCGGCGACACCCAGACCGCGAACAACCAGACCACCTCGGACAACGACTCCCGCGAACTGGGCGAGGCGTCCACCAAGGCGGCGCAGCTGCTCGGCATACCCAGCAGCGGCACCACCGGCGGTGTGGACAACGGCGTGACCGTGGTGATGTTCTCCGGCAAGGACTGGGTCGTGGACGGCACCAACTCCAACCTGAACTCCAAGGCCCAGGCCCTGGTGCAGAAGGCGCTCAACACCCTGGGCACCGCCATGGCGGGTTAGGGTTCCTCAGCGATACCGGCAGCAGTACGAATTCGTCCCGGCGTCGGCCGGCGGGTCACCCGACCCGTCGTCCGACGCCGGTGGCGTCCCACGGGAAGCGTGTCAGTCCATGGGGAATCCCGACTTGGCGGCCATACCGAAGTCCGAAAGCAGGTGCGTGCCGTTGACCGGTCGGGCCACCGGCGAGGCCAGGAACACCACCAGCGCGGCGACCTCGGCGGCGGCCTGCACCGGGTAACCCACGCCGTCGAAGCCGTCCTCGCATCCCATGTCTGCGCGCGACATCGGGGTGTCCACGATCGAGGGGCACACGCAGTTGACGCGGATCCCGTCCGGGGCGAGGTCGGTGGCCAGCGCCTTCCCCAGCATCAGCACAGCGCCTTTGGACGCGCAGTACGGCGCCATGCCCTCGGAGGCCAGCAGCGAGGAGTCGGACGCGAGCAGCACGATGCTCGGGGCCTCGGCCCGGCGCAGATGCGGCACGGCATGCTTGGCGCTCAGAAAGGCACCCCGGGCGTTGACCGCCATCACCGAATCCCAGTCCCGCACTGCGATTTCGGGCACGTGTGTACCCACCGGGCCGGAGATCCCGGCGCAGCACACGAGGATGTCGATGCCGCCATGCGTGGCGGCGACGGCGTCGAGCGCCGCCGCCACCCGCGCTTCGTCGGTGACGTCGACCGGCCACGGCGCCGACGGCTCGCGATCCACGACCGCGACGCGCGCCCCCTCGGCGCGGAACGCCTCGACGCAGGCCGCGCCGATCCCCGAGGCGCCGCCGGTGACGACCACCACCCGGTCGGCCAGTCGCAGGTCCACGGCTCAGGCCGTCCACGTGGCCGGGTCGTGGGGGGTGTGGTTCAGCATGATGGCGCGGGCGCCCATGGCGATGGCGTTGGTGGTGCCGGCGTCGGTGTCGTGGCCCCAGATCCGGCCGGTGGACTGGTTGGTGCGGAAGTTGAGGATGACGATGCCGTCGCAGGGCACGACCTTCTCCTGCCACGTGAGCAGGTAGATGTCTTCGCGGATCTTCCATACGCGGGCCCGGTCGACGTCGGCCAGGCCTTTCTCGGCGCCGGCCAGGCAGTGCCAGGCGTAGGCGTTCTCGTGCAGATAGATGTGTTCGTAGGCGTTGTCGGGGCCGTATACGTACTGGACTCGGCGGCCGACCAGCTCGGCGCTGCGCCGGTGTCGTTCGGCGAGGTCGGCGGCGCCGTTGATGACGCCTCCGACCACCTCCTCGGCGGCGAAGAGCCCGCCCTTGGCCGAGCCGGTGACGATGGAACTGCGCACGACGGTCGCGACACCGGCACTGAGGTCCAGCACCAACACCACAGCGTGCTTCTCGTCATCGGCCCGAACGAAGTGCACGAGGAACAGGCCCGGGTCGACCTCCTTCACCGAGGCGCGATGAACGCTTGCCGCCGAGCCCTCCCGCAGCTCCACCTGTCCCCCACCGACGAAACGCACCGCGACCTCATCAGCGGAATCCAGGCGCAGGGTGAGGGTCCGGCCGTCCAGGACCGGGGTCTCGGGGATGTTGTAGGCGGCGAACCCGCTGTTGTCGAGGACGTTCAGCGTCGGCCACAGATCGGAGGCGAGGTAGTCCTGTTCGTAGGTGGTCATCAGGTGCTCTTCTCCTCAGTTATAAGGACAGGGGTCAGCCGAGCCCGTCCGCGCCGACCCGAGTGGCGTCCGCGGACTCGTCAAGGATGGTGTCGGTGACGGGTCGCGGAACCCCGTCGAGGTCCAGGACCGGGGAGGCGTCCTTGTACCAGGACTCGATGACCGCGTTGCCCCAGAAGTCCCGGCGCCGGTCGTCGTGGATGTTCCAGCGGTACGTCTCGTGGTCCGGATCGCCGGTGTAGTAGTCGGATGTGTAGATCTCCACCCGATGCCCGTCGGGGTCGCGCAGGTAGACGTAGAAGGCGTTGGAGACGCCGTGCCGGCCGGGCCCGCGCTCGATGTGGTGCTCGGCGTGGACCGCGCCGAACAGGTCGGCGGTGCGCAGCACCTGGTGCGATTCGTGGGTGGCCAGGCCCAGGTGGTGCAGCCGGGGTCCGGCGCCGCCGGTGAAGGCGACGTCGTGCACGGTCTGCTTGCGGTACATCCAGGCCGCGTAGAGCTCGTGCTCGTCACCCTCGATGGTCTCCGAGCAGCCGAATCCCAGACCCTTGTAATAGGTGTAGGCGGCGGGGATGTCGGGGGTGCAGATGTTGAAGTGGTCCAGCCGCGCGATCTCCGCGCCGCGCCGCAGGTCGTAGCGCTGGATCAGCCGCTCGGCGTGTTCGATCTCGTAGAAGAACTCGACCGGGAACCCGAGCGGGTCCACCACCCGCACCGCATCGCCGATCCCGCGCGTCCCGCGACCGCCGGGGATCCGGCGGGCCTGGCATCCCAGAGCCCGGAAATAGGTCTCGGCCCGATCGACGTCCTGCGGGGTCCGGACCCGGTAGGCGATGTGGTCCAGGGCCGCGATGTCGCCGCGCCGCAGCACCAGCGAGTGATGCGTGAGCTCGTCGGTGCCGCGCAGATACAGGCTGTCCTTGGTCTGACACTGCACATGGAAGCCCAGCATCTCGACCCAGAACCAGCGGGCCGCGTCCAGATCGGTGACGGCCAGTTGCGCGTACGCGGAGCGCACGACGTCCGGCGGTGGCGGGGTCTCGGCCATGGGATGTCAGTCCTCTTCCTCAGGAGCGGCACCGAAGCGCGGGACGTGGGTGTCGCCGAGCGCGACCGAGACGATCTGCGAGTCGGTGTAGAAATCGATGCTGTGCGCGCCGCCCTCCTGACCGAGCCCGGAGGCCTTCACGCCGCCGAACGGGGTCCGCAGGTCCCGCACGTTGTGCGAGTTCAGCCACACCATGCTGGCCTCGATCGCCTGGGCCACCCGGTGGCCGCGCTTGAGGTTCGAGGTCCAGACGTAGCTGGCGAGGCCGTAGCGGGTGTCGTTGGCCAGCCGGATCGCCTCGGTCTCATCGGCGAAGGGAGCGATGGCGACGACCGGCCCGAAGATCTCCTCGCGCCAGATGCGCATGGCCGGGGTCACGTCGGCGAAGACCGTGGCGGCCAGGTAGTTGCCGTCCGGGAGGGCGTCGGGGCGCGCGCCGCCGGCGACCAGGCGTGCGCCTTCGGCGATGCCGGAGGCGACGTAGCCCAGGACGCGCTCGTGGTGTTCGGGGTGGACCAGCGCGCCGATCTCGGTGTCAGGATCCTGTGGAGGTCCGACGCGGATCCGTGCGGCGCGGGCCGCGTAACGGGCGAGGAACTCCTCGTAGATCGACGCCTCGACGATGACCCGCGAGCCGGCGGTACAGCGCTCGCCGTTGAGGGAGAAGACCCCGAACAGCGCGCCGTCCACGGCGGCGTCCAGGTCGGCATCGGCGAAGACGACGCACGGGGACTTGCCGCCGAGCTCCATCGACAGGCCTTTGAGACCGGTCGCGGCGGAGCGCATGATGGTCTGCCCGGTGGTGGTCTCGCCGGTGAAGGAGATCAGCGGCACGTCGGGGTGTTCGACCAGCGCGGCGCCGGCCTCCTCGCCGATGCCGTGCACGATGTTCAGCACGCCGGCCGGCAGCCCGGCCTCCTCGGCGATCTCCGGCCACAGCGACGCGGACAGCGGGGTGAACTCGGCCGGTTTGAGCACGACGGCGCAGCCGGCGGCGAGGGCCGGGGCCAGCTTCCAGCTCTCCAGCATGAACGGCGTGTTCCAGGGGGTGATGAGCCCGGCCACGCCGATCGGTTTGCGCACGACGTAGCCGATCTGCGCGGCGGTGCGGAAGGCGTCCTCGTGCAGCGCGTTGACGAGGTCGGCGAAGTACCGGAAGTTCTCGGCGGCGCGCCGGGCCTGGCCGCGGGCCTGTGTGATGGGCAGCCCGGTGTCGAACGATTCCCAGGTGGCGAGCCGGTCCTCGCGGGCCTCGATGGCGTCGGCGATCCGGTGCAGCACCCGGCCGCGTTCCCGCGGGCTCATGCGGGGCCAGGGGCCGATCTCGAACGCGGCGCGCGCGGCGGTGACGGCCAAGGCGACGTCGGCCGCACCGCCGGAGGCCACGTCGCAGTACACGAGGTTGCTCGCCGGGTCGGCGTTGGCGAAGGTGCGGCCGTCGGCGGATTCGACCAGTTCGGCGCCGATCCAGTGGCCGATCGTCTTGGGCAGGTCGGCAGGGATGGAAGTCATGGGTGGTCCTCTACGCGGGGAATTCGAGCAGGTCGGCACCGGCGGCTCGCAGGGCCTTGATCTTGGCCAGGCCGGTATCGGTGGGTTCGATGAGCGGCGGTCGCACGTGGGCGGACCTGAGGAGCCCGGCGTCCTTGAGCACCCACTTGGCCGGGGCCGGGTTGGTCTCCACGAACAGCAGATCGACCAGCGGGTGCAGCCGGTAGTGCAGGTCGCGCGCGCCGTCCTGGTCGCCGGCTTCCCAGAGTTCGTACATCCGTGCCACCGCGGCCGGAGCGATGTTGGCCAGGGCGGAGACGAACCCGGCGCCTCCGAGCGCGAGGAGAGGTAGACACAAGAGCTCGATGCCTGACCACATCAGCAGTTCGGGACCGCAGGCGTGGTAGGTCCGGGAGAAGTGTTCGAAGTCCTTGGTCGTCTCCTTGATCCCGACGATGTTGTCGAAGTCGCGGAACAACCGGGCCACGGTGCCCGGCTCGATCTCGACCGCGGTGCGGGAGGGGACGTTGTAGACGATCAGCGGCAGGTCCGGGAACTCGGTGGCGACCGTCGCGTACCAGCGATACAGCGCCTCCTGCGTCGGGCGGGCGTAGTAGGGCGTGATGATCAGCGCCGCGTCCGCTCCGAGGTCGCGGGCGGCCGAGGTGAGTTCGAGGGTCTCGGCGAGCTTCGCCGAGCCGGTGCCCGGCAGGAAGGGCACCTGATCGGCGATGGTCTCGGCCGCGACCCGCATCGCCTCGATACGTTCCTCGGTGCTCTGCGCTCCGGGCTCGCCGGTGGAACCGCCGATGGAGATACCGTGCGAACCGGAGGCCAGCTGCCAGCGGATCAGGGTCCGCAGTCCCTCCGGGTCCAAGGCGCCGTCGTCGGTGAACGGCGTGACGACCGGGGCCAGAGAGCCGCGGATCTGCCGGGGGTCGGAGCGGAACTTCATGCCGGGCTCTCCATCCGATTGTCGATGCGCTGGTCAAGCCAGGCCCGGTAGGCCGACTGCCAGTCCGGGCCGAGGGGGTACAGACCGGCGACCGAGGCCCCGGCGGCCACCTGCTCGGTGATGAACGCCTCTTGGAGTTCCTGCTCCCGAGCGTCGGTGATGAGCTCGTCCAGCAGGTGCGGCGGCAGGACGATCACGCCGTCCGCGTCCCCGACCAGCACGTCGCCGGGCTGGACGAGGGTGTTGCCGCAGGCGATCGGGACGTCGGTATCCCAGGGCACGTGTTTGCGTCCCAGGACCGCGACGTGCACGGACGAGGAGTAGACGGGGAGATCGAGCCCTGACACCGCGGCGCTGTCCCGCAGACCGCCGTCGGTGACGATGCCGGCTGCTCCCCGTTTGAGCGCGCGTAGGGCCAGGATGTCGCCGAGGGTGCCGGCGTCAGCCTCTCTGCGCGCGTCCATCACCAGCACTTCGCCGGGCAAGACCGACTCGATGGCGCGCTTCTGGGCGTTCATGCCGGCGCCGTAGCGGGCGAACAGGTCTTCGCGCAGGGGCAGGTAACGCAGGGTTCGAGCAGTCCCGACCATCTTCAGCTCCGGACGCGTGGGCCGCACTCCGTCGACGAAGAAGCCGTTGAAGCCGCGTTTGCGCAGCTGGGAGGCGAGCGTGGCCACGGAGATCCCGGTCAGGGCGGCGCGGCGCTCGACCGTCAGGGTCGGCACGACGGCGACGCCGAACGCAGCCGCCTTGTCCTCGGCGAGCACCTGCGGCATCGCGCCGTATCCGGCCAGTGCGGAATCCGCCTCGACCACGGTGTTGGTCAGCCTGCCGGTGCTCTGGGCACCGCCGGTCACCTCGATCTCGACCACGTCTCCGGGTTCGACGACGCTCGCCCCGGAGGGGGTGCCGGTGAGGATGACGTCACCGGGTTCCAGGGTGATGGTCCGCGACAGGTCGGCGACCAGGCGGGCGAAGTCGAACAGGAGCGTGTCGCTGGTGTCGTCCTGGACGAGTTCGCCGTTGACCCAGGTCCGCAGACGTAGCGCGTCGGGTTCGATGGTGCGCGCGTCGAGCAGCCGAGGGCCGATCGGGGTGAAGCCGTCGGAGCCTTTGGAACGCAGGTTCGAGCCGCGATCGGCGTAGCGCAGGTCGTAGACCCCGGCGTCGTTCGCGGCGGTCACCCACGCGACGTGTTCCCAGGCCCGCTGCGGTGGGACCTGGTACGCGCGCTCGCCGATCACCAGCGCGATCTCGCCTTCGAAGCCCATCAGCTCGCAGCCACGCGGCCGGAGGAGCGGGTCGCCGGACCCGGCCAGCGAGGTGGCGGGCTTGAGGAAGTACGAGGGCTGATCCGGGATCCGGCCGCGCTCGGCGGCACGGCCGCGGTAGTTGAGATGGACCGCGACGACCTTGCCGGGCCGCGTTCCCAGGGGGTGGGGCATCAGGGTTCTCCGTTGCTCAGCCGCGCGGCTCGATGTGGAATCCGTAGGCACTGGTGCCGACGTCGACGACGGTCGCGCCGCCGTCCACCGGCAGTACGGCGCCGTTGACGTAGGAGGCGGCCGGGGACAGCAGCCAGGCCACGGCCTCGGCCGCTTCCGCGGCGTCGGCGGCGCGGCGCTGCGGCACCAGGCGCGTGACCTGTTCGTAGGCGGCGGCGCGCTCGTCCACGCCGGACCCGCCGGCAGCGCGCTCGCCATCGCCGCGCTCGCGATCGCCGGGCTCACCAGCGTCGGGCTCACCAGCGTCGCGCGCGCCGACCTGACCGGCGAAGGCGTCCATCTCACGATCGGCCATCTCGGTGCGGACCCAGCCGGGGCATATCGCGTTGGCCCGCAGGCCCGCGGAACCGTAGTCCGCGGCGAGGGTTTGCATCAGCATGATCAGACCGGCCTTGGCGACCGCATAGGCGCTGGCCCCGGTCGGGGCGCGCAACCCGGCCACCGAGGACACCGCGACGACCGCCCCGCGTGCGGCGAGCAGCGCCGGAAGCGCCGCCTTGGCCAGCAGCGCCGGGCCGGTCAGGTTGACGCGCAACACCGTGTCCCAGTCGTCGCCGGACGTCTCGCCGAGCGCGCCGGGGATCATCACGCCCGCGTTGAGCACCAGTCCGTCGATCCGGCCGTAGGCCTTGAGCGCCGCGGCCACGAGGGCGTCCGCTCCCGCGGCGTCGGCCAGGTCACCGGCCACGGCCAGCGCCCCGGTCCCGGCGGCGATCGCGGCCAGCGGCTCCCGGCGGCGGCCGGCGACGACGACCCGATGCCCGTCGGCGGCCAGCCGGCGTGCGGTCGCCGCGCCGATGCCGCTTCCGGCACCGGTCACGAGGAACACGTGCTTGTCGGTCATGGAACCGAGTCTGGTCAAGCTGCGCGCCGGGCACTTGTCCGGCAACGCACACCCGTTGTCGCCGGGCGAACGCCGGACCCTTGTCGCTCCCCGACAACTCCTGAGCGCTCCTGGACAAGTAACCCGTCGCGGACCCCGCTCACACTGTGCTCACTTGTCCCGGCTCATTTGTCCCCCTCGCTTGTCCCCTCACTCGTCCCCGGCCAGAGGAGCAGCAGTGACCACGCAGCAACCACGTTCCGGATACCAACAGCTCGGCAACGGCCGCAAGCTCGGCCTGCTCGACGTCGTCGCGCAGTCGGTCGGCTTCATGGGACCGGTGTTCTCGGTGGCGGCGATCGTCCCGCTGGTCGCCGGGATCATCACGGCCTCCGGCAAGGGGGCCGGCGGCGCCGCCCCGCTGGCGGTGGTGATCGCCGCGGTCGGGATGCTCGGGCTGGGCTGGACGGTCGTGCAGTTCACCAAGCGGATCCAGTCGGCGGGCTCGCTGTACGACTACATCGCCGAAGGGCTCGGCGAGCGCGTGGGGGTCGCGGCCGGCTGGGTCTACTACGCCGGGATCATCGTCCTCGGCGCCGGGATCGCGGTGCTGCTCGGCGGTACGATCCACGACCTGCTGCGGGCCGAGTTCGGGCACTCCGTGCTGCCGGGCTGGGGCTGGAACGTGCTGCTGCTGGTGCTGCTCGCGGTGGTGCTGCACCTCGGCGTGCAGCTGTCCACGCGGGCGCAGTTCGTGCTGGCGATGCTTTCGCTGGCGGTGATGACAGTGTTCTTCCTCTACATCATCGTCAAGGCCGGATCGGCCAACAGTTTCAAGGCGTTCAAGCCGTCCAGCTCCCCGACGCACTGGAGCGGTGTGCTGTTCGGCGTGCTCTACGGGGTGCTGCTGTTCACCGGGTTCGAGGCGGCGGCCAACGTCGCGGAGGAGAGCGAGCATCCGAAGCGGGACGTGCCGCGCGCCGTGCTGTTCGCGATCCTCGCCGCGTTCGGGTTCTACCTGCTGGGCAGCTACGCGCAGGTGGTCGGCTTCCACTTCGATCTGAACGCCGTCGGGCAGGCCAACGGGAACGCGCCGGCTCCGGCGGCCGGGCTGGTGACCGTGCTCGCCGGACCGCATTCGGCCGGCGGCATGGGAGCCGTGGCGGTCCGCCGGCTGGTGGAGCTGATCGTGCTGCTGGACATGACGGCCGTCTACATCGGGGTGTCGGTGTCCGGGGCGCGCGGCGTGTTCGCGATGGCCCGCGACCACCGGATGCCCAAGGCGCTGGCCCGGGTCTCGGCCCGGCGCGGCACGCCGAGCGCGGGCAACGCGGTCGTGGTCGTCGTCTACGCGGTCTGGATCGTGCTCACCGCCGCCTGGTCGGGCCTGTTCGCCACACCGGGACTGCCGCACTACTTCGCGATGTACTCCTGGCTGTCGGCTTTCGGCGCCTTCGGCCTGGCCGTCACCTACGCGCTGCTGTCGCTGGCGGTCCTGTCGCCGGTGATCGACACGGCGCTGTGGCGCAAAGCCGTCGCCTGCCTGCTCGGACTCGCGGTCACCGGCGGCGCGGTCTTCGGCTCGATCTACAAGGTCACGGCCCCCACCATCTACGCCCCCTACGCGGCCCTCGCGGTACTGGTCATCGGGTTCGCCGCCTCCTTCGTCTTCACCGGCCGCACCCGCGCCGGCCGCCTGGCCGCCCACGCCTGCCTCGCCCCCGGGGAGCCGGCCGCCACCGAATCCCCCGCCTGATCGGCGATCTTCATTGACTACCGGCCCCGGCTGGAGCAGCGTGGACCCTCCAGCAGCACTGACCCCGGGAACGCCCATGACCCTGGCACTGCGCACCGCCGACCTGCCCGCCACCGAGCGCTTCGAGTTCTGGCGCAGCGTCGTCTGCGACGCCTTCGTGCCGCTGCGCGCCGAACCCGGCACCGACGACTTCCACGGCCGGCTGCGCAGCATCCACCTCGGCGAGCTCCAGGTCACCGAGATCGACGCCAACGCCCACACCATCCACCGCACCCCGCGCGCGATCGCCGCCTCCGACCACGACTACTTCAAGCTCGGCCTGCAACTGCGCGGCTACTGCGTCCTGACCCAAGACGGCCGCGAGGCCCCGCTCACGCCCGGCGACTTCGCCATCTACGACACCACCCGCCCCTACACCCTCGCCTTCGACGACAGCTACCGGCAGCTGGTGCTGATGCTCCCCCGCCGCCTGCTGCGCGTCGCACCCGAGGACGTCGGCCGCATCACGGCGGTGCGCGTCTCGGGCCGCCAGGGCGTCGGCGCGCTGGTGTCGCCGCTGCTGATGCGGCTGGCCGACCACCTGGACGAGTACGAGACACCCGGCAGCGTCCGGCTGGCGGACAACATCGTCGACCTGCTGGTCACCCTGGTCGCCGACCGTCTGGAAATCGAGGCCCCCTGCCCCGACTCCGGACGCAGAGCGCTGATGATGCGTATCACCTCGTTCATTGAGAGCCACCTCGGCGACCACGACCTGGGCCCCGACACCGTGGCGGCGGCGCACTTCATCTCCACGCGCTACCTGCACAAACTGTTCCGGGACGAAGGCACCACCGTCTCCTGCTGGATCCGCGACCGCCGCCTGGAACACTGCCGCCGCGACCTGCGCGACCCGCTGCAACTGGACCGTGCGGTCGGGGCGATCGCGTCGCGCTGGGGCTTCGCCGACGCGGCACACTTCAGCCGGATCTTCCGGTCGGCGTACGGGGCCAGCCCGCGGGAGTATCGGCTGACGAGCGAGCCCACGGGAGAGATCACGCTCAGCGTGGCGGACCGGGAGTACTGAGCGCGGACCGGGAGTGTTGAGCTCGGACCAGCAGTACTGAGCGCGGACCGGCAGTACTGAGCGCCGCCCGTCAACGGCTGTTCGCTGACGGACAAGCCCCGCGCACGGCCGCTTGCGACGCTGAAGGCGACGCCAGAGGACCCGTACACGAAATGGGGCATCGGAGCATGGAGCAGACACAGGCCCGGCTGTTCATCAACGGCACGTGGGCCGAACCCGCCGCCGGCGGCTCGTACTTCCCCAGTCTCGACCCGGCCACCGGCGCGCTGGTCGGCACCTTCGCCGAGGCCGGCCCCGCCGACGTCGACGCCGCCGTGAGCGCCGCCCGCCGCGCGCTCGCCGACCCCGCGTGGGCCGGCATCACCGCCGCCGAGCGGGCGCGCCTGCTGTGGCGGGTCGCGGACCTCATCGAGGCGCACGCCGCCGAGCTCGCCGAGCTCGAGACCCGCGACCAGGGGCAGCCGCTGGGCGTCGCGCGCGATGTCAGCGTCGCGGGCGCGGCGGAGCACTTCCGCTACTACGCCGGGTGGTGCACCAAGATCGAGGGCGCGGTGGCCCCTGTCTCGTTCCCGAACACGCTGCACTACACGCGGCGGGAACCGGTCGGGGTGTGCGCGCTGATCACGCCGTGGAACTTCCCGCTGATGATCGCGGCGTGGAAGATCGCGCCGGCGCTGGCCTGCGGGAACACGGTCATCGTCAAGCCCGCGGAGCAGACCCCCGCCACCACCGTGCGGCTCGTGGAGCTGATCGAGCGCGCCGGGATCCCGGCCGGTGTCGTCAACCTGCTGACCGGCGGGCCGGACGTGGGGCGCGCGCTGGTCGGGCACCCGGGCGTCGACAAGGTCTCCTTCACCGGTTCCACCGCCGTCGGCAAGGAGATCGTGCGCGGCAGCGCGGCGAACCTGAAGCGCGTGACGCTCGAACTCGGCGGCAAGGCGCCCAGCATCATCGCCGCCGACGCCGACATCGACGCCGCCGTCGCTGGCAACCTGCAGGGCGGCCTGCTCAACAGCGGCCAGGTGTGCGCGGCCTACACCCGCTTCTACGTCGACCGCCGCCGCGTGGACGAGTTCACCGACAAGCTCGCGAACGCCGCCTCCGGACTGCGCCTGGGCAACGGCCTGGACCCGGCGACCCAACTCGGCCCGCTGGTCACCGCCGAGCACCTGGCCAAGGTCGACGGCTGCGTGCGCCGGGCCGTCGAGGAAGGCGCCGAGCTGGTCACCGGCGGTACCCGCGCAGACGGGGACCGGAACCTGGAGCGCGGGAACTTCTTCCGCCCGACCGTACTGGCCGGCGTGCGGGACGAGATGTCCATCGCCCGAGACGAGGTCTTCGGTCCGGTGCTGCCGGTACTGGCCTACGACGACCCGCAGGAGCTGGTCCCGCGCGCCAACGACACCGAATACGGCCTGGCGGCCGCGGTCTGGACCAAGGACCTGGCGACCGCGCACCGCCTGGCCGCCGACATCCGCGCCGGGGCGGTGTTCGTCAACATGCTGCCGATCCCCGACAGCGGTGCGCCGTGGGGCGGGTTCGGGGCCAGCGGCTGGGGACGGGAGATGGGCAAGTAC
>NZ_JAAFYZ010000184.1 GCF_018274385.1 Catenulispora pinistramenti | reverse complement strand
AGGCGGGACCAGCGCCCGGCGGCGGAGGGGCTGATCGCGGCCGCGGCGTTCTGGTCCGCGTTCTTCGCCGCGGCGGCCGAGACGCCGAAGCGTGCGTAGCGGCCGCGGGGGGTGGGGCGCCGGGCCTTGTGCGCGCTCTTGCCGGAGTTCAGCAGGCCGCGCAGGGGGGCGAGGGTGTCGTTGGTGACGTGGCCGGCCCACAGTAGGTCCCAGAGGCCTGACAACACCTCCGACGACGAGAACTCGTCCCCGACCCGCGCCACGATTCCGCGCAGGAACAATGCCGCGTCCTCGCCGAGCGCGGCCAGGATGGCCTCGTGTACCGGCCCGGGATCCAGGGTGTCGGACGGTTCGGGCAGGAGAAGCGACGCCAGCTCCGCCGGGCACAGCGTCACCCAGCCGTCGTCCCCGGCCAGCGACCCGGCCCCGGCCCACACCACCTCGCCGGACGAGGTCAGCTCGTCGAGCATGGTCGGCGAGTAGTCCGCGACCCGCGAGGGCAGGATCAGCCGCTCGAGAGCGGAGGCGGGAACCACGGCGCCGGCTAGTTGTTCCACCACGCGCAGGACGCCGTCCACGCCGCGCAGGGGTGAGGCGGCGGCGCGGCCGACCGACTGCCAGGCCGGCAGCAGCATGGCCAGGGTCCGCGGCGGGACTGGTTCGGCCTCCTTGCGCAAGGCAGCCATCGTCCGGCGGCGGACGCGGCGCAGGACCTCGGCGTCGCACCACTCGGTGCCGCTGCCGCCCGGGCGGAACTCCCCGGACAGGACGCGGCCGGAAGCCGCCAGCCGTTCCAGGGCCGCGATCACCGACGACGCCGGGATCCCGAAGCGGGTGGCCGGTTCGATGGCGTTGAACGGGCCGTGGGTGCGGGCGTAGCGGGCGACCAAGTCGCCGAGCGGATCGGCGACCACGGCGGTGAAGGCTTCTGGGATACCCACGGGTAGCGGGACACCCAGAGCGTCCTGTAGCCGCCCGGCATCTTCGATGGCGGCCCAGCGTTCCTCCCCGGCGATGCGGACCCTGATGACCCGGCGCGCGCTCTCCAGGTCCACCAGCCACGACGCCTCGATGCCGCGCGCGGCGGCTTCGGGGGTGGAGAGAGGACCGAGCAGCCGCAACAGGTCGGCGGCGTCCTCACCGTCCCGGGCGTGCCGCGAGGGTGTCAGGTACTGCAACTCCTCTTCCAGCGCCACGAGGATCTCCGGGTCCAGCAGGTCCCGCAGCCCGGTCTGGCCCAGCAACTCGGCCAGCAGCGCCGGGTCCAGCGACAGCGCGGCGGCGCGGCGCTCGGCCAGCGGCGAGTCCCCCTCGTACATGAACTGCGCGATGTAGCCGAACAGCAGCGAGCGGGCGAAGGGCGAGGGCTGCGCGGTCTCCACCTCGACGATCCGCACCTTGCGTGCCTCGATGTCCCGGCACAGCTCGATCAGCCCCGGCACGTCGTACACGTCCTGCAGCACCTCGCGTACGGCCTCCAGCACGATCGGGAAGCTCGCGTGCTTGGCCGCCACCGAGAGCAGCTGCGCCGAGCGCTGCCGCTGCTGCCACAGGGGCGTGCGCTTGCCCGGGCGCGTGCGCGGCAGAAGGAGCGCGCGACCGGCGCACTCCCGGAACCGGGAGGCGAACAGCGCCGAGCCGCCGATCTCGCCGGTGACGATCTCTTCGATCTCGTCCGAGGCGAACAGCAGGCCCAGGGACTCGGTGTCGGGGTCGGCGGCGTCGGTGTCCGGCAGGCGCAGCACGATGCCGTCGTCGGCGTGCATCACTTGCGCGTCCAATCCGTAACGCTCGCGCAGCCGGGTGCCGATGGCAAGGGCCCAGGGGGCGTGCACCTGCGCGCCGAACGGCGAGTGGATCAGTATCTTCCAGTCGCCGAGCTCGTCCCGGGTGCGCTCGACCAGGATCGTGCGGTCGTCGGGCACCCGGCCGGTGGCCTGCTTCTGCTCGCGCAGGTAGGACAGCAGGTTGTCGGCGGCCCACTCGTCCAGGCCGGACTCCTTCAGCCGGGCCTTGGCCGCCGCCTCGTCGGTCTTGCCCAGCTCGCGCAGGAAGCCGCCGAGCGCCCGGCCCAGCTCCAGCGGCCGGCCGAGCGCGTCGCCGTGCCAGAACGGCAGCTTGCCCGGCATGCCGGGGGCCGGGGAGACGAGGACGCGGTCGTGCGTGATGTCCTCGATCCGCCAGGACGACGAGCCCAGCGTGAACACGTCGCCGACCCGCGACTCGTAGACCATCTCCTCGTCCAGCTCGCCGACCCGCTTGGCCCCCTCCTTCGCACCGGCCAGGAAGACCCCGAAGTAGCCGCGGTCCGGGATGGTGCCGCCGGAGGTGACGGCCAGCCGCTGCGCGCCCGGACGCGCCGACAGCTTGCCCTCGACGCGGTCCCAGACGATGCGCGGTTTCAGCTCGGCGAACTCGTCCGAGGGATAGCGGCCGGACAGCAGGTCGAGCACTGACTCGTAGGCCGAGTCCGGCAGCGCGGCGAACGGCATCGCGCGCCGGACCAGGGCGATGAGATCGGCGGCGGGCCAGTCCTCGACCGCGACCATCGCGATGATCTGCTGGGCCAGCACGTCCAGCGGGTTGCGCACCACCTTCAGCGCCTCGATGGACCCCGACGCCATCCGCTCGGCCACCACCGCGGACTGCACCAGGTCGCCCCGGTACTTGGGGAAGATCACGCCGCGCGAGACCGCCCCGACCTGGTGGCCGGCCCGCCCGACACGTTGCAGCCCGGCGGCCACCGAGGGCGGGGACTCCACCTGGACCACCAGGTCCACCGCGCCCATGTCGATGCCCAGCTCCAGGCTGGAGGTGGCGACCACGGCGGGCAGGTTCCCGGCCTTCAGCGCCTCCTCGATGTCGGCGCGCTGCTCCTTGGAGACCGAGCCGTGGTGTGCGCGGGCCAGGACCGGCGGTGCGCCGGAGACCTGTCCGGCCTGCGCCATCATTTCGGCTGGTGTGGAGGTGGCGAGGATCTGCTTGGTGCTCAGCGGTTCGTCGAGCGGGTCGCGATCAGGGTCGGCGCCGCCGATATTGCCGCCAGCGCCGCCGGTGACCCGTTCCCAATGAGCCTCGTTCAGCTTGCCGGTCAGCCGCTCGGCCAGCCGCCGGGAGTTGGTGAAGACGATGGTCGAGCGGTGCCGCTCGATCAGATCGGCCACCGCCGCCTCGACGTGCGGCCACACCGACACCTGCCGCCGCCCGGTCTGGTCGGCCGCGACCAGCTCGCCGTCGTCGGAGTCCAGCGCCCCCATGTCCTCGACCGGTACCGACACCCGGATGTCGAAGGCCTTCGCGATCTTCGGTGCCACCACCTGCACCGGATGCGGGCCGCCGAGGAACTGCGCGACGGTCTCGGTCGGGCGCACGGTCGCCGACAGGCCGATCCGCCGCGCGGGCCGCTCCAGCAGCTCGTCCAGCCGCTCCAGGGAGACGGCCAGGTGCGAGCCGCGCTTGGTCCCTGCGACCGCGTGCACCTCGTCGACGATCACCGTCTCGACGCCGCGCAGCGACTCGCGGGCGGCCGAGGTGAGGATCAGGAACAGCGACTCGGGGGTGGTGATCAGGATGTCCGAGGGCTTGGTCATGAACTTGCGCCGCTGGTCGGCCGGGGTGTCGCCGGAACGGACCGCGATCTGGACGTCCGGCTCGGGCAGGCCCAGGCGGGCGGCGGCCTGCTTCAGACCGGCCAGCGGCGCGCGCAGGTTGCGCTCCACGTCCACGGCCAGCGCCTTCAGCGGCGAGACGTAGACGACGCGGCAGCGGCGCTTGGCCTCGGTCGGCGGCGGGCCGAAGGCCAGCCGGTCCAGCGCGGCCAGGAACGCCGCCAGCGTCTTGCCGGACCCGGTCGGCGCCACGACCAGGGCGTTCTTCTCCGCGGCGACCGCGTTCCAGGCACCGGCCTGGGCGGCCGTGGGCTCGGCGAAGGCAGCCGTGAACCACGCTCTGGTGGCTGGATGGAAGTGATCCAGGGCCGCGGTCGTTTTCATACGATCCATAGTGCCTTGCGGGTCTGACAGACTGAGATCCATGCGGTCAGGGACGATGCGGCTTCAGGATTTCTGGGAGCGGATGCGGGAGGAGTTCGGGCCGCTGGCCGACTCCTTCGCGCGCGATCACGTGATGAGCGACCTGGGCGGCCGGAGCGTGATGGAGGCGCTGCGGGACGGGGTGGACGTGAAGGACATCTGGGCCGCGGTCGCCAGGGACCGGGAGTTGCCCTACTACTGACGGCTACTGACGGCTTCCAGCTCCTGACGCTTCCGGCGGGGTAAGGATCCCCGCTACGTTCCACGGGTGACCGCACCCGACCCCCGAATACCGCCCGACCTCGCCGGACGCGCGGCGGCTGTCCAGCGGCGCACCGTCCGGGTCCTCATCGGCAGTCAGATCCTCGGCGGCATCGGCTCCTCGACCGGGTTCTCGCTGTCCACGCTGCTGGCCAAGGAGATCACCGGGAACGCCGGCCTGTCCGGGCTGACCGGCACCTTCTCCTCGCTCGGCGCTGCCTGCGCGACCATCCCCCTGTCCCGGGTCATGGCGGCGCGCGGCCGCCGGCCCGGGCTCGTCCTCGGCTACGGCGCGGCGGTGGCCGGCACCGTGATCGTCGTGCTGGCCGCCCGGCTGCACTTCTATCCGCTGCTGCTCGCCGGGATGGCGCTGTTCGGGTCGGCCTCGGCGATGAATCTGCAGGCCCGCTACGCCGGTACCGATCTGGCCCCGGCCGAGCGGCGCGGCCGGGCGCTGTCGATGGTGATCTGGGCGGTGACCGTCGGTTCCATCTTCGGCCCCAATCTCGGGCACCCGGCGGAGGGGACGGCCCGGCTGCTCGGTCTGCCGCCGCTGGCCGGGGCGTTCCTGTGGTCCGGGTTCGCGCTCTGCGGGGCGGCGTTGGTGCTCGGGCTGTTTCTGCGTCCTGATCCGCTGCTGGTGGCACGGGAGCTGCGGGGTGAGGACATCGCGGCGCCGAAGCGGCTCTCGTTGAAGCAGTCCTTCGCGGTGATCGGGGAGTCCCCGCGCGCGGTGCTGGCGATCGCGGTGGTGGCCGTCTCGCACACCGTCATGGTCTCGGTGATGTCGATGACCCCGGTGCACATGAACTCCGACGGCATGTCGGTGACGGTGATCGGGCTCGTGCTGTCGGTGCACATCACCGGCATGTACGCGTTCTCCCCGCTGGTCGGCTTCGCGGTGGACCGGGTCGGCCGGATCCCGGTGCTGGCCTCGGGGATGGCGATCCTGGCCGCCGCCTGCCTGGTGCTCGGGTCCGCGCCGATGGGGTCGCGGGCCTACATGGCCGCCGGGTTGCTGCTGTTGGGGATCGGCTGGTCCTGCGGGGTGGTGGCCGGGTCGACGCTGCTCACCGAGTCCACGCCGGACCGGGTGCGGCCGTCGGTGCAGGGGGCGAGCGACTTCGTGATGCAGGGCTCTTCGGCCGGGGGCGCGGCGCTGGCCGGGCTGGTGGTGGGCACGCTCGGGTACTCGTGGCTGGCCGGGCTGGCGGTCGCGCTGCTGGCGCCGGTCGCAGTGCTCGTGGTGGTGACGTCGGTGCGGCGGCCCGCTGTCGCCGACAACATTCCGGGGCGTTCCGTACAAGAAGACACCGCACCCCAGGTACCGTGAGAGGCGGTCATGTAGAGGCCCGACGCGGCTGAGTCAGTTTTTGTCAGTGGCGTCCTCTACGTTCAAGACCGTCAGACGTGAAGTACTGAAACCTAAGGCAGGCACCCATGGCGGCAACGACCACCGACCGCGAGAAGGCGCTCGACGCCGCCCTCGCCCAGATCGAGCGCAACTTCGGCAAGGGCTCGGTGATGCGGCTCGGGGCGCGCTCCGTGCAGCCGATCGACATCATCCCCACCGGCTCGATCGCCCTGGACGTGGCCTTGGGCATCGGTGGGCTGCCGCGCGGCCGGGTCGTGGAGATCTACGGCCCGGAGTCCTCCGGCAAGACGACCGTCGCGCTGCACGCGGTCGCCAACGCGCAGAAGGGCGGCGGCCAGGCCGCTTTCATCGACGCCGAGCACGCGCTGGACCCGGAGTACGCCAAGAACATCGGCGTGGACACCGACGCGCTGCTGATCTCCCAGCCGGACACCGGCGAGCAGGCGCTGGAGATCGCCGACACCCTGATCCGCTCCGGCGCGCTGGACATCATCGTCATCGACTCGGTCGCGGCCCTGGTGCCCAAGGCCGAGATCGAGGGCGAGATGGGCGACTCGCACGTCGGCCTGCAGGCCCGCCTGATGAGCCAGGCGCTGCGCAAGCTGACCGGTGTGATCCACCAGACCAACACCACCGTGATCTTCATCAACCAGCTGCGCGAGAAGGTCGGCGTGATGTTCGGCTCGCCGGAGACCACCACCGGCGGCCGGGCGCTGAAGTTCTACGCCTCGGTCCGGCTGGACATCCGTCGCATCGAGACGCTGAAGGACGGCACGGAGGCGGTCGCGAACCGCACCCGCGTCAAGGTCGTGAAGAACAAGGTCGCCCCGCCCTTCAAGCAGGCCGAGTTCGACGTGGTCTTCGGCGTCGGCATCTCCCGCGAGGGCTCGCTGATCGACATGGGCGTCGAGCACGGCTATGTGAAGAAGGCGGGGGCCTGGTTCACCTACTCCGAGGGCCAGCTAGGCCAGGGCCGGGAGAACGCCCGCCGGTTCCTGAAGGAGAACCCGGACGTCGCCGACGGCCTGGAGAAGCTGATCAAGGAGAAGCTGGGCATCGGGCCGAAGCTCGACGAGCCGGCCGACAGCACGGCCGCGGTCGCGCCGGTCGCGCCGATCGCCGATGCCGCCGGTGCGGCGCCCGCCGCGGAGGACGCCGCCGCCAAGCCGGCGAAGACCACGCGGGCGCGCAAGACCGCCGCGGTCGCGGCCGGTGCGGAGGAGTAGTAGGTGAGCGCCGGTTGGGGCCGGTTCCAGGAGGAGGGAGCCGGCCCCGACTGGTTGGCCGCGCAGGAGGACGCTCCGCAGGGCGGGGGGCCGGAGTGGGCTGGGACGGAACCCGGTGCCGGTGCCGCGCCGGGTAAGGCCGGTGACGGCTCTGCCGCCGTTGAAGCGGGCAGGTCAGCCGCTGCGGCGCCAGGCCGGGCAGCGTCGGGTGCGGGTGAGTCCGGCGATGGCGCGCCGGGTTGGGCTGCCGCGGCCGAGCCCGGTGCCGGTGCCGGGCCGAGTGGTTGGGCCTCCTTGGCTGATGGGGCCGATACCAGTGATACCGCCGATACCACTGATATCGGCGATGGCCGGGCCGCCAAGCGGAACACCTCGCGTTCCGGCGGGGGCTTCGGCGAGTCGCGGCGCAGCGGGTTCGCACCCGCTAAGAAGACCGCGGCGTCTAAGAAGGCCGCGGCGTCCAAGAAGACGGCGGCGGCCAAGAAACCCGCGGCGAACAAGAACTCCGGCTGGTCCTCGCGGCGCAAGGACCGTGATCCCGCCGACGCCGACAAGCCCAGGCCGCAGCCTTCGCGCGAGCAGCTGGAGCAGCGTGCGAAGAACATCCTGACGTACCACCTCGGCCGGCAGATGCAGACCCGCTCGCAGCTGGCCGATCGGCTGCGGAAGAAGGAGATCCCGGACGACATCGCCGAGGCGGCGCTCGACCGGTTCGAGGAGCTGCACCTCCTTGACGACGCCGACTACGCCGAGGTCTTCGTCCGCTCCCGGCACACCGATCGCGGGCTGGCCAAGCGGGCCCTCGGCTACGAGCTGCGCAAGCGGGGCATCGACGACGAGACCGCCGCCGAAGCGCTGTCCACGCTGGACGAGGACCAGGAGGCGGCCACGGCGCGCCGACTTGTCGACTCGCGGCTGCGGGCCACGCGCGGGCTGGATCCGCAGGTGCGGACCCGGCGGCTGGTGGGGATGCTGGCCCGCAAGGGGTATTCGTCGTCGGTGGCGTTCCGGGTGGTCAAGGAGGCGTTGGCCGACGAGGGTCAGGAGATCGAGTTCGACGACCCCGGGTTCGACTGAGACCCGGTGCGGTCCACCGAGATCCGCCGAGCGTGCGGCGCATACTCGTGAACCGCCCCCGCTTCCACTCCTTCCGGTGTTTTCATCGGCTTTTCCCGGCGACACCAACGGTTGTCGACCACACTCCTCCTTGACCGTATTGTTACCTCGCCCTAACCTCGCACTCAGTGAGGGATCATCGAAGGATCACTCAAGCGCGCTGGGAGCGAACTTAATGGTCGGCATGTTGATCGCGATCGCAGCGGTGGTCGCGGCGTGCGCCGGCCTGTTCGTGGGTCTGAACGTCGGAGCCGGACGCCGGATCAACAATCTCAAGAAGAGCGCGTACGAGGACTTCGACAAGCAGGTCGCCGAGCTGTCGCAGCGGGCCCAGGCGCGGGAGGGCGAGCACGCCTCCGCGGTGGTCGCCGCCCAGCGTGACCTGGCCGCCGTGCACCGGGAGGCGGCCGAGGTGCGCAAGCAGGCCGACGCCCAGGCCGTGCAGATCCGGGAGCAGGCCGCCTCGGCCGCGACCGTCGAGATGGACCGGGCCCGCCGGATCCGGGACGAGGCCGAGGCCGAGACCCGGGTGCTCAAGGACGACGTCCGCGAGCTGCGGCTGGACCTGGAGCGCCGGGAGGCCCGGCAGGCCGAGCGCGAGGAGCGGCTGGACGCCGACCTGCGGCGCACCGCCGACAAGGAGCGGGAACTGGCCGCCGCCGGCGCCGAGTTGGAGCGCAAGAAGGTGGACCTGGCCGCGCTGGAGGACGAGCGCCGGGCCATCCTGGAGCGGGCCGCCGCGCTGTCCGCCGGCGAGGCCAAGACCGAGCTGGTGAAGTCGATCGAGAACCAGGCCAAGCGCGAGGCCGCGGTGCTGATCCGGCAGATCGAGCAGGAGGCCCGCGACGAGGGCGACAAGCGGGCCCGCAAGACCGTGGCGCTGGCCATCCAGCGGGTGGCCAGCGAGCAGACCGCCGAGTCCGTGGTCAGCGTGCTGCACCTGCCCAGCGACGACATGAAGGGCCGGATCATCGGCCGCGAGGGCCGCAACATCCGGGCCTACGAGTCGATCACCGGGGTCAACCTGATCATCGACGACTCGCCCGAGGCCGTCCTTTTGTCCTGTTTCGATCCAGTGCGCCGCGAGGTCGGCCGGCTGACGCTGGAGGAGCTGGTCCTGGACGGCCGGATCCACCCGCACCGCATCGAGGAGATCTACGAGCGGTCCAAGGCCAAGGTCGAGACGCTGTGCGTGCGGGCCGGCGAGGACGCGCTGATGGAGCTCGGCATCACCGACATGCACCCCGAGCTGATCGCCCTGCTCGGCAAGCTCCGCTACCGCACCTCCTACGGCCAGAACGTGCTCAAGCACCTCGTGGAGTCCGCGCACCTGGCCTCGATCATGGCCTCCGAGCTGCGGCTGGACCCGGTACTGCTCAAGCGCTGCACGGTCCTGCACGACATCGGCAAGGCCCTGACCCACGAGGTCGAGGGCAGCCACGCGCTGATCGGCGCCGAGATCGCCCGCAAGTACGGCGAGCACGACGACGTGGTCCACGCCATCGAGGCACACCACAACGAGGTCGAGGTCCGCACCGTCGAGGCGGTCCTGACCCAGGCCGCGGACGCCATCAGCGGCGGCCGTCCCGGCGCGCGCCGGGAGTCGCTGGAGGCCTACGTCAAGCGTCTGGAGCGGCTGGAACAGATCGCCGCCGAGCAGGAGGGCGTGGAGAAGGTCTTCGCGATGCAGGCCGGCCGCGAGATCCGGGTGATGGTCGTGCCCGACGCGGTGGACGACATCCAGGCGCAGGTCATCGCCCGGGACATCGCCAAGCAGGTCGAGGAGGAGCTGACCTACCCCGGGCAGATCCGGATCACCGTGGTGCGGGAGTCGCGGGCGACCGAGTACGCGCGCTAGACAGGCGGCGCCGCGGCCACAGCGGCAGCCTCGGCCGCCGCGCCCCGCTTCCAACCCTGACGCATCCAGAACCCGATCGCGGCCAGCAGCGGCAGGATGACGAAGACGATCAGGTACGCCGGGATCCCGAGGAACGTCAGCAGCTCCTCCTTGTCGTAGGTGCTGTGCTGAACCCAGTCGGAGGTCGCCGGCGCGAACGCGTAGTCCTGCGTGATCCGCGACGGTTCGGAGTATTCGCCGTCGAACACGGTCAGGAACATCCGCCCGGCCGCCAGGCTCGCCAGTGCCGGCCCGACCTTCGACGGCTCGATCCAGTCCCCGAAGTTCGACACGGCCGGCTCGTCGGTGATCGGCGAGCCGGTGGCGTCCATCCGGTGCGGGGCCAGCACCGAGACCTCGACGTTCTGCGGCGTCGTCGCCCCGGCCGACAGCCGCATCGGGTAGACGGCGGTCTTGGCCGGGAACGACAGGCTGATCGGGTCCAGCGCGCCGTTCAGGTCCGCCGTGCTGCCGGAGGCCAGCCGGACGGCCACGAACTTCCAGCCCTGACTCGTATACGCCGCCAGCCGGGTCGCGGTGCTGTCCTTCAGCGTGAAGCCGTGCTGGTTCAGCCAGTCGCCGAGCGCCTGGGGATCGGCCGAGGCCAGGCTCGCGACCTCGAACTCACCGATCCGCTGGTCGCTGAGCACCTGCACCGCCGACGGCGGCGCCGCGGCCATCGGGCCCTCGGATCTCGCGCCGTTGCTGGATGATCCCCCGAGATGCGGCCAGAAGTAGTGGTGCACCGCCGGGACCGGTGCCTCGGCGGCCGACAGGTCGCTGAACAGGGCCTGGTTCGCCAGCTTCACCGTGGCCGGGGCCGGTACCGGCATCACCCAGGCGGCGTCGGTCACATTGCTCTGCATGGAGAACCGCATGACGACGTCCTCGGTCGTCCCGTCGAACCGCACCACGGCCTGCTCCCGCGCGACGCTCATCGTGCCGCCGGAACCCGGGATCATCGCCCCGCATCCGCAGGCCCACGCCGGATCGGCCACCCAGACCGCCTGCAGTCCGCCCGCCGCCAGCGCCAGAGTCAGAGCTCTGGCCACCCACCCGCGCATTCTGATTCCCCTCCCGGAAAAGAACCCGTCTCCCGGCGAGTTTTGACGCTCTCGCCGGGAGACGGGTTCCACCGCTCCCACCACGGATTGGTAACGGCCGGGCCGGCTACCGTTCCCGGCCCGGGGCCAGCAGCTGCACCGCCACCGCGGCGACCGCCAGCACCACCGCGATGCCGATCAGCGTGACGTGCATCCCGTGGGCGAAGTCGCCGCCGGCCACCAGGGCCCCGGCCACGGCCACCGACAGCGCGCCGCCGACCTGCCGGGAGGTGTTCACGATGCCCGCCGCGGTGCCCGCCCGCTCGGCCGGGACGCTGCCCATCACCATGATGGTCAGGGCCGGGACCACGAAGGCGCCGGCGAAGGAGACCGGGACCAGCAGCAGCACCAGGGCCCAGGCCGGCTGGTCCGGGCGGACCGCCAGCAGCAGGAGCATCGCGCCGGCGGTGCCGGTCAGACCGATGGTCATCGACAGCCGGGCGCCGATCCGGGCCACCATGCGGGCCGCGACCGTCACGTTCACCACCGAGACCACCGCGGTGATCGGGGCGAACAGCAGGCCGGTGACGGTCGGGGACTTGTGCGCCACCTGCTGGAAGTACAGGCTGAGCAGGAAGATCACGCCGTAGAAGGCGGCGTTGACGGTGAATCCGGCGAACGCGGTCAGCGACATCGCCCGGGACTTGAAGATCGCCAGCGGGACCATCGGCTGCGCCTGCCGGGACTCGGCGACCGCGAAGACCACCGAGGCCAGCACCGCCGCCGCGAACGAGGCCAGCACCGGCGCGGTGCCGAAGCCCTCGGCACCGCCCTCGATGAAGCCGTAGGTCAGTCCGGCCAGCGCCACCACCGAGGAGACCAGCCCGACGACGTCGAAGCGGGCCCGCACCGGGCTGGTGGCCCCCGCCAGCTTCGGCGTCCCGGCCAGCAGGGCCAGCGCCGCGGCCCCGGCGGGCAGGTTCAGGAAGAAGATCCAGCGCCAGTCCACCGCCGCGGTGATCAGCCCGCCGGCCACCGGTCCGGCGGCCGCGGCCGCCGAGCCCGCCGCCGTCCACAGCGCTATCGCGCGGTTGCGCTTCGCCGGGTCCGGGAACGCCTGGCGGATCAGCGCCAGCGAGGCCGGCAGCATCAGCGAGGCGGCGGCGCCCTGCACCAGGCGCGCGGTGATGAGCAGCGCCAGCGAGGGGGCCACGCCGCACGCGGCGGAGGAGAGCGTGAACCCGATCAGGCCCAGGCCGTAGGTGGCCTTGGCGCCGATCCGGTCGCTCAGCGCGCCGGCCGAGAGCATCAGCGCGGCGAAGGCCAGGGTGTAGCCGTCTATCACCCACTGCGCGCCGGCCAGCCCGCCGGCCAGGCTGCGGTTGATCGCCGGCAGCGCCACGTTCACGACCATGGCGTCCAGGCCGACGAGGAAGAAGCCGAAGACCGAGGCGGACAGGATGCGCCGGGCGGTGGCGGCCGAGGGTGCGGCGGCGACCGGTGCGGTGGCGGTGGACGCCGGGGCGGCGGTGCTGGTGGCCCGCTGCCGGGTGGCGGTGAGAGCTGTCATGCGAGTAACGATCGTGGCTCGCGGCGCCGCTATACAGACCGCGCCGAGCCGGGGAGCGCGGTGCCGGGGTGCGACACACCCCCTCACGGTCGGCGCGCGGGCCTTACGCTGGCGGTATGACGAACGGCAGCGAGTTGGGGATCTTCCTGAAAGCGCGGCGTGCGGCGATCCAGCCCGAGGACGTGGGCCTGCCCACCGGAACCAGCGTCCGCCGCACCCCCGGCCTGCGCCGCGAGGAGGTCGCGATCCTCGCCGGTGTCAGCGTCGACTACTACACCCGCCTGGAGCGCGGCAAGGAGACCAACCCGAGCCCGGCCGTCGTGGACGCGCTGGCCCGCATCCTGCGCCTGAGCTCGGACGAGCACCAGCACCTGCGCGACCTGACCGAGAACGCCGCGCGGCCGACCCGCCAGGTGGAGCAGCGCCAGGCCCGCACCCGCGCGGTGCGTCAGGGCCCGTTGATCCTGATGGAGAACCTGCGCCCGAACCCGGCCTACATCGTCAGCCTCACCAACGACGTGCTGGCTGCCAACCCGGCCGGTCTGGCGCTGTTCCCGGGCCTCGCGGACTATCCGCCCAAGCAGCGCAACATCACCCGCTACCTGTTCCTGAACCCGGTGGCCAAGCAGCTCTACCCGGAGTGGGAGAAGCTGGTCCCGCGCTCGGTGGCGTATCTGCGGGCGCGCGCCGGCGCCGACCCCGACGATCCGGACTTGGTGCGCCTCATCGGCGAGCTCGTGGTGAAGAGCAAGGAGTTCGCCCGGCTCTGGGAGCGCTACGAGGTCCAGAACATCGGTCAGGGCACGAAGGACTTCCAGCACCCCGAGGTCGGCCCGATGACCCTGGACTACGAGGCCATGGAGCTGGCCAACACCGGCGGCCAGCGCATGATCGCCTACTACACGGTCCCCGGCACCGCCGACCACGACGCCGTGACGCTGCTGGACATGATCGGTTCGGGGCTCATCGCGGCCGGCGTCGAGGGACTTCAGCAGTTCGCTCAGCCCGCTGATGGAGAGCCTGTGGAGCTCGAGGACGGGGCCGTAGCCGACGGGCGAATAACGGATCGATGAAGCAGGGACACCGAGCCCTTCCCAGGAGTCACTGTGGTGGTAGTCGACAACGGGGAAGGGATACGGGGAAATGAACACCATCGGGGGCAAGAAGTGGGCCCGGGTCGCGGTGTGCGCGGCGGCCCTGGTGACGCCGTTGGCCGTGAGCGGCTGCCAGAGTTCGACGAGCGCCTCGGGGACGCCCGGGCCGGCGGCCGGACAGACCGGGACGACGAGTGCCGCGAACGGCGGATCGTCCTCGGCGAGCGCGTCCACCTCGGCCACGTCCGCCACCTCCACCGCGCTGAACGGCACCAGCGGAACCGGTCTGACGGTCTCCGACGGGAGTAGCAAGATCCTGATGAACGGCCAGGCGGTCGACTTCGGCACCGAGGTCCACGACCCGTCCTGGTCCGCGGACGGCAAGCGGGTGCTGTTCATCGACGGCGACGGGAACCTGACGGTCGCCGACGCCGACGGCAGCGGGAAGACCGTGATCGCCAAGAATCCCGGCGGCGAGAAGTGGTCGCACCCGACGTGGGAAATGGTCGCGTCGGACACCACGGACCAGATCCCGGCCCGGGCCGCCTACGTCTTCGCCTCGGCCACGAAGGCCGGGACCACGACACTGTGGGAGATCACGGCCGACCCGCAGACCGGGCAGCCGAACGCCCAGCCGCAGAAGCTGCCGCTGAGCAGCCTGGCCGGGCCGGACTCGAAGCCCATCCCGCAGAGCGGGAACAAGTGGCCGAGCGCGAGCGGCAAGCAGGGGGAGTCCGTCTACGAGTACGACCACGGCCTGACCTCAGACCTCTACTACCGCGACGACAACCTGCGGGAGCAGACCAGCTTGTCGATCACGAACGGCTCCGAGCCGGACTACGTCGTGACCGGCACCTCCGCCGGCTCCGGGTGGGTGACCGAGGTCGTGTTCGTGCGCAAGGCCGGCGGGCACAAGCACATCTTCATGGAGTCCATGCAGGACACCCAGAACGCGGTGGCGATCGACCTGACGCCGAAGGCCACCACCGACTGCACCGAGCCGGCGCTGTCGCCGGACGGCAAGACGGTCGCGTTCTCCACGGCCGCGGGCGTCCAGACCGCGCCGGCGGACGGTTCGGGGACGATGACGAAGGTGACGGACGTCCCCGGGTTCCCGGCATACCGCGCCGGTTCCTGACTCCCGTCCCACACCGCCTCTACGAGCGCCACCACGGCTCGCGGACCACGAGGTCGTCAACCTTCACGCACCCCTGAGCGTTGGCGACCTCGTCCCGGTCCAGGTCCCAGCCGACGATCCCGTTGCCCATCCGGGTCAGCTCGATCAGCGTGCTCGACTCCTGGGCCGTGCCGACCTGCACCTCGCACTTCTCCAGTGAGGTCCAGGACCGGCCGTCCAGCGCCACCGCGAACGCCGCGACCGGCAGCGCCACCACGGCCAGCAGGGTCGCCGTGATCCGCTCGGCCGAGATCAGCCGGTGCTGCCACGGCGCCAGCGCCTCCGAGCGTTCCCGCCTGCCACGGTGCCCGGTCCGGTACTCGATCACCACGCCCTGTCGCAGCAGCCAGGCACCCAGCGCGGTGGCCAAGCCCCAGCGCCAGTCGAAGAACACGGTCATCAGCAGCCCGAAGGCCAGCGGGCTGATCAGCGACATCGCGGTGGCGGCCAGCAGGGTGCCGGTGCCGGAGCCGCGCGGCAGGCCGCCGCGGGCCGCCATGAACAGGAACGTCATGCGCGAGGTCACGACCGCGAGGATGAAGGCCAGCAAGACGCTGTTGCGGACCATGCCCATCAGCACGTCGAGCCAGTTCCGGGGCTCCAGCGCGACCAGCACGTCCCAGGCCGCGTCGCCGCCGCCGACGGTCCAGGCCACCTTCAGGATCGGGAACACCAGGACCACCGCCAGCACCACGTTGTGCCCGGGCCCGCCCCGCTTGTCTTCGCTCTTCTCCGCTTCCGCCACGGTCCACATTTGGCCGGGCGGCCCGGCGCGGCGGCCAATCCGTTGCTCCGAACGAGCGGCATCTTTGTCAGGAAAGCTGCGCACCCAAGGTTGCGCAATCTGGGTTGCCTATCTAGGCTGGGGCCGTGAACGAGTCCGCCCCCGCTGTCGACGACATCCCCGAGGACGCGTCGGCCGCGGCTATGGCGACCTTCGTCGCCATCCGTCGCTTGACCCGGCGCCTGCGTGCCCTGCCCGGCGACTCGGGCTTGACTTCCGCGCAGGTCTCGGCCCTGGTCCGGCTGGGCAAGGTCGACTCCGCGACGGTCGGCGAGCTGGCCGGCTCGGAGCAGGTCAGCCACCAGGCGATGGTCAAGGTCGTCGCGGTGCTGGAGCAGGCCGGCCTGGTCCGCCGGGACCCCGACCCCACCGACGGCCGCCGCCAGCTGATCAGCCTCACCGAGGCCGGACAGCCGCGAGCCCAGGGCGAGCGGCACGCGCGGCAGGAGTGGCTGGCCCGCGCACTCGCCGAGCACGGCACACCGGAGGAGATCCGCGCGCTGCTGGTCGCGGCCGAACTGCTCGGCAAGGTCGCCGACTCGCTCTGAAGTCCCGACGGTCCCCGAAATCCCTGCTCTCCCCGTATTCCCCGCTGTCCCCAAGGAAAGGCACCCCCGTGGCCATCACCACCATCGACCCCAAGACCGCCCTGGTCGTCATCGACCTGCAGAACGGCATCACCGCCATGCCGGGCGACCCGGTCCCGACCGCCGAGGTCATCAAGAACTCGATCGGCCTGGCCGAGGAGTTCCGCGCCCGCGACCTGCCGGTCGTCCTGGTCAACGTCACCTTCGCCACCGACGGCTCGGACGTCATGCCGGGCCGCACCGACCAGAGCATGTCCGGGCACGCCTTCCCGGAGGGCTGGGACCAGGTCATCGCCGACCTCGACGGCCACGACGGCGACGTACGGGTCACCAAGCGCAACTGGTCGGCCTTCTACGGCACCAACCTCGACCTGCACCTGCGCCGCCGCGGCGTCACGCAGATCGTCCTGACCGGCATCGCGACCAGCATCGGCGTGGAGTCCACGGCCCGCTTCGCCCACGAGCACGGCTACCACGTCACGATCGCCACCGACGCGGTCACCGACTCCAGCGCCGACGCGCACCAGAACAGCGTGGAGCGCATCTTCCCGCGCCTGGCCGAGACCGGCACCACAGCGGAGATCGTCGCCGCCCTGCCGACCGCCTGACCTCCGAGCGGCCCTCACCGTAGCGAGCCCCTGCCACCCCGCAGAATGAGAGGTGACAGGGGCTCGGCCCACTCCGTATCAGGAGGCACCGATGAGCGGCACCATCAAGCACCCGGTCTTCGCCCGGATCTACGCCAGGTACGCCGGACCCGCCTTGGAACGCGCCGGCATCGGCGCGCACCGCGACCGCCTCCTGGCCACCCTGACCGGCGAGGTGATCGAGATCGGCGCGGGCAACGGCCTCAACTTCCCGCACTACCCCACCTCGGTGACCCGCGTGGCCGCAGTCGAACCGGAGCCGGATCTACGTACCCTGGCAAAGCACGCCGCCCACGCCGCCCCGGTACCGGTCGAGGTCGTCGAGGGCCGCGCCGAGGCACTGCCGTTCCCCGACGGATCATTCGACGCCGCGGTGCTGTGCCTGGTGCTGTGCTCCGTGGCCCACCAGGACATCGCGCTCCAGGAGATCAGCAGGATCCTGCGACCAAACGGCACCCTGCACTTCTTCGAGCATGTCCGATCCGACTCCGCCGCCCTGAGCCGAGTCCAACGCGCGCTGGACGCGACCATCTGGCCCTTGCTCGCCGGCGGCTGCCACACCGCCCGGGACAGCGCGGCGGCGATCACCACAGCCGGGTTCACCATCACCGAACTGGACCGCTTCGAGTTCCCCGCGACCCGGATCCCGATGCCGGCCCAGACGCACATCCTCGGGACGGCGAACCGGCCGACCTGACCAGCAATCGCAGGACCCTGACCCGATCCCCTTCCCCATCCACCGACTTCCCCTCCGCCTGGATCATGCCGTACCCTCAAACGTGTTCGGTCACCACCGAACATGAGCAGAACAGCGAAAGGCGCGCGCCATGATCGACAAGACTGACATCGCGTTCGGTCCCGCCTCCCGCAACCGCCTGGCGCAGGCCACCGACCGGGGCCCAGACGGCGCCCTGGCCGCCCTGGAGTCCTTCTACTACGGACTGAACAGCGCGAACCTCGACGCACTACGCCGCGACTGGTCCCCGAACCCCCTCGCCCAGCTGAACAACCCGCTCGGCGGAATCCTGCGCGGCGGCGAGGCAATCGTGGACCTCTACGAGAAAGTCTTCGCCGGCAGCGCGAACGTCCAAGTGACCTTCAGCGACGTAGTCGCCTACACCGGCCCCGACCACGCGGTCTTCGCCGGCCGCGAGACCGGCACCTACACCACCCCGGACGGCACAGTCACCCCGCTGAGCATCCGCACCAGCCGCTATTTCCGCTACGAAGACGGCCACTGGCAGCAGTTCCACCACCACGGCAGCATCGACGACGCGGGGGAACTGGCCGCGTATCAGAAGGCGATTCGCGGGTAGGGATTCAGCACCTCGGACCGGCGGCCGAATTCGCCGAGCCGCCGGTACCCGCACCCCCGTTTTGCACTTCTCCGGCTGGTTTTCGGTTCGTTCCCCTCGGTCGTGTCGGCAGGGCTTCGCCTACAGTGCCGGTGGCCGGGGGTCAAGTTCGCGCTATCAAAAACCGCAGCTCACGCGCCCGACCGCAAGCGCGCGGACTTTACCCCCGGACACCGGTGCTGTACCCCCCGGGCTGACGACGCGACCGAGGGGAACGGACCGCACCACCTCACCGGCCGCCGCCGCTGAGACTAGATCAGCCACCCGAGGGAACCGCGCTAGTTTCCCTGAGGTTGCCGAGGCCCGCCGGAGGCCCGGCCCTTCACCACAGCCCTTGACCTTGACCTTGCTGTTGATCTTGCCCTTGCTCTGGCTTGCCGGAGTTGAAGAGGCCTGAGGTGCGGCGGGATTGTGAACGCGAAAACCAGCAGCCGAGAAACACACCTACCGCCCCGAACCCCGAACCGGCACAACTATGACCGAAGGCCGTAAAGAGCCTTTGAGGCCACGGATCCGCTGTAACTTGCCTCGAAAGCCCTCGAAAGCCCTCGAAAAACCTTGAAAACCCTCGAAAACTCCTAATGCCCCAGCATACGATCGAGCCCTGTGACGAGCAGGTCCCGCGCCTCCGACTCGAGACGGTAGTAGACGTAGTAGCTATGCCGCTCTGGTGTTATCCACCCGAACTTGTGCAGAACCTTGAGATGCTTGGAGACGGCCGCTTCGGTGAGTCCGATCAGGCCGGCCAACTCGCGTGTCGAGCGGGATCGGCGGGCCAGGAGCTCCAGGATCTGCAGGCGTGTTGGGTCGCTGGCGGCGCGGAGTAGCGCTAGTAGGTCCTCGGCTGGCACTGGTGCGCGTCCTTGGCGGGCCATGCCGGCCAGTGCGTAGGCGATGACGACGGTGGTCGTTTCGCGCTCGGGAGACTGATCGCGATGTACGGCGACGGCGAGTTCGGGCCACATGAAGTGCGATGGCACTAGGAGCACGCGATCGCCCTCGTGGAGCATCACATCGAGCGGGTCTGCGGCACCGCGGGCGCCGGGTGGGCGGATGGTGACGCTGCCATCTGTGGCTGCGGTAATGCGCTCGGGAGTGGTCGCGCGGTCACCAGCACCCATGCGCTCACCAGCACCCATGCGCCCGGGAGCGCCGATGCGGTCGGGAGTAGCCGTGTGATCGCCAGTACTCATGCGCTCACCAGCACCCATGCGCCCGGGAGCGCCGATGCGCCCGGGCGTACCTGTGTGATCGCCAGTACCGAACTCGGCCGTGCCAGCCTGAGCCAAGCTCTGGTTGGAGCCGACCAGGAGTCCATCCCCGACCCCACTAATGTGCTCAGACAAATCAGCCAGCATCCCGGCCGCCCCCAGCCGCGACATAGCCTGAAATCGGCGTGCGATCTCCGCATGCAGATGTGACTCCAAGCTCGGCCAATCATCAGCCAGGCAAGTGTCCCAGTAGGCGGCCAAGAAGTCGGCGAAGCGCTCACGCACCCCCTCCGGATCCGCTATCAGCTCCCTGAATACCGCCACCGATGCCGGATGCCCGATCTGCCCCAGCGCCTGCCCCAGCGCCTGCCCCAGCGCCCGCTCCTGCGCCCCCGAATTGCCGCGCAGCGCCCCCGCATTGCCGCGCAGCGCGCCCGCATCACCGCGCAGCGCCTCCCCATCGCCGCGCAGCGCCTCCAGCGGCATCCGTCGCGCCCGGCCACGGTGCGCCAGCGCGGCGTGCAGCATCGGCTCGGCGAAGTGCTCGACCGGTGCTTTGCGTAGCAGGGCCAGGTCGTCGGGCCAGGTGTTGACCTCGCCGGGTGGCCAGATTTCCGGCAGGAGTAGTGGCCGGTCGGCGAACCAGAAGCGGAAGGCGTCGAGGTCGCTCTTCAAACGGGCGTCGAGCCGGGTGCGCATCTCCAGGACCCAGGAGATGTGCAGCGGATGGCGCTTCACTGCCGTGAGCACGTGCAAGCTACGCAGGGCCTCCGAGCCCGGCGAGCTGCCGAACTCGAAGCGGTCCGCGTCGTGTGGCCCCAACGTCAGGCGCACGCTCATCGCGGCGTCCCTCCTGCCTCCCGCCCGAACCGATCAACTCTGCGGTTGATCGGTCGAGCGGGTCTGATGCGCGCTCCTACGGTCGGCATCAGTATCCGCAGAAGGGGAGTCGCTGTGTCTGTGAATCGCCGTTCGTTCTTGAGTGGGGTGCTGGTGTCGTCCGCTGTCGTTGTCACGGGGTGCGGCACGAGTACCGATACGAGTACCAGCACGAGTCCCAGCAAGGGGGAAGCCAAGCAAGCACCTACGCCTAGGCCTATACCTACACCTACACCTACACCTACACCTACACCTACACCTACACCTACGCCTACCGCAGCCTGGCCATCGTTCGAAGCCGCCCTGCACCAGAAAGCATCAGCCGGCCTGTTCTCCGGCGCGATCCGCGTCGAACAGAACGGCAAAGTGTTGCTGGACAACGCCTTCGGCATGGCAGACCGCGCCCGAAGCCTGCCCAACACTCCCGCCACGAAGTTCTGCGTAGCCTCCATGGGCAAGATGTTCACGGCCGTGGCGATCGGCCAGCTCGTGAGCGCCGGCACGATCGCCTTCGGCGACACCGTCGGCCGGCACCTGCCCGGCTTCCCGCCCGCCATCGCCGATCACGTGACCGTGGCCCAGCTCCTCACCCACACCTCCGGCATGGGTGACGCACTCCAGCCCGGCCCGACGCCGCCCCCGGAGACCCTGCAAGCCCAGCTCGCGCTGATCGCGAAGACCCCGCTGTCCTTCGCGCCGGGCAGCAGTTCCGCTTACAGCAACTCGGGATTCATCGTCCTCGGCGCCATCGTTGAGAGTGCCGCCGGAACCGCCTACCCGACCTACGTCCATGACCACATCTTCAGTCCGGCCGGTATGTCTGACACCGACGTGCGCGTCTATCGACCCGTCGACGTACCGGGCATGGCCCACGGCTACGAGCTCGACGACGCCTCCGGCCACCCCGTCTCCGGCCATCCCGTCTCCGGCCACCCCGTCTCCGGCCATCCCGTCTCCGGCCACCCCGTCTCCGGACCGCCGCCGGGCCCGGGCCCGGGCCAGAACCCGATTCCGGCCGGTGCCTCGTTCCGCGACAATGCCACCGACATGCAGATCGGCAACCCCTCGGGCGGCGCCATCTCCACCACCGCGGACATGGCGCGCTTCGCCCGAGCCCTGACCGGCCACCAACTGTTGAGTCCGGCGATGACTGTGACCCTGACCACCGGCAAGGTCCCCGTCCAGCGCCCCGGTGACCAGGGCCAGGACTCCTACGCCTACGGCTTCGACGACGTTCGCCTCAACGGCACCCGCATCATCGGCCACAACGGCGGCACCCCCGGATACGAAGGCCAGCTGGACATCTACCCGGACCGCGGCGTCACGGTTGTCATCCTCACCAACCAGGACCGCGCGCTGGTGCCCGCGATTCAGCAGACGGAGACGATGATGACGACAAATCTCTGATCCAGCCCTCACCACGGAGCCGCGCTATGCCCCAGGATGGGTACGTGAGCGGGAACTACGAGCGCCTGGCCGCGATGATCGTCAAGGCCCGGGAGGCGAGAGGCTGGAGCCAGTCCGACCTCGCCAATCTGGCGTACGTGACCGAAGTGGTGATAGCGCGGGTGGAGGCCGGCAACCCGCCCAACATGGTGGCGCTGAAGGCCGTCGAGCATGCCCTCGGCTGGCTGCCCGGCATCTTCGACCTGATCCTCGGCCAGGACGCGGGCGGGGACGACGGCGACGTCGTCCTCGCCGTCGATGGCGACGACGAGGACGAGGACGACGGATCCGCGGAGCTGCGGGAACTCACGGTGGACAGCAGTATCGAGTGGGCGTGATATCGCGCCCGTCCCGCGCCTAGTCGAACAACTCGCCGAGCACGAACTCGTCGCTCCGGCCGTCCTCCCAGCTCGCGACCAAACACTCGCCGGTCACCACGACCGAGACCGGTACCGGAGCCACCGCGGTACGTCCCAAGCGATGCACCGAAGCGAACACGGTAGGCAGCCCCGGCACCACCTCGGCGGTGAGGTAGGGCGTAGCGCTGTGCTCGCCGAAAGCGTTGTCACCCCGGTAGCGGGCCACGCCTGAGCCGGTCCAGCCATGCAGCGGAACGAGATCGACGGTCACCCCACGGCCATGCACAGACGTGCCCTCAACAACCGGCTCCCGCGCACCCGCACCCCCATCCGCACCCC
>NZ_JAAFYZ010000183.1 GCF_018274385.1 Catenulispora pinistramenti | reverse complement strand
CCAACAGATCCCGCCCGCCGACCGACACGTCGCGAACCACATCACGAACCACATCGCGAACTCCCGAACAAAGCCCGAGCTCCCAGGCAAACGTTGCCCGACACGGCGCTAGTCGGCTGGAACAGCGCGCACCACCAGGGCCGGTCCTGCCGATCTTGAACGCGCCGGTCCGGCTGCCGAAAGTTTATTCGTAGCCGACCTCTGACGTGTGATGATAGAAAGTCGGCGTGCAAACGACTTTCGACTTCCCCGAGCTCCTGCGCCTGATCGAAGACCGGTCCGCGGCCCTGCGCGCCGCCGCGGCGTCCGCGCCGGACTTCGAGGCGCCCCTGCCCACCTGCCCCGGCTGGACCCTGCGCGAGCTGGTGCGCCACGTCGGCGGGGCCCAGCGCCGTCAGGCGGGCATCGTGACGGCGGGGCTGGACGCCGGCAAGCCGGAGCAGACCTGGCAGGACGTCGCCGAGGCCGCGCCGGCCGAACGCGAGGCCCTGATCGCCTGGGCCGCCGAGGGGACGCGGCTGCTGGTGGACGCGCTGCGCGAGGCCGGTCCGGACCGCGGCTGCTGGGCGTTCTGGCAGACGGCGCAGACGCCGCTGACCACCGGCGCCGTGGCGCGGCACCAGGTCTACGAGGCCGGCGTCCACGCCTACGACGCGCAGCTCGCCGCCGGCGACACGCAGCCGCTGCCGGACGAGATCGCGGTCGACGCCGTCGACGAATTCCTGTACACCGTCGGCTCGACGAGCCTGCCCTGGCCGTACAAGCCCGCCGCGATGGACGTGCGCGCCGCCGAGGGTGCCCTCTGGCGTATGACGCTGGACACGGCCGGCGTCCAGCTCTCGCGGTCCGCCGAGGCCCCGGCTGTGCCTGCCGAGTTCATTCTGGAGGGGACCGCCAGCGACCTGGCGCTGGCCCTCTACGGCCGCCTGCCGGTCGAGCACCTGAAGCTCGAGGGCGACCGCACCGCGTGGGACCTGCTCGCCGAGTGGGACCCCAACGACCCCGCGGCGACGGCAGCGCCTGGCAACGCCTAGTAGGCGCGCTTGTCGTAGCGGGTCGCCACGGCACGGAATCGCTTGAGTCGGTTGATGGCTCGTTCGACGGTGTTGCGCTGGGCGCAGCGCTGTTTGTCGAAGCCTGGTGGCCGCCCGGCGCGCGATCCTTCGCGCGCTCGGGCGGCACCGCGCGCACCTCTGGTCAGCGGGAGCAGCGCGCAGCGCACTATTAGCCGGCGAGAACCGCGCGCACCCAAACGCCGTCGTCGGTCAGATACTCGTCAACGCTCAAGCCCGCGTCTGCCAGCGCCTGCTCGAACTGCTCGGGTGACAGTTCCCTGCGAAGGAACGTCTGTGTCCAGGCCGCGTCCGGGAACTCGTACTCCACCCGCGCCGAGTAGACACCGTCGCCGACCGGCTCGGAGGACACCAGCCGCGAGGTGAACCCGTCGGGCCCGACGCTCTCCCGCGGCAGATCCCGGTACCAGCCCTCGCCCTCGCGCTGGATCAGCACGAAGCCTCCGGGCGCGAGATGACGCACACAAGTACGCAGCAGCCTGCTACGGACTTCCACGTCCGCGTTGTGTACAAGGAATGACGCGAGCAGCACCACGTCGAAGACCTCTGCCAGGTCCAGGTCCTCGATCGCGCCGCGCACCGTTCGCGCCCCGCGGACGTGCTCCAGCATCTCCTGGGATTCGTCCACAGCGGTGACCGCGAAGCCCCGCTCAAGGAGCGCATGGGTGACGCGCCCGACGCCGGAACCCAACTCCAGGATGCTGGCGCCGGCCGGCGCGGCCGCGGCGATGACGTCCGGCTCGTTCCGGACCGGCAGTCGCGTGTACAGCTCGACGGCGCACCCGTCCGGAGTGATCGTCCCCGGTCCCGTGCCCTGGTGCCCCGTACGCATTCTCAACTCCATGACCGCCTAACGGGCTCCGCCTGGAGATCGTTCCCGCCGCCGGGCTGTCGTTGGCGCGCCGCCGCCCCGTCTTACGTCTTGCGTCTTACCTATGGCAGCGCGGCCGGAGCCGCCAAGTAGCTCTGAACCCGCGTCACCCAATAGTCGAAGTCGCTGGGCGTGTTCTGATTCGTCCCGACCATCTCCGGCACGCCGTAGGTCCCGGTTCCCGTTCCGGCGCCGAAGAGGATGGCGACCACTCCCGCCGAGGCGGCATCAGACATATGCGATCCCCAGGTGATGGTGCTGCCGTTCACCGAGATCTTCGGATCCGCGCCCGGATTCGATCCGTAGAAGGCCAGGTTGTTCCCGCTCGAGGTGAAGGTGTCCCCGAAGAAGAACGTCGAAGCCGAGTCCTCGTACTGCTCCGTGGTCACATCGTCCAGGTCCGGGAAGCTCCCCGACGTGTTCCAGTACGTCGGGGACGGCGTCTGTGTCGAGTTCAGGTGCCCGCACGCGATCTGCCACAACACCGCCGGCAGGTTCAGCGACGACCGTATCGTCTGGACGTAGAGCAGGTAGTTGCTCCAGTGCGCGGCGTTCAGGTACCTGATGTCTCCGGCCGGGTTCGGATCCCGCAGGTAGCCGAAGTCCTGGCCCCACTGGTCGAACGCCACGAAGTCCGCGTGGTAGCCGAGGTCCGCCGTCGCCAGGAAGTTCGCGACCTGGGTAGCCGTGTTCACCACCGACTGGCGTCCGGCGGTCCAGCCCATCGTGTCGGTGTCCTTCAACGCGTCGCGCACGCCCCAGGTGTTGACCTGCCATCCGACGAACGCGGTCGGATCGTACTTCTTGATCGTGTAGTTGATCGCCTCGACCAGGCCCTTGAGATCGTCCCCGAACGTCGGGTCACCCGAGCCCAGGACCCCCGCCGAGTACGCGGCGCTGGTGGCGGCCGGCATCTGCGCCGCGTCCCCGCCATAGTTGGCCGCGTAGTTCTGCTGGAGGTAGCCCATCATGTCCGGCTCGACGATCCAGCCCACCGGGCGCCCCGGCGCGACCGTGTCGGCGGTCGTCGCCGCCGTCTTCAGCGCTTGGAAGTACGTCGTCAGCCAGCTCGAGCTCTGCATGTTGGTGAAGTCGACGCTGGTCCCGTCCACGTTGCCGTTCATCCCGTAGTCGACGAGGACCGGCGTCATCCCGAACGAGGTCGAGTGGTTGATCAGCGTCGTCGTCGTGCTCGCCCAGTTCGAGAAGTCATTGCCCAGCAGGTATTCGTAGCCGTAGTTCGGCATCGCACCGTGCGACTGCAACGTCGTCATGAACGCGTCGACAGTGCTACCGGGCGTGTAGACCGTCCCCACCGCCAGATACGACGGGTGCCACGAGCTGCCGCCGCCGCCGGAGCCCTGTGTGGTCGCGGTCACGGCCCCGCTGGCCGCCGACTCCGTTCCGTCCGAGGCGAGCGCCGTGACCGTGTACGTATGCGTACTGCCGGAAGCCAGACCACTGATGGTCGCGCTGGTCGCCGTCGGACTCGCCACCACCGAGCTGCCTTCATAGACCCGATAGGACGCCGCCGCGGTCGAACCACTCGGCTCGGTCCACGCGAGCGAGACGCTGGAGGTGGTCGTGGCGGTCACAGACAGCCCGGTCGGAGTAGGCGGCGCGGACCCCCCGCCGCCTCCCCCGGGCCCGATGAGCGAGACGTCATCGGCGTAGTAGGTCGGCTGCCCGTACCAGCCGTGCAGGTAGACGGTCACCGACGTGACGCCGGCCCCGGTCGTGAACGACGTGCTCAGCTGCTGCCAGCCCGAGGCCGACGGCGTCCAGGTCGACGAATACCCGGTCGCCCCCAAGTAGACGTACGAACCCTGCACGTAAGCGCTGAGGGTGTAGGCCGAGTTCGGCCGCACCGCAACGGCCTGCGAACACTGCGCGGTATCCGACGAGGTCGGCGTGGCCGCCAACGCCGCACTCCCGCTGTGCACCGGCGACCCGACGACCGAGGCCGTCCCGGCGTCACAAGACCACCCGCCCAGCCCGCTCTCAAAGCCCGGATCGCCCACCAGATTGCCCCCGGCGGCCGCCACCGGAGCGGCCGAGGCCCCGACCGCCCCGAATCCGACCAACGCCAGCAGTGCCGCAAGCACCATGGCCAAAGACTTGATCCGCATCATGCAGCTCCCAGCTCGGCTCGACGCGCTGTCGCAAGGCTCTGCCATTGAAGATGGACTAGACCACTGCGGCCGTCAATGGCTCGGGGGTGCCGGCGCCATCAGGGTGGCGTCTTCCGCTCATTGTGAACATGCGGCCGCGTGGCCCAGCACATGTCCCAGCGTGCGAGGCGTTGAACCGATCGCTGCCGGGGCCCGTTCCAGATATCGCAGTGTCCTGCTACGCCGACCGGTCGGCGTGGTGTTCTGGCGACGAAATGAGCCATGCGCGCCAAGCGCCTGTGCGACGGTTTCGAAGCTCCGAGTGTCAGTCCTCCCCGCAGAAAGAAGTGTGGACAATGGGTTTGTCCTCCCTACCTGGGCAAGGCCGGAAGATTCGGTTGCGGATCGCGGCCTTCCTGGTGACGGTCTCCCTCGCGATGATGGCCGTGGTCACGAGCACGGGCGTGGCGAAGGCCGATACGCCCGCCAACGGCGTCGGGCACGTCTACCTGAACTTGAGCTCGCCGGGTCCGACCGCGCAATCCGACTACGGGAGCTTCATCTCGAGCCTGCGGGCCGCCGCCGGACATCCTTACCGTCAAGGTGTGTACGTGACGCAGCCGTCGTCCAACGCGCTGATCCGGGTCGACGTGACGGCCCCCGGAGGCGAGGTGCTGTGGCTGTGGCTCACGCCGGGCGATCTGTACGTGCGGGGCTTCACCTCGCAGACCGACAACATCACGTACTACTTCGCCGACTACGTGAACGGAACTCCCACCTTCAACATGCAGACCGTGTTCCAGAGCATCGGTGACAACAGTCTGCTACCGGCGAGTCGGGCCACGAGCATCTTGGATTTCGGTTCGAATTACAACAGCATGGTCCAGGCCGCGGGACGGGGCCGGGAGTCCATGCCGATTTCGTTCAACGACCTGGTGGGGTCGGTGGTGAACCTGGCGAACACCGGATATCCCTACGGCTCCAACCAGCAAGCCATCGCCCGGTCGCTGATGTATATGATCCAGTACACGTCCGAGTCGGCGCGCTTCTGGGACGTCTACGGCGTGATGGCGGCCACCATGGTCTCCTGGAGCGGCTTCTACAATGGGCTCCCGATCCTCCAGCAATACCTCGAGAATTCGTGGGACCAGATCTCCCAGTACGGATTCGGTGTGTCCCAGAATCCCGGCACGGGACCGGTGAACGTCAACGGTGTGGGGACGTTCTCCAGCTGGAACGATGTCGCGGCACGCATGGCGATCTTGTTGGCCGCCGCTTATGTCGGGTACGACCCGAACGGCAACTGGGCCAAGACCGAACTCTAGAGAGCCGGGCCTGCGGCTACCCGAGTCCCCGGGACGAAGCGGTAGCCGGTTCCGAACTCGGTGAGCAGATGCACCGGATGCTGCGGATCGGCTTCGAGCTTGCGCCGCAAGCGCGCGATGTGGAACCGCAGATGCCCGCTGTCGCCGACGGCATGGCCCCAGACCTCGCTGAGCAGGCGGGCGATGCTGAGGAGCTGGTTCGGGTGCCGCAGCAGCGGCTCGAGCACGGCCCACTCGGTGCGGGTGAGGCGCACACCCGCACCGTCGCGGGTCACGGTGTGCGCCGCCAGGTCCACGGTGCTCGGCCCGATGACGAACTGGGCGTCGGCCGGGGTGGCCGCGTCGCCTGCGCAGTCCCGACGGCGCAGCACGGCCCGCAGCCGGGCGATGAGCTCCTCCATGGAGAACGGCTTGGTGACGAAGTCGTCCGCTCCGGCATCGAGCACCCGCACCTTCTCCGACTGGTCGGTGCGCCCGGAGAGCACCATGACCGGCACCTGGGTCCAACCGCGCAGGCCCAGGATGACGTCGGTGCCGTCCATGTCGGGCAGGCCCAGGTCCAGGAGTACGAGGTCGGGAAGGCGGCGCGCCGCGGCCGCGAGGGCGTCCACACCGCGTTCGGCCGTCTCGACCTCGTACGAGCGGGCCTTCAGGTTGATGCGCAGAGCTCGCAGAAGCTGCGGCTCGTCGTCCACGACAAGGATCTTCGTCACTTGCGCCGTTGCCTTTCGGTGGCGGGGCTACGTCTTTACAGTGAACGTCGCGGGCAAGTGAAAGCACTGCGCCGCTCACGTGACGCAAACGCGATCCGCGGCTATGCAAATACCCTGCCTGCGATCGCGCCCGCCGAGGCCGGTGACGCCGCCCCCTTGCCGGGTTTTGATTGTCATATGCGACCTATGCGATCGTCATGAGCGATCTTCCGCGAGGGCGGGACGCCTTGTAACTTCCGGGTTACCGAATGCTTCCTCCCACAGAAGGCAAGGTTGACGTGAGCGCCGACAACGTTCTTTCGCCGTCCTGCCCCGCCGCCGCCTACGAATCCCAGGGCGGCCCCGCACCCGACATCGCCACGGAGGCCGAGGACTTCCTCCGGCAACTGCGCGACGAGGGCATCAGCCTCGACCCCGACCGTATCGACCAGGTCCGGTCTGAGATCCAGACCACCGGCACCTACCGGCACACCGTCGAGGAACTGCGCTGGGGAGCCCGCATCGCCTGGCGCAACACCCCGCGCTGCATCGGCAAGTTCTACTGGAAGGCACTGGCGATCTGCGACATGCGGCACGCGACCACCGCCGAGGACGTCTTCGCCGCGCTGGTCCAGCAACTACGCGAAGCCTTCGACGACGGCCGGGTCCGCCTGCTGATGACCGTCTTCGCCCCCCGCCGGCCCGGCCGCGAAGGCATCCGGATCTGGAACTCCCAACTGATCCGCTACGCCGGATACCGCCAAGCAGACGGCTCAGTGCTCGGCGACCCGCAAACCGCCGACCTCACCGAGCGCCTCACAGCCATGGGCTGGGGCCACAGCAAACCAGGACGCTTCGACATCCTGCCGATCGTCATCCAAATGCCCGGCGAACCCCCACGGCTGTTCGATCTGCCCGCCGACGTCATCCACGAGATACCACTGGACCACCCCACCCTCGACTGGTTCGCCGACCTGGGCCTGCGCTGGCACGCCTTCCCCAGCATCAGCGACCAGTGCCTGCGCATCGGCGGCGTCGACTACACCGCCGCGCCGTTCAGCGCCTGGTACACCGCCGCCGAGATCGGCGCCCGCAACCTCTCCGACACCGGACGCTACGACATGCTCCCGCAGGTGGCGCGCGGGATGGGCCTGGACACCAGCACAGACCGCACCCTGTGGAAGGACCGCGCCCTGGTCGAACTCACCGCCGCCGTCATCCACTCCTTCGAACAAGCCGGCGTGTCAGTCATCGACCACCACTTCGCCACCCGACAGTTCGTCCGGCACGAACAACGCGAACACGCCGCCGGCCGGGACACCGCAGCACACTGGGAACTCATCGTCCCGCCCATCGGCGGCTCCGCCACCCCGGTCTGGGAACGCCGCTACGACCCCACACTGGTCTGCCCGAACTTCTTCCCGCAGGCCGCCCCCTCGATGGGAGAAGCCTCGTGGGAGAGCTGACACAGATCGGCGGGCTCGGGATCTCAGTTCCCGCAGACGGTCTTCACCGCGGCCGAATCCGTCGTGACCTTCGCCGAGAAGGCGGTGACGTCCGCTGCCGCCGCCTTGTCACCGGCATCGGCGTCGGCCTTCCGGATGGCCGAGATGAGCGACGTGTAGTCGTCGGCGAACGCGGTCATGGCCGTATGGGCGGTCGGATCGGTCGCCTTGGCGGCTTCATCGGTGAGGCTCTGGGCGAGCGCCTGCCCGTTCTTGAGTACCGTGGCCTGGTCCGTGGTGCCGTTGTTGTTCTCGACCGCGGTCGCGATCAGCGTGGCGAAGTCGCCGCAGGAGGTGGTCTTGGCCGACGCTGACGCCGACGTGGCGGGAGTCGATGAGCACGCCGACACCCCGAAGGCCGCCGAGGCGAGTACGAGGACGAGCCCGATTGCGCGGGCGGTCTTGGTGCGGTGGGCCACCGGTCTACTCCCCTTGATGATCCGGTGATCTTCACCGGCCCCTTCAGAGTAGGCGGCCGCGTTCCGCCATCGACGCCTATCGGCCCGATGTCGGGCAACGCTCGCGAAATCCAAACACCGGCCGGGTCTACCGGCTGACGCCCACGAGCCCCACTGAGCCCGACGTCACCCGGTCGAATCGCCCGGGGCCCGGGCGGCCGATCAGCCTGGGGCCCGGGCGGCCGATCAGCCCGCGGCGACCGTGACGCTGTTCAGCACCACGTCGATCTTCGGACGGCCGTCGCCGGCGCCGTTGGAGTCGTCCTCGCCCCCGGCGGCGATCTTCGTCACGACGTCCAGGCCGGAGGCGACGGTACCGAAGGGCGTATAGCTCGGCGGCAGCGTGGAGTCCTTGTAGACGAGGAAGAACTGGCTGCCGTTGGTGTTCGGCCCGGCGTTGGCCATCGCCACGGTGCCGGTCGGGTAGGTGGCGCCGGCCAGGTTCTCGTCCTGGAACTGGTAGCCGGGGCCGCCCGTGCCGGTCCCGGTCGGGTCACCGCACTGGAGCACGTAGATGCCCGTGGTCACCAGGCGGTGGCAGTGGCTCCCGTCGAAGAACTTCTGACCGGCCAGGAAATTGAAGGAGTTCACCGTGTGCGGCGCCTTGGCGGCGTTGAGTGAGATGACGATGTCGCCCTGGTTCGTGTGCAGGGTCATCGTGTAGGCCTTCGCCGGGTCGATGGTCATCGGCGGCTCGCTGGCCCAGCTCTTGGCGCCGCCCGACGCGCCGGGAGCCGAAGTCGAGGCGGTGTCCGGCGCCGAGGCGGTGTCCGAGGCGGATGCGGAGTCGGTGTCCGAGGCTGAAGCCGAGGTCGAGGCCGTGTCCGGAGCCGAGGCCGGGCTCCCGGCGGTCACCGGGGACCCGTCAGCGGAGCCGATCGTGCCGGTGGAGGCACAGCCCGACAGCAGTAGCCCGGCCGCTGCGGCGAAAGCGCCGATGCCGAGCATGCGGCGACGATGAAACTTCACCCGCGCAGGCTACCCCACCGGTCTCAGGACGGCCTCGCGGCCGTCAGGCGGGGCACTCCTTCGCGTTCGCGGTGAGTGACATCTGTGTCACACGCCAGTGGTGGTCGTTCACTCGGCGACGGCGACGTAGCGGTCCTCCGCCGCGATCCGCTCGGACAGGTCGATCTCGACGCCGGGCAGCGCGTGACACAGCCGGTCGCCCATCTCCTGCGACAGGAAGTGGTGGTGCAGGTCGAGTTTGCGCAGGTGCCCCAGCGGTTGGCCGGCCAGCAGCGCGGCGGCGCCCTCGTCGCCCAGCGTCCCCAAGGACAGGTCGAGCGTGTGCAGCTGCGCGACGATCGGGGCGTGGGCGAGGGCTGTCGCGATCGCGTCCTGGGTCATCGCGTTCTTCAGCCCCAGGTACCGCAGCTCCGAGAGCCCCTGGCCGGTCAACAGGCTCCTGATGTCGTCGGCCGACCCGGTGCCGCCGTAGTCCGGGTCGCCGAAGTAGATCTCCAGCCGCTCCAGCGCCGGGAAGGAGCACTGCCCGATCGAGCGGATCGTCTCGGACGGCAGACTGCCGGACTGGAAGACCAGCGTGCGGAGCGATTCGTGCTTGATCGGGGCCAGGATCGGGACGTCCTTGTCCTCCGGGCCGCCCCGCACCCACAGTTCCTCCAGCCGCGGAAAACTCTCCAACAGCGGCGTGACCGGAGGGTTGGCGATCCAGGAGACCTCAATGTCCTCACTGCCCACATCGGCGATGAACACCCGGCGCAGGCCGGCAAGCCGATCGGCGGCTTCCACCAGCACCTGCACCGGATGGCCGCCGCAGTCCATCTCGGTGGACCACACGCCGAACACGACGGCCTGCACGCCCGCGGCGTCCACCCGCCGTAGGAACAGGTCGAACAGCTCCGGAAGGGTATGGCCGAACTGTGCGCCCCACCGCACGTCGCACTCAAGGCGCCACGCGACCGGCCGGCCGTCTTCGGCGGCGACCGGCAACGGCGCGTCGGGGTCCAGGGGGAAGGAGACGACGGGCAGTCCGGCGAACTCGATGGTGTGGTCTCTGTTCACAGGCCTTTACTTTGGCGTGCCGGCTATAGCCCTGACAACACCCCCGGCACCTCGACGATCACGGGGCCCGCAGCCGGGCCGGTGATCGTCAGGTCACCTCAACCCCGCTCATCGGTCCCGGTCCCGGCGAACGGCCGGCCGACGTCCCTTGATGGTCGCGCGCCGCAGCGCCTGAATGACCTCCTCGGCCGCGTCCTGGGGTACCTCGACCAGGGAGAACCGGTCGGCGATCTCGATCGCGCCGATGTCCCGGCCGCTGAGCCGGGACTCGCCGGCGATCGCGCCGACCAGGTCCTGGGGCCGGATGCCCGCGGCCCGTCCCGCGCCTACGAACAGCCGTACCGTCCCCGCGCCGGACTGCCGGCGCTCCCGGCGTCCGGTGGGCGGCGCCCCGCGCTGCTCCGTCCCCGACCGCTTGGGCAGCGCCACGTCGGGGATGTCCTCCTCATCCGATGCCGGGCCGCCCGCCTCGTGCACCAGCTTCACCGCGGCCAGGGCCACATCCATCACGTCGAACTCGTCGGCGAGGGTCTCCACCACGACCCGGAAGCGGTCGAGATCCGCGTCCTCCAGGAGGCTCTCCCGCAGGGCGGCCTGGGTCAGCTCCAAGCGACGCGTGCGCAGATCGGCGACGGTCGGCACCTTCTCCACGGGGATGCGCCGCCGGATCGTCCGCTCGATGGTCTTGAGCATCCGGTGCTCACGCGGCTCGGCCAGCGTGATGGCCACGCCTTCCCGGCCGGCCCGGCCGACCCGGCCGATCCGGTGCACGTACGCCTCGGGGGCGGAGGGCACGTCGTAGTTGACCACATGCGTCAGATGTTCGACGTCCAGTCCGCGGGCGGCGACGTCGGTGGCGACCAGCAGGTCCGCGGTCCCGGCCCGCAGCCTTCCCATCACCCGGTCCCGCTGTTCCTGGCTCAGGCCGCCGTGCAGCGCCTCCGCGCGGTACCCGCGGCCGTTGAGGGTCTCGGAGAGCTGGTCGACCTGCTCGCGCGTCCGGCAGAAGACGATCGCGGCCTCCGGGGCCTCCACGTCCAGCACCCGGCCCAGGGCAGCCGCCTTCTGCGCCCGCGGCACCACGAACGCGCTCTCCCGAACCCGCGGAGCCTCACCGGCCGCCGGCTCCTCACGCTCGATCCGGACCCGGACCGGATCCTTCAGATGCCGCCTGGCCAGCGCGTCAATGCGACGCGGCATCGTCGCGGAGAACAGCACCGTCTGACGCTCGGACGGCGCGTTCTCCAAGATCGCGTCGATGTCCTCGGCGAACCCCATGTCGAGCATCTCGTCGGCCTCGTCCAGGACCACGGTCCTGAGCCCGTCCAGACGCAGCGTGCCGCGCGCGATGTGGTCCAGCGCCCGGCCCGGCGTCGCCACCACCACGTCGACACCGCGTTCCAGCTCCCGCAGCTGCCGGACGATCGGCTGCCCGCCGTACACCGGCAGCACCCGGACGCCGAGCTCGGCGCCGTAGCGGTGGACCGCCTCCGACACCTGCATGGCCAGCTCACGGGTGGGCACGAGCACCAGCCCGGCCGGATCGGAGCCCTTGCGGTCCCGAGAAATGCCCTGAATCACCGGCAACGCGAACGCGGCGGTCTTCCCGGTGCCCGTGGCGGCCTGCCCCAGCAGATCACGGCCGTCCAGCAGGCTCGGGATGGTCTCACGCTGGATCGGCGTGGGCTCCTCATAACCGAGCGCCGACAGGGCGTTCAGGATCTCCGGCTTCAGACCGAGATCGGCGAAACCGGCCTGCTCGACGGCGGTGGCCGTTGCCATTACGCGCCCTTCCTCATCCAGATCGCACAAGTTTGACGCCCCCGCCGCTCCCAGTATCCCGTGAATGACCGCGCCGCGCAGCCGCCGGTAGGCCGCGGAGCGCGTAGCCGCCAGGTCAGAGGCGGGGATCATGCATTTTAGCCGCTGAGCTGCTGAGCTGCGACCTCTACCGCCACCCGGCAATCGCCTGATCTGATTCCGGGCAGTGCGCGCGAGGACGGCCCCGCCCCGGCAAGGAGCAAGGCCGCCTCTGACGCATCAGCTGGCTGTGTCAATCAGCCGGCTGTCAGGGAGTAGGTATCGGTCAGCGTCTGGGTGACCGAGTTGCCGGCGGCGTCGGCGGCCTGGACCTTGACCGACACGGCCCCGTCGGTCTTCGACAGCGCCGGTACCCGGTAGTCGATGTCGAACGTGCCCGTGGACGAACAAGACACGGCGCGCTCGGTCCAGGTACCGCCGCCGTCCACAGAGATCCAGACCTTCATGCTCGTGACGGCGATGGGCTTGGACGGGTCGACCATCGAGTACGGCGTGATCTCGATCCGGTGCCGGGCATCGGCGGTCACCGCGTCACTCGCGTCGGTGAAAGCGTTGTAGCGCAACTGGATCAGCGGGTCGGCGCCGCACGGGTCGCTCTGGCCGAGCAGAACGCCGACGCAGCCGAACGGCTGGGGCAGTCCGTCGGCCTGAGGACGCCGCGAAGTGAAGGTCCAGTCGCTGTGCAGGTTGCTCTCATCGACGGTGAGGCGGTCGGTGGCCGGCTGGTCGGAGAGCTGGTAGACGGGTATCCCGTTCGGCTGCTGCGCGGGCAGTTCGACTCCGTTCTGGTAGAAGTGGGTCGCCGAGGCGGGGAAGATGTACGGACCGTCGATCAGTGCCGGGTTCGCGCCATCGACCAGATACGTCAGCGGGTAGAAGGTGTCGCCGAGCCGGCAGAAGGCACAGGTGGGATTACCGAGCCTGCCGATCGGCAAGCCGGTCTGCTCGACGTTCGCCGGTGTCGACGGCGCTCCCACCGAGCGGGGAGCCGCGAACCAGTCCTCGGTCCCCTTCCCGGGCGCGTCGAACACCGTGTGCGCCACGACCAGCGGCACCGAGTTGTCCGTGCTCAGGCGGGCACCGCGCATCCAGATCAGGTCCGGGGCGACGGGTCCGTAGTACTGCTGCACTGTCGAGGGCGCCGGGGCGAACACTGACGGGAAACTCAGCTGGAAGTAGTCGTCGGGGTGGACGATGGACTCGACCTCTTCCATCGTGGCCGGCTTCGTGCTGTGGAAGGCGGTGGTCCGCTGGGCGAGCCGACTGTCGTCGACGGAGAAGTGGAGCGTCGTCGGTATCTGCCGCTCCTCGTTGAAGGCCAGGTTGTAGAAGTAGGGGCTGTTGCCGTGGTCGGTGACGCTCACCGTCGCCGGGCCCTTGCCGAGCAGCGCCGTCAGGGCGGCGGCGTCGTCGGGCGTGATCGTGGCGAACGGGATCGACACCGGCGCCGTCTTGGTCCACCACCAGCTGGGCTTGACCGGGACCACCGGCAGCGTCGCCGGATCGTCGTCGCGCGGATCGATCAGCACCCCGGCCGCGCCGGCCTGCAGAGCCGCCGCCAGCTGCTTGGCGTCGATCCACAGGGAACCGGAAGCGCGGCGCATCAGCACCAGTCGGCCGTGCACGTCCACCTTGGCGAAATCAGCGGCCGTGCCGGTCCCGACGTTCACCACTTGAGCCGTCGTGGTCCCGGCGAAGCGCTGGAAGGAGGGCTCGCCCGCGTTCAGGTTGTTGTAGGTCGGATAGTACGGGTGCAGCGTCACCTTCGAGGGCCCGGTGACGGCGGCTGACAGCGGTGCCTGGCCGCGCAGCCAGAAGGTGCTCTGGTGGAAGCTGCCGATGGTGACCGGCGCGGTCGGGGTGGTCCAGATGTTGTCCTGGCCGGAGTCGTCCGGCATCTCTATCGCGTAGTAGACGCCGTCCGGGCCGGGCCGGGTGGTGTTGATGTAGTGGGTCAGATCGACGGCGGAGCGGGGTGCGTCCACCGAGTACTTGGCGGCGGCGTCGAGATCAGTGCTGACGGCGGTGTCCCCGGACACCACGATCTGCGGGGCGACCTCGTCCACGATCTGCTGGAGGCCGTGGGAGTAGAACTGGGCGCCCATGTCCTCGGCGAGGTAGACGCCGCTGGGCGCGTCGAACGTCAGCGAGTAGGTGGTGCACGGATTGGTGTCGAGGCAGGTGTACGCCGTCGGGATGAAGTCCTGGCCCGCGGCGGCGCCGGTGAGGGCGACCAGAGTCGGGTAGTACGGGCAGGAGGTGGCGGCCTGGATTCCCTGGAGATACGCGAAGGGCGCGCAGAAGTCCGCCTCACCCTTCTTCTTGGTGATGGTCCAGGTGACGATGGAGGCGGGGACGTCGGTCGGTACCGCCGAGGCCGCTGCCTTGTGATCCGTCAGCCAGGCTCCGGTGACGCCGCCGGTGAACGCCGGCCGCGCATGCGCGGTCGCAGCCGCAGCCGCAGCCGCGACGTTTGCGGTACCGCCGGTCAGCGCGGTCCAGAACGCGCCGGCGTCGGCCGCGTTCACGCTCAGATCGACATCTCCGGTCCCGGCGTCGGTGTGCAGCACTTTGGCGCCCGCCAGCTTGCCGGCCTCAGCCGACAGCACCGCGGCGCTGCTGGTGCCGCCATAGTGCAGAGTCAGCGGAATCCGGGCGTTCGCGCCGGTGTCGCCGTGGGCGGCCAGCCAGGTCACGTCGAACGCCTGGCGGTCCAGCAAGTGCGCCTGGACGTAGCCCATCGCAGAGTCCGGATAGGCGGACACGTCAGCCTGCGCGGCGCTCTTTCCCAGATCCGAGAAGGTAATCCTGGAGGTGGTCCCGGGCAGGGCCGAGGCCTGATACCCGCCGCTGGTGTCCCGCGTCAGGGCCACCTTGTCGCCGGTCGGCAAAGTGACGGTGTAAGAGCTCTGAGACAGGCCGGAAGCACCGGCCGGCACGAGGGCGGGGCCGGGTGCCGGGGCTTGCGATGCCAGGCCCGGCGCGGCGGATCCCGGCTTCGTGCCCGCGTCGGCGGCATTCGCATTCGCCAGTGCCGCGGCGGTGTTGGTAGCGGCTGTCTTGGTAGTGGCCGTGCTGATACCGGCCGCACTGATACCCGAGGTGCTCGCGGCGCTCGCCGCGCTGGGCAAGGCCAAGCTGATGCCGATGGCGGCGATGAGCGCTCGCGAACCCGGCCGCCTCCAGGCGGACTGGCGCCGAGGTGAATTCATCCGTCTGCTCTCCAGTGGTCTTGTCATCGCGTGCCTCCCGCGGCGTTCAGGGCCCAGTCCAGCCGGGTGATCGCGTTCGGGGCGACGGCGGCTGTGGCCGTGGCCGTGGCGTAGCCGGGGGTGGCGGCGTTCAGCCGCTGCCGGCCGGCGTCGAGGAACAGCGAGTAGAAGCCGGAAACGGTCGCCTCGTCGGTCGGCCCGGCGACGCTGTAGCGCCCCGGCGCGGCGGTGTCCGTGACGATGCTCGCCTGGACGGGCTTGCCGGTCGCGTGGTCGGTGATCAGGCCGCTGACGATGCCGCCGGGGCGGGCGGTGCAGGTGTGGGTGCCGACCAGCACGTCGCCGACCGACCACCACCAGCCGCCGGGCCTGCCGGTGAAGTGGAAGCGAACCCGCACGTCCTTCTTGCCCGCGGCTTGCGGGATCGGCAGGTCGATGGTTCCGGCGCCGTTGGCGGTGGTCTGCTGCCAGACGTTGGTCCAGGTACGACCGCCGTCAGTGCTCAGCCCGACCTGCGCGCTCTGCCCTTCCGCGCCGTAGTAGCCCGACAGGAAGCTGAGATGCGGTGCGCTCTGACCGGACAGGTCCACTGCCGGCGAGGTGAGTGTCGCGTCGATGCGTCCCCGGGCGGCCGCGGTGTCCGCGACCGCGAACCGGCCTTCGAACGGGGTCACCGCCGAGCGGTTGCCCGGGTTGTCGAAGCGCCAGCCGGACGGGGAGCCGGAGGTGGTCCAGCCGTCGACCGGGGTGGCGTCATGGGCGCCGGCGAAGGTCTCGGACAGCCCGCTCGGGCCGTATCCCGGCGCGGAGCAGGAGTTCTGATCGATCGTCAGCGCGTAGTTCTTGCTGCTGTCGCCGGTACCGACCGTCAGGTCGCTGTCCAACTGGACGTAGCCGTCGGCCGGCGTGCCGACGACGCCCGGGTACACCGGGACGACGTGCACCTTGTAAGAGCTCTGTCCGGCAAGGGTCACGCTGTAGTGCCCGGTGAACGGGTCGGTGTAGATCGGACCGCCGGGGTAGCCGTCGATGGTGATCCGCGCGAACAGCGGCCAGCCGTGCCCCGAGCCGTCGGCCACCGTGCCGGTCACGGTCGCCTGCGGTTTGGCCTGGAGCCCGAAGTCCACGGTGGTGTGCGCGCCGACAGCGACGTCAGTGGCCTTACTCGCTGCCGTGTACGTGTACGACGAGGCGGTGACGGTGTAAGCGCCGACCCCGACGCCGATGTCGTAGTGCCCGGTGGCGTCGACGTGGGTGAGGTACCCGCCCGGCGAGGCGGTGACCACGGCGTCGGTGACCGGTGCCCCGGTGGTGGCGTCGGTCACCTGCCCGACGATGTCGCCCTGCTGGCCGAGGGTGAAGGCGCCCACGCCGTCGGGGGTGCCCAGGCCCGTGGGACCGTCCCAGCCCGGACCGGCGGTGCACAGTACGGTGCCGCACGACCCGTTCGTGCCCTGCGTGACGTCGAACAGGTCAGCAGCCTGCTTCGCGTCGTGGTACGGGTAGGTCACCGGGTAGGTGCCCGCCGCCGGCGGACCGGCCAGCGCGTACATCGCGGTGACCAGCGGCGAGGCCAGGCTGGTGCCGCCGACCTGGAGCCAGCCGCCCTGCCCCAGCGTGTCGTAGACCGCCAGGCCGCTGGCCGGGGAGGCGTCGGCGGAGATGTCCGCGGTGGCCCGCTTGGAGCAGCCGGTGTTCAGCGCGGCTTGGAAACCGGGCTGCGGGGAGATCGTCGAACAGCCGGAGCCGCCGGAGCCCCATGCGGTCTCGGTCCAGCCGCGCGAAGTGGAAGCGTCCTTGGTCAGCTGGGTGCCGCCGACCGCGACGACGTTGCCGATGTCGGACGGGAATTCCACGACGTTGCCGACGTCGCCGGACGACGCCGCGATCACCACGCCGGGATGGTCGTAGTACGTGTCGTTGGCCAGTTCGCTCGGGTCCTCGTCGGCGCCGTAGGAGTTCGAGACGAACTTCGCGCCGAGCGCCACCGCGGTGTTCTCGGCGGCGCCGAGGTTGGTCATGCCGGGGTCGTCGGCCTGCACCAGCAGGATGTTGCAGGCCGGGCAGGCCGCGGACACCGCGTCGAGGTCCAGGGTGGTCTCGGTGCCCCAGCCGGAGTCGTCGGCCGGGTAGTTCGAACCGCCCCTCTGGTCCACCTTCTTGAAGCAGCCGTTCGCAGTGGTGCAGGCGGGCAGGCCGTAGTACGCGCGATAGGCGGCCAGGTCGGCTTCGGCGTGTGAGTCACCGTAAGCGTCGACCAGCGCCACTGTCTGGCCACCGCCGCGACTGGCCGGGAGCCGGTATGCGCTCTGGATGTCCGTGGGGCCGAGCGCGGCGACCGGCGGCCCCGCGGCGTCGGGGGTCACCACGTGGTTGTCAGGGGTCTGCACGACGGACATACAACGCGCGTATCCCTTGCGCGGCGCCGTGTTACAGCCGGCATTCGTGCTGGTGGTCAGCTGGACGCGCGCGGTTCCGGACGCCACCGGCACAGTGCTCGGCGCGGGACCGGCCGGCTGGTTCAGGCCCATACCCAGCAGCGTGGCCACCGCCAGGATGGCCACCGGGGTCAGGACCGGCTTGGATCTTAGGAGACGAGGTATGCGCATGGATCGAGCTCCTTGCAGTCGATGGGCTCTCAGAGCGGTCGATAGTGGTCGGTTTCACGCGCCGTCTCCTGGCCGGACTCGGCTTCCGCTTCGGTCGCGGGTTCGGGCGCCGTGACCGTGGGCGTGGCAGCGGCCGTGGCCGCGGCCGCGGCATCCGGCGCAGCGGGCTCCGGGTCATCCGCCGGGGTTTCCCCGGCGGGCACAGGGTTCGGGTCGTGCCGATCCATGAAGCGATCCCCTCTCAGGACACGTCGTTGACCCGTCCAGCGTCGATGCGCCGCGGTGCTCGGGGGATGCGTCAGATGACCCAATCTCGCCGCGCGCCCGACCCAAAGTCGGTCGCGCCGGAGCGGGGCGGGGTCGCGGGGACTGCTACCAGTCGGGTCGCGGGGGCCGCTACGCGCCTGGTCGCGGGGACCGCTAGGAGGCCGGTCCCAGGCCGAGCTCGACCAGCCGCACGGCGAGCGCGGTCCGGGAGGAGACGCCGAGCTTGCGCATGGCGGAGTCCAGATGCCGCGCCACCGTGCGAGGCGAGAGATACAGCACCTCGCCGATGTCCCGGTTCGTCCGGCCGCCGATCACCAGTCCGGCGACCTCCAACTCGCGGGGCGAGAGCCGGTCACCGTAGCCGCGCCGAGCCGGTCGCGGCCGGGCGGCGTCCACCCCTTGGGCGCGTAGGGCGGCGGCGATCCTGACGGCGTCGGCATCGGCGCCGAGTTCCCGGTATTCGGCGAGGACCTGTTCCAGCAACGGCAGCGCGGACTCCCGGCGATCGCACGCCGACAGGCAGGCGGCTTGCCGCTCGCGTGCCGCCGAGGCGGCGTAGGGACGCGGCAGCGCGTCCCACAACAGGGCGGCCCGCGCGCACAGCGCCGCCGCGCGTTCGTGCTCACCGCGCGCCTGCGCCAGCAGGGCCCGGCACCAGGCCAGGGCCGCTCTCGCCACCGGCACGTCCCGGCCGCGAAGCCACTCGGAGAACCCGCGCACCAACTGCCGCGCCTCGATGTCGCCCGCGCTGCCGGAGGCGATCAGCGCCTCGATCCGGACCGGCACCAGATCCACCGCGGACAGCCACATCCCGTTGCCGGTCACCAGATCCAGCGGTTCCTGACTCAGCATCAGGGCTCTGTCGACGTCACCGTCCGCGAGCGCCATCGCGGCGAGGGCGGCCGCCGCGGCCAGGGCACAACCGGGCGCCTCCCCGCTCCCGGCCAGTACCGCGGACAAGCCCTGCTCAGCCGTCGGCCGGTCACCGCGCGCGGCGGCCAGCAGATGGCTGGTCAGCCGAACCTCCAGGTGGCTGGTCGCCGCCCCGGCGGCGACCTCGACGATGCCGTGCAGTCGCTCGGCCAGGCCGTCCCAACGACCGGTGGCCCAGTCCAGACCGGCCTCGGCGGCGAGTGCGAGGGTGAGGTGGCGCTGGTACGGGTGGCGTTCGGCGAGTTCGCGCGCGCTGGCCAGGTGGCGTCGCGCCAGGTCGTAGTGTCCCCATTGCAGGGCCATCACGCCGACGTTGTAATGGTTGTTCGCGATTCCGAGGTGCTCGGCCGTGTGCGGCGCGTCCCATGGGATCCGCGCCACCTCGGCCCAGCCCTCCTGCTCCCCCAGGGTCAGCAGGCCCACCGCCCGGTTCACGCGCAGCCGGTTGCGGTCCTTCTCCGGCATGGGCAGCGCGATCATCTCAGCAGCCTGACGCAGCCAGTAGAGGGAGGTCTCGTTCGGCACGGGCTCGCCGATCGCCCAGCCCAGCACGATCATCGCCTGCGCGGCGGCCACGGGGTCGTGGCTCAGATGCGGGACCGCCCGCTCCAACTCCTTGCGGCCCGCGGCGATGTTCTCGACCAGGAGTTCCAGTCTGCCGAGTTCGGCGCGGACCTCGGCCTCGCCCCGGTCGCCGAGCTGCTGCTCGGCCAGCACCGTGCGCAGCGAACGGATCAGGTCCTGGATCCGGTCGGAGTCCTCCGGTGCGGTCAGGCGCACTTTGCGGGCCAGCCGCACGACCGTCGCACCGGGCAGCCGCACCTCGGTGATCAGCTCGCCCAGCAGTCCGGCCGCGGTGGCGTCGTCGCCGGAGGCCAGGGCCAGATCGGCGGCTTGTTCGGCGTAGGTGGACCAGTCCTGCGTGTCCCCGGCGGCGCGGAAGTGTCGCGCGAGCTGGGCCAGGGGTGGCGGTGAAACGTCACGGAGCGAGACTCCGGCTCTACGGTGCATCGTGCGCCGCCGCACCGCGGGGATCGACTCGTACACCGCGCGGCCTGCCAGCACGTGGCCGAACGCCAGCAGATCGCGACGGCCTTCCGTCAGCAGCCTGGTACCGACCGCCTCCTCCAGCGCGGCCTGCGCGTCCTCCTCGCCCAGAGCGGACACCGCGAGCAACAGTCCCACCGTCGAGGGATCGGTGAGCACCGCCGCGGCTTCCAGCAGGGTGCGCGTCGCCGGCGAGGTCCGGTGGAAGCGCTCCAGGACCGCGTCCCGGATGGTCGCGGGCACGTCGATGTCCTCGATCTCCCGGCGCACCCACGCACCGTCGCGCCGGGCCAGGTCCGCGCGGTCACCCATCAGCCGGACCGATTCCTCGACCGCGAGGGGGACGCCGTCAGTGCGCTGATGCAGGAACTGGGCGAACTCCGGTGACACCTGGGCCCCGGCCAGCATGGAGGAGACCAGGCCGGCGGTCGCGGCCACGTCCAGGGGACCGAGGGCGATCCGCAGCCGCGTGGTGCTCGGCGCCGACAGGGAGGACAGCCGGCGCACCGCCGAGTCCTCGGGCAGGTCCTCCGGCCGGTACGTCACGATGACGCTGATCCGCCGGGTGCGGCGGGCGCACAGGAACAGCAGGAACTCCAGGGTCGCCTCATCGGCGCAGTGCGCATCCTCCACGGCCAGCACCGTGACGCCGGTCCGATCCAGCAGTTCGCACAGCGCGCCGAACAGCCGGTGCCGCACCGCCGTCGCGTCCTCGACCGGCTCGGGCGCCGCGGGCAGCTCGGCAGCCCACTCGGGGAACAACGGCCGCAGGGCCCCGGCCAGCGGGCTCAGCCCCAGACCGGCGACCTTGTCAGTGCTCTGACGGAGTGCGTCCACCAACGCGCCAAGGGTGTGCGGCCGCCGGAAGGGAGGGCAGACCGCGACAAGCGTGCGTGACGACGCCCCGCCGGCCTGCGTCGTCTCCAGGATCTGTGTCGTCTCGAGGAACTCGGCGAGCAGCCGGCTCTTGCCGATCCCCGCCTCGCCCTCGATGAGCACGACGGCGGTCCCGGATGTCAGGGCACTGCGTAACGCGTCGAGTTCGCCGTCCCGGCCGATGAAGCGCGGCGGCCCGATGGCGGCGCGCGGAACGCCGACACCCTGATCCCCGCTCGCGTGTCCGGCCATTGCGCTCCCTGTCGCTGGTCGTTTCCGCGCATCGTCGCACAGGGTGAGGATCTTGGGAACCCTGTGCGAATTCAGGGGAACACGGCGACCCTCGGCCGCTCCGATCAGGTCGCTTACTCGGGCGCCGCTTCCGTCCCCGGGGGTGTGAAGCACACCGCTGACCGCCGGTCAGGGTCGCACGTCGCGGTCCAGGCCGCGCAGAACAACAACAGCCTGGCCACCAGGTATATCCACAACAAGAGCGCGGCGGGGACGCCGAACGCACCGTACATGCTCTTGCTCGCGACACCGGAGATGTAGGACGCGACCAGAGCCTTGAGCACCTCGAATCCGACAGCACCGATCAGCGCGCCCTGAAGGGCCACCCGCCGGGGCATCTCCAGGCGCGGCATGCCCACCAACAGGTACGCGAACATCACGACGCCCGCGCCGACGCCCACCGCCAGCCCGGCACCGCGCAGGAACAACCGGCCGACCGGCTGCCCGACCAGACCGAGCGGTCCCGACACGTGGCCGATGACGGAGGTCGCAAGGGTTGACGATCCGACCGACACCGCCATCGCGACCCCGAGCCCGAGCAGCGACACGGCGTCCTTCACCTTCGTCACCAGCAGGTTCTCAAGCCCCTCGGCCGGCGGCTGGAACCCGAACCAGATCTCGCGGATCGCCGGCCGCAGGGCCGCGACCAGATTCAGGCCGAGGTACACCAGCACCACCGCACCGACCACCCCGACCGTCCCGGCATGGCTCACCAGGGCATGGACGTCTACCTTGTCGGCGATGCCCGGGATCTCATCAGCGATCCTGCGCTGCAAGCTCTGCACCCGCGCCGGGCTGAGCGTGGCGGCGACGACCGCGGCGGCCAGCGCCGTGAGCGGGAACAGAGCCAGAAACCCGTAGAACGCCACGGCAGCCGATACGAAGTTGCCGCTTCGCTCCGCATAGCGGTGGTACGCGACAGCCACGCGTCCGACTACGCGTCCGACTATGGAGAATCCCGCGACCTTCACCTTTGTGAACGACACCGCTCCGCCTTCACCTGAACCGTTCCGGATCTGGAACGCATACGGTAACCGGCGCCGCTCCCGACCGGCGAACTCTTGTGGCCGCCGACCAGGCACATTGGCCCCCTGGACAAACCCACCCCCCTCAATGACCGACGGTAAGGAGCCACAACAGGCGCCGTCGCCGTCGCCCACATAGTTTGAGGCCATGGGACACCACAAATCGAACAAGAAGGTCGAGGGCGGCCCCCGCACCGACCACGGCAGCGGCCTGCCACTCCGCCCCGACGACGAGCAGCTCGAAGAGCGCACCGAACTCGACCGAATCGCCATGGGCCTGCCCCCGGACCCCGACGCGACACCGGCGGACACCGACCCCCAGGCGGCCTACACCGAAGCGACCGACGAGATCGACGACCAGGTCCGCGAGGGCGAGCTACGCACTGACGAGGACTCCGGCCGCGCAGCTGGAGACGCGTTTCCGCCTACGCGATACACCTCCGGCGACTAGCCAGCGGGACTTCGCTTGCTGGTGCCGTGTCGGGCAACCTTTGCCCGGTGGTTCGTGACGTGGTTCGTGACGTGGTTCGTGACGTGGTTCGCGACGTGGTTCGCGACGCGCCGGTCGCTGGGCCGGATCTGTTGCCGACTGGCGTTGTGGGCCGGTGTGACTTGCTGCTGAGGCAGGGCTGCGGGATTGCGGGATTGCGGGATTCTGTGAGCGAGGGTGGGATGGGGCACGACGCATGGGGCAGGCCGCGCGGGCTGTTCGGGGT